>CAZBIU010000090.1:0-20677 GCA_964491625.1 uncultured Myxococcales bacterium
TGGGTCACGCACAATGCGCCCAGTTCTCGACTGCATAAACGCCCAGGAGAACTAACGCGCTAGGAAAGAGGCCTGGACCGATAGGAGATCGATCGCGGAACGACGAGCACAGGATGGCGACTATTCCCACATTGTCCAGGCATTTCTTTTCTGCCTGCTCGACGTCGGCTTGCTTGACGTGTAGATAATTGTAGCGTAATATCCTACATTAAACTACACAGAGGTCGCCATGACTCTAAGCACGCTGTTCGAGGAAAACCGACGCTTCGACGCCCGCATCCCGACGGAGATGTACGTCAGCGCCTATCTCTTGGACCAACCGCAACGCGCGGTATCCGTGGACATCAGCGAGAGCGGGCTGTTCCTGAACGCTCTGGCCCAGAACCCGTACCCGCCGCGAACGCCGGTAGGATTGGAATTCAAGCTGCCGGCCATCGGCGAAACCTTGTGGGTGGCCGGGGAAACCTGCCGCGACGATCTGGACGACTACTTCTACGGGTTCGGGGTGCGGTTCACCCAGATGGCCAACCTGCACCGGCGCATGCTGCGCCAGTACTGCTGGCGCGCGAGCTCGGCCGCTGGGGTGCGCGAGCCCCTGCGGCGCCCACGTGGCCCGTTCAAGATTTGGTCAGCTCCAAAGCGACCTTGATGGCGTAGAGCAGGCTGGTTTCGTCGGCCTTGTTCTTGCCGGCGATGTCGTAGCCACTGCCGTGGTCCACCGAAGTGCGCACCACGGGAAGCCCCAAGGTCACGTTTACCGAGACCCTGGGAAACGCTGGCTTGACCGCGACCAAGCCCTGGTCGTGGTACATCGCCACCACGAGCTTGTAGCGCTTCACCCGGGCGACGAAGAAGGAATCCGCCGGGAACGGACCGTCGCAAGCCCAGCCTGCCCGACGCGCGTCCTCCATGGCAGGCGCGATGATCTGCTCTTCCTCGCTGCCGAGCAGCCCGTGCTCGCCAGCGTGCGGATTTAGGCCCAGCACCGCAACCGGGAGTTTTCGGCGCCAGTACTTGCGTCCCGCCGTCGCCAGCATGGCGATGGTGGTGGCGATGCTCGAGCGCGATAGATGTTTCGATACCTCGGCCAGAGGAACGTGGGTGGTCTGCAAGACCAGAAGGTAGTCGGGCGTGAAGAAGGCCATACGCTCCTCGGTGACGCCGAGCTGTTCGGCCAGGTATCCAGTGTGGCCCACGAAGCCGGGCAAGATCTCGGCCACCGCTTCCTTGGTGACGGGACCGGTGACGATGGCGGCGATTTCCTTGCGGCGGGCCTTTTCGATGGCGAAATCCAGGTAGCCCTTCTGTTCTCGCCCGTAGCTTGGAACCCCGAAGCGAAAACCCTTCATGGCAATCTGCGAGAGGCCGAATAGGCGGATCCGGCCCGGCGGCTGCGCGTTGGCGGAAAATGCGTCGACCAGATCAAGAGGAATCTTGACGCCCGCGACCCGCTCCGCATGTGCAAGCACGTTGCCGTCGCCGACCAGGTAGAGATTGGTGGGCCGGGCGGCGAGCAGGGCGCGGACTTCTTTGGCAACCGGCGCCTTGGGCCGCGCGAGCGCCGCAAACGCCTTCACCGCGATTTCGCCGGAGATCCCGGCCGGATCGCCCATCGTCACCAAAATGTTCCTTACCGGTTTCATCGCGTGTCCGCGATTATCCTCGTGGTATGTGCCGATTTCACGCGAATTCCGTGGCGAGCGGCAAAGCCGCCCGGTTGGTGTAAGATCGAACAAGGAGACAACCATGGAACTCGCCGACCTCAACCAGGATGAACAGATCGCGCTCGCTGGCTTGCTCGAATTCGTCGTGCTGGCCTCGGGGCACGTGAACGAGGACGAACAGCAGGAAATCGACTCCATCGTGGACGCTATCGGCGAAGACAACTACCGCAAGGCGGTGGAGCAGGTGGACAAGCGCTTCCCCGACGAGAAAGCCCTGCGCGTCTTTCTCTCGAAGATTGAACGGCAAGAGGCGCGCGAGCTCATCTACGGCTCGGTGATCGAAGCCGCCATGACCGACACCGTGGAAGGCCGCGAATCTGCCCTCCTCGATTGGCTGGCCGTTGAGTGGAAGGTCGAAGTCACCTACGAAGAGCCGCCCGCCGGCGAAGAGGAAGCGAAAGGGTAACCGCCAACCACGGCCACGGTTGGATCCGGATCGCTGCGGTCGAGCGCATCGCCACTCACCGGATGGCGCAGCCCGGGCAGCGCCACCTCGGCCAGCGGGATGCGCACGAACGGGCGGGCAAGTAGGCGCGGATGGGGCACGTGGAGGCCGGGCTCGTCGATGATCTGTGAATCGCACAGGAGCAGATCGATGTCGACGGTGCGCGGGGCCTTGGCACCACTTTGCGGCCTCATCCGTCCCTGTGCGCGTTCGATGGCAAGGCAGGCCAAGAGCAGCTCGCGGGCGGTGAGCGAGGTTCGGATTCTGACCGCGGCGTTGAGGTACTTGGGTTGCACAGCGCCGCCTTCGGGCAGGGTTTCGTAGAGGCCGCTGACCGCTTCCACCCGACCATGCTCGGCCAGCGCATCGACAGCCCGGCGAATTTCGGCCTGGCGATCGCCGAGGTTCGATCCGAGGCCAAGGTACGCGAACATTGTGCTTGAGCATACTTCCACCGAGGCGCCGGAAGAGTGCCTTTGCATCCGCGCGGCCGAAATCGCCGTGGGTTCGCGACCAGGGCCGGCGCCATGGTAAGAAGTCGGTCCCATGCTGCAAACCCTCGCCGCCGCCGGCTTGACCGGTCTTGCCACGAGCCTGGGGGCCTTGCCGTTCTTCTTCATGCAGAGGCTTCCTCGCCGCGCTTATGACGGTATCCTCGGCCTGGGGGCGGGACTCATGCTGGCCGCTGCGACGTTGGGCCTCCTGACCGAGGCCCTGGAGGGTGTGCAGGGGCCGGCCGGGCTCAACCTCGGGCACCTCGGCAAAGTCGTGCTGGGGTTTCTCCTTGGCGTGATGGTGGCGGCGCTGATGGACCGGATCATCCCGCACCGCCACGCGGGCGGTCACCACCGGCACATCGGCCTGGATCACGACCACGACCACCACGACGAGGACCTGCGCCGCAGCTACGCCATCGTGGGCGCGCTCAGCATCCATCGCATTCCCGAGGGGCTGGCCATCGGCGCCGGCTTCGCCTCCGAGCACGGATCGCGGCTTGGCTGGCTTCTGGTCATGTCGGTGGGTATCCAGAACGTCTGCGAGGGCGTGGTCATGGGCGCGCCGCTACGGATCTCGGGCGTGCACCCATGGCGTGCGTTGCTGGTGATCGCGGCCAGTGGACTGGCGGTGCCTTTCGGCGCCTTGCTGGGCCACGCGTTGTCGTCGGCGGCCACCAGCGCGCTTCCCATCGTGCTCGCGCTGGCGGGCGGCATCCTGATCTACGTTACTTCCAACGAGGTCATCCCCGAATCGCACAGCCACGGCCACGAAGCAACGGCGTCGTCGGGCGTCGTGCTGGGGTTCCTTATGACCATGGTGATCGGTGCAGTCCTCCGTTGATTCTTCGCGCGGTTGTGGCAGATACTGCGGCCGTGCCTCGAGCCCGTATCCTCCTCGTGCTTTTCGCGCTGTCCGCCGCTGCCTGCGGCAAGGACATTGGCGACGACTGCACCACCAACGTCGACTGCTCCCAGGACGGCACGCGGGACTGCGACCTGTCCCAACCCGGTGGTTACTGCACCATCAACGGCTGCGACGAAAGGTCCTGCCCGGACGGATCGATTTGCATCCGGGTCTTCCCTTACGAAGCCGAAGGGGCCGACATCTGCGACTGGGTGACCAGCAGCAGCACGCTGCAAACCGAGGACGTGCCGGGACTGACTTGCCCGAGCGACCAGATCTGCCTGCCTGACGGGCATTGCGTTCCCCGCATCTCCGAGCGCCGTTATTGCCAAAAGTCCTGCGGCAGCGACGGTGATTGCCGCAGCGGCTACGTGTGCCGTGAGGCCGGCGTCGAGGGCAAGGCGCCCACCAGCAACACCTACGGAAGCATCGTGGTGGCCGCCAATCCGAACCAAAGCATGGTGGCCAAGTTCTGCGGCCAACCGGCGCCCCAATAGGCGCGGCTACTTCGGCTTGGTCAGGCGTCTCTCGCTGGCGGCGATGACGTCGTAGATGGCCTTTGTATCGCTCGCTGCCAGCACCAGATCCACCGCCTGGCGCGTGGCGAACATGCTGGACAGCTTGGCCAGCCAGGGCAGATGCAGCTCGTGGAACTTGAGGCCGAGGACGAAGAACAGGTGCGTGGGCTGGCCGTCCAGGCTGTCGAAGTCCACGCCCTGCTTCGACCGCCCCAGCACCATGAACGGCTTGGTGACCTGCTGCGGATTACGACGAAGGGTGTGCAGAAAGGCCACGCCGCGACCGGTGGCGCTGGGCATGATGTTCTCGCGCTCGATCAGCGCGCCGATGAACCAGGTCTTGTCGCGCACCAACCCCAACTGGCCGGCTAGGCTGGCAAGCTCCTCGATGACGCCGGTTTTGCTCGACGCCTTGAGCTCGGGAATGATGTGGGAAAGCTCGAAGCAGTTGGCCAGCTCAAGCATGGCCCGCGGTGAAACCACGGGCTTCGGCTCGTCGACCATGCGCGGGGTCACGCCCAGCATCTGATCGTCGAGCCAGGTGTCGATCATCGCCTTTCGGAATCGCCACTGATTGCCGACCTTTACGCCCGGTAGAACGCCGTCCGTCACAAGGCGCAGCACGGTCCGCTCGTTGAGGTTTAGATACCCCGCGAGCTGCTTGATGGTCATCAGACGGTCGTCCATCGGTCCTCCAGAATTACCGCAAACATCCGAAACTCGAATACAACGTACTTGACTATGTCGTCAATATCCGTAGAAGTACGTCGGATTCCGTAGTTGTGCTTCAAATCGCGTTAAGTTTGCTCCTGCTCGCGCTGGCAGGTCTGGTCGCCACCGCGCTCGTCGCCGCCCTCCTCGGTCGTTCGGATCGCGTCGCGCTAGTCGTGGGCAGCACGGGCGCGCTGGTCGCGGCAGTGGCCGGGCTTGCGGGCGCCATCGTCGCTACCATGGCTGGCGAAGAGATCGATCGTGCCGTGCCCTGGGCGTTGCCCTTGGGCAGCGTTCGCATCGGCATCGATGCCCTGTCCGCGTTTTTCCTGATCTGCATCTTCACCGTGTCGGGCCTAGCCGCCCTCTATGGCATCGGATACCTGCGCGGTTATCGCGGCACCCGGCGGCTTGCGCCCGCGCTGGTCGGCTTCAACCTGCTGGTGGCTGCCATGGCCGTGGTGGTGCTCGCGCGCGACGGAATTCTCTTCTTGCTCGCGTGGGAAGTCATGTCGATCGCCTCGTTCTTCCTGGTCACCTTCGAGAGCAAGCGCGAGAGTGTCCGTCGCGCTGGCACCACGTACCTCATAGCGACCCACATCGGGGTTCTGGTGCTGTTCGCGCTGTTTGCCATACTCGCCCGCGGTGCGGGCAGCTTCGCGTTTACCGACATGGCACGGGCTGCGAAGGCCGCGCTGGTCGGCAGCAACCTTGCCTTCGGTCTCGCGCTGGTCGGCTTCGGTACCAAGGCCGGATTTTGGCCCTTTCACTTCTGGCTGCCTGATGCGCATCCGGCGGCGCCCAGCCACGTGTCAGCGGTGATGTCGGGCGTGATGATCAAGCTTGGCATCTACGGGCTTTTGCGAACCCTGGATTTCGTGGGGCCACTGCGTGTCGGCTGGGGCATCATACTCGTCGCGGTCGGTATTTGCTCGGGCTTGGCTGGCATCCTGCTCGCGTTTTCCCAGCGCGACCTCAAGCGCCTGCTCGCCTACTGCAGCGTCGAGAACGTGGGCGTGATCGCCATCGGGCTTGGGCTGGGTGTGCTTGGCAAGACGGCAGGCCATCCGCAGATGGCGCTCTTGGGCTTCTCCGGCGCGCTCCTGCACGTGCTCGGCCACGGCCTCTTCAAGGGGCTTTTGTTTCAAGGCGCGGGCTCGGTGCTACATGCCACCGGAAGCCGCGCTATCAGTGCCCTGGGCGGGCTGCTTCCCCGCATGCCGGTCACCGGGACAACCTTCCTCATCGGGTGCCTGGCCATCACCGGGCTGCCGCCTCTCAACGGCTTCGTAAGCGAGCTTCTCATCTACCTGGCCGCCTTCCGCGGCGCCGCCCATCTGCCGCGAGCGGCGGGCGCCTGCGCAGTGGTCGTGCTGCCCGCCCTGGCGCTCATCGGCGGCCTGGCCGTGGTCTCGTTCATCAAAGCTTTCGGCATCGCGTTCCTGGGCCAGCCGCGCTCGCAGGCGGCCGCGCAGGCCCATGAGCACGGTGGCACGATGAACGCCGCCGCGGTGCTGGGGGCCGTTCTGTGTCTCGCCATCGGCATCTTTCCGTCGTTCGCCATTGCTTGCGTCCTGCCCGCTGCACGCGGCCTCGCTGGTTCGGCGGTTGGACTCGCCGGCAGCGTCGAGCTTCTGGTCGGGATCTCGAAGACTGCGGCCATTTTGCTCGGCACCCTAGCGGCGCTGATCCTCTTACGCCGTTGGCTGCTTGCGCGCAGGTCCGTCGGCAGCGCGCCCACCTGGGGTTGCGGCTACAGCCAACCCACGCCGCGGATGCAGTACACCGGAACCTCGTTCATCGACCCGATTCGTTCGTCCTTCGCCGTGGTTCTGCGCGCGCGGGTGCTCGGCGGTCACGTCACCGGCTATTTTCCCACCGAAGCGCGCTACGAGCACCACATCGCCGACATGGCGGGCGAGCGGGTGATGGTGCCGCTGTGGCGACGCTTCCTGCGCCTCAACTCGCGCATGCGGGTGATTCAAAGCGGGCGCATGCAGCTATACCTGGTGTATATGCTGGTCGTGCTGGTGGGGCTTCTGCTTTGGCAGCTGGGAGGAGCGCTGCATGGCTGACCTCGCCGCCTCAGCACTCCACCTCGCGCTGCTCTTGCTCGCGCCGCCGCTGCTGCCCGGAATCATCGCCAAGACCAAGGCAATCGCGGCGGGCCGCAAGGGCGCCCCCATCGTGCAGCCGTACCGCGATCTCTGGAAGCTCCTCGGCAAGGGCGCGGTCTACAGCACGACCACCACTTGGATCTTCCGGGCGGGCCCCATGGTGTCGCTGGCGGCCACCTTCGCGGCCGGGCTGCTTTCGCCCCTGGTCGGGCCGGCCTCGCCGCTCGGCTTTGCCGGCGACGTGGTGCTGTTCGCCTATCTTCTGGCGCTCGGACGCTTCTTCACCATGGCCGCCGCGCTCGACACCGGGTCCAGCTTCGAAGGCATGGGCGCAAGTCGCGAGGCCGCCTTCTCCGCGCTGGCCGAGCCGACCCTGTTCCTGGTGCTGGCCATCCTTTGCATACCGGCGCGCGAGCCTTCCTTCGCCGCCGTGTGGGCCGCTTTGCCCTGGCAGACCTGGATCGCCGCGCATCCGCCACTCATCGCGGCCGCGATTGCGCTGTTCGTGGTGCTGCTGGCAGAGAACTCGCGCATTCCCGTCGACGACCCCAACACCCACCTCGAGCTCACCATGATTCACGAGGTGATGGTGCTCGACCACAGCGGGCCCGACTTCGCGTTCATCTTGTACGGCAGCGCGATGAAGCTGTTCCTGTTCGCGAGCCTGCTCGTGCACATCCTGGTTCCGATCTCCGCCGGCCCCGCCGGCTTGCTGGTGTTCGGTGCCGGCGTGCTCGCGACCGCGGTGGTGGTCGGGATCGTCGAATCGGTCACCGCGCGGTTGCGGCTTTTGCGCGTGCCCCAGTTCCTGGTCGGCGCGGGCGTGGTCGCAGCGTTGGGATTGTTGGTGCTGATGTTCCGGGGGGCGCTGTGAACGCCTACGTCGATCTCGCGCTCGTGCTGGTGCTCTTGACCGGCATCTACCTCGTCTACACCAGTCGTCTCGAAGCCTGCATCAAGGCAACCGCTGTGCAGGGCGGCGCCCTGGCGCTGCTGCCCGTCTTGCACTACATACAGGAGCCCACGACCAGCCTGTTTCACACCGTGTTGGTCGCCAGCAGCGCCCTTGCATTGAAGGCGATCCTGATTCCCTGGCTGCTCGTGCGCGCCATGCGCGCCGCCAAGGTCAAGCGTGAGGTGGAGCCCTACGTCAGCACGCACGTGTCGGTGCTCATCGCCACCGCGCTGGTCATCGTGGCGTTTGTGCTGCCGCCGGTTCTCGCGCTGCCGCTTTCCCAGGTCGCGGCGCTGTACGTTCCAACTGCCTTCGCGACCCTCTTGCTCGGGTTTCTCGTCATCGTCAGCAAGCGCACCGCCATTATGCAGGTGGTGGGTTACCTGGTGGTGGAAAACGGGGCCTTCGTGTTTGGGCAAAGCGTGGCCGCCCACCTGCCCTTCGTGGTCGAGCTGGGCGTGCTGCTCGACCTTCTGGTCGGCGTCTTCGTGATGGGTATCGTGATTCACAGCATCGGCCGCGAGTTCGACCACATCGACGTGGAGAAACTGAACTTGCTCAAGGGATGACGATGGACGCCGCCTCTTTGATCTGGTTCGTTGCCCTGACTCCTTTAGCCGGCGCCGGTCTTTGCTGCCTTCCGCGCTCACCGCGCGCGCTGTTCGGCATGCTTTCGCTGCTGGTCATCGTCCATGCGGCAGCGTCCTTCACGCTGGGTCTCGCCGTGCTTGGCGCTGGACCAGCGACGGCCGCCAACGCCTGGCTGCGGCTGGATGCGCTCTCGGCCTTTCACCTGCTTGTGATCTCGCTGGTCTTTACCGTGAGCACGCTGTTTGCGAAGGGCTATTTCGCAACCGCCGAGATTTCTCTCGGCAAGGCGCGCATCTTCGCGGTGCTGTGGCTGGCCTCGCTGGCGGCCATGACGTTGGTGCTGGTGGCGAATCACCTTGGCCTGATGTGGGTCGGCGTCGAGACCACGACCCTTTCCACCACATTCTTGATTGCGCTTCACCGATCGCGCGAGTCGCTGGAAGCGACCTGGAAGTACCTCATGATCTGCTCGCTCGGCATCGCCATCGCGTTCTTGGGCATGCTGATCTTCGGCGCGGCTGCGAGTCAGGTTTCGGACGGCGGCGCGGACGCCATGCTGTGGACCCACCTGCGCGACGTGTCCGCGGCCTTGAACCCGAAGCTCGTCAAGCTGGGCTTCATCTTCCTTTTGGTCGGCTATGGCACCAAGGTGGGTCTCGCGCCTATGCACACGTGGCTGCCGGACGCGCACAGCCAGGCCCCGGCACCGGTCTCGTCGGTGTTCTCGGCCGCCATGTTGAGCACGGTGCTCTACTGTCTGATGCGCTACCTGCCGGTGGTCGACGCTGCCACCGGCCACGTCGGCTGGCCGTCCCGGCTGCTGTGTGTGTTCGGCGGTCTGTCGATGATCATTGCGGCCGCGTTCATCCTTTTCCAGCGCGACCTCAAGCGCATGCTCGCCTATTGCAGCGTCGAGCACATGGGCATCGTGGCCATCGGCCTTGGACTGGGCGCACCCGGAGCCTTCGCGGCCATGTTCCACACCTTGAATCACTCGCTCGCCAAGAGCGTGGGCTTCTGTTCGGCGGGGCGGCTCGGCCAGATGGTGGGCACCCACGAAATGTCTCGCCTGCGCGGCATCATGCGCCTTTCGCCGCTTTGGGGCACCGGGCTTGCGCTCAGCCTGCTGGCGCTGATCGGCGTGGTTCCCTCGGCGTTGTTCATGAGCGAGCTCTTGGTGGTGAAGGCGGCGGTCGATGCCAAGGCCACCGCGGTGCTGGTGGCGTTCCTGGTGGCAGGCGGCACGGTCTTTCTCGGCATGTTCGCGCACACCATGGCGATGACTCGCGGGCAGGTGGCGGCGGGCGCCAGGCCGATCCGAGCCACCGCCGTCGAGGTGATCATTGTGGTTCTTCCCGTGGCCTTGCTGGTCGTTTTTGGCGTGTGGATGCCGGCCCCCGTGCGCGAGGTGCTGGCCCAGGCCGCCGCCATTGTGAGCCCGCAGCGATGACCTCGTTCCTGCTCTCCGACGGAACCTGCGACCTGGACCAGATCCCGTGCTGCGATCCCGACGCCTTTCGTGCCCGGGTGGTGGCTGCCTGCAGGGACGGCGCGCGTCTCGTTGCCACGCTGGTTCTGCCCATTCGCGCGCAAGACGCCCTGCTGGCCCTGTTGGCCCGCGACCGAGCATCGTCGGCGGAGGCGCTGGCCATGGTGTTGCCTGCCGATCGCCGATACCCATCGCTCTCGGCGGAGCTGCCCCAGGCGCAGGCCTTCGAACGCGAGCTGGCCGAGATGCACGGCTTGTTGCCGGTGGGGCACCCGTGGCCGAAACCCCTGCGCAGGCATGCAGATCTGGAAACGCCAGGCAGCTCGGATGGCCACAGCTTCTTCCAGTTGGGGGGCGCTGGCGTGCACGAGGTCGCGGTGGGGCCGGTCCACGCGGGCATCATCGAGCCCGGACACTTTCGGTTCCAGTGCTACGGCGAGACCGTGCACAGTCTGGAGATCCAGCTCGGCTACCAGACCCGCGGGGCCGAGAAGCTGCTGCTCGCATCGCCTCCCACGCGCAGGCAGATTGTCGCCGAGTCCGTGGCGGGCGACACCAGCGTTGGCCACGGCATCGCCTACGCGACCGCCATCGAGAAGTTGGCCGGGCTGGAGGTTCCCGTGCAGGCGCAGGCGACGCGCGCCCTCGCGCTGGAGCTGGAGCGGATGGACAGCCACACCGGCGATTTGGGCGCGCTTTGCAACGACGTGGGTTACCTGCCCGGCGCCTCCTGGTACGGACGCTTGCGCGGCGATTTCCTGAACCTCCTGGTCGAGCTGTCCGGCAATCGCTTCGGCCGCGGGCTCGTCACCACGGGCGGCGTGCGCTTGGGCCTCCCCGCCTCGGAGCTGGCTGGATTCGCGACCCGATTTGAAAACGCCGCCGCCGACTTCGAGCGCATCGCGGACGTGATCTTCGACGCTCCGTCGGTGGTCTCGCGCTTCGATGGCACTGGCGCCCTCAACCAAACCATGGCCGACGAGCTTGGTCTGGTGGGTCCGGTGGCGCGCGCGTGCGGCTCCGATCGCGATGCCCGTCGCGATCATCCCGAAGGTATCTATCGCCGCATGCCGGTCGAGATCGCGCTTGGCAGCACGGGCGACGTGATGGCGCGCGCCGAAGTCCGGCGGGCCGAGGCGGGACATTCCGCGACGCTCATCCGGTCCTTGCTGGCGGATGTGGAGATTGGACTGGCAGGTGACCCCGCGGCTCCGGCCCTTGGGCGGTTGCCACCGTCAAGTCTTTCGCTGGCCATCGTCGAGGGCTGGCGCGGGGAGATCGTCCACGTGGCCGTCACGTCGAAGACCGGCGAGCTGACCGCGTACAAGATCGTCGACCCCTCCTTCCACAACTGGTTCGGGCTGGCCATGGCGATGCGCGGGCAGCAGATCTCCGACTTCCCACTTTGCAACAAGAGCTTCAACCTTTCCTACGCGGGGCACGACCTCTGATGAAGCGGTTTTTCGAGCGCATTCACCAAGGCCACCGCACCCTGGCGTGGCCGAAGGCGCCCGTGAATCTGCACCCGCGTTTTCGCGGGCTGCCCACGCTCGACGTCGGCAAGTGCCCGGCAGGGTGTTCCGCGTGTAGCGATGCCTGTCCCACGGACGCCATCAGCACCAGCCCGCGCCGAATCGACCTCGGCAAGTGCCTGTTCTGCCCGGTTTGTACTCAAGCGTGTCCCACCGGCGCCCTCGCCTTCAGCAACGACTTTCGCCTGGGGGCTAACGCGCGAGAGAGGCTTCTCACCGACGGCAAGAGCTACGCCCTCGCGCAGGCGATGGGAGAGAAGCTGCGGCGGTTGCTCGGCCGCTCGCTCAAGCTGCGCCAGGTTTCGGCGGGTGGCTGCAACGCCTGCGAGGGCGAGCTGAACGTCACCGGTACCGTGGTGTTCGACGTCGGCCGCTTCGGCGTGCAGTTCGTGGCCTCCCCCAGGCACGCCGACGGCATCGTGGTGACCGGCCCGGTCTCGCGCAACATGGAAAGCGCCTTGCGCGACACCTACGCCGCTGTGCCTAGCCCCAAGATCGTCATCGCCTTCGGCGCCTGCGCCATCAGCGGTGGCCCGTTTATGGGCTCGCCCGACTGTCGAAACGGCATCCCCGCCGACATCCCGGTGGACCTGTTCTTGCCCGGTTGTCCGCCGCACCCCATGACCTTCCTCGACGGCGTGCTTCGCATCCTTGGCCGCATGCCCAAGGGCGGGTAGGGGGCTCAAGGCTTCCTGGCAAGGGCCGGTAGCGCGGATGCCCGAGCCGTTGAAGAACTAAGGGCGCCACCGCGCCGACGGCTTCGGTTGACAGCGCAAGACTCGCCCCGCGGCTGGCCAGTCCGTGTACAATCAGGACCGGCCGCCGTGCGCAGCGTTCCGTCCTACCAGGCTGAGGTTGACGATGCGACCGACGTGGTTGGATGGCGCTACTTCACGCCGCGCGGGTGGTTGGCGCTGGCCTTGGCCTGCTCGGCCTTCACCGTCCTGGTCTTCCTCACCCAGACCAGCATCCTGGAAGCGTTCGACTTCGTCCGCTTTCATGAGCTGCTCAAGGCCTACGGCGCGCACGCCCTTCGCTCCGGAAGGCTGCCCCTGTGGAATCCCCACGTCGGGCTTGGGCGCCCGTTCTTGGCTGACATCGAAACCGCACTCTTCTATCCGCCGGGGTTGCTTTTCGTCGCCCTGGGTCCGGGCGCGGGATTTTTGGCGCTCACCGCCTTGCACCTTGGGCTCGCGGTTGCTGGCGTAGCCTTTCTGGCCAGCCATTTGGGAGCGAGCAAGTCGATGGCCGTGACCGCGGGGTTCGTCTTCGTTGCCAGTGCCCCGGTCATGCTCAGCTTCTACTCGGGGCAAGTGAACTACAGCTTGGCGCTCTGTTGGCTGCCCATGGTCTTGTGGCTCGCCCTGCGCATGCAAGATGTGCCGACTCTCGCGCGCACGGCCTGGCTGGCGCTCGCGCTGGCCATGCAGATTCTTGCCGGGCATCCCCAGGCCGCCTGGCTCACCGTCGTGGCGACCGCTGCGCTGCTGCCCGCGCGCCGATTGGAGCGGCCATGGCTGGCCAGGACCACCTCGGCGGTTACGGATCTCTTGCGCTTCGGCGCGGCCACGGCGGTGGCCATGCTGGTGTGTGCGGCGCAGCTCTTGCCGTACCTCGAGCTGGTCGGGCAGGGGAATCGACAGACGCCCACCCTGGCTTTCGCAAACCATTTCTCCATGCCGCTGGCGGCCTGGGCGACGCTGATTCTTCAGGTGAGCCCGGGGCACGGGATCATCAGCGTGTACTACGTGTACACGGGGGTGTTGGCGTTGCTCGCCGGCAGCACGGGATTCTTCTGTCTGCGCGGGGGCAACCGGCGGGCATTGTGGGCGGTGGCCCTGCTGGGTTTCTTGGTTTCCGCCGGAACCCAGACCCCCGCCTTCGGGCTGCTCTTCCGGGCCCTGCCTGGCCTATCTGCGCTTCGCATTCACGCGCGAATGAACGTCCTTTGCACCCTGGCCCTCACGCTGGCTGCGGCCGTCCAGCTTTCGAAGCGCGGAGACAGCCGACGTGCTACCGTCGTTCTCGCGCTTGCGCTTGTCGCCGCCAGCTCGGCCGCGATCTACGGGCACCGATTCGTGCAGCTCGGGGCGATTGGCGTCGCCGGTGCGCTTCTCGCGTCGTGGCTAAGCCCGGGTGTCTCCCACCGCCGGAACCGATTTCTGGCGATTTCTCTCGCGGGCTTCGCGCTCCTCGATGCGAGCATTGCAATTCGAACCATGCAAACGACGTGGGCCCAGCAGCCTTCGGACTTCCGGGTGGAAATGGAGGTCGCCGGTGCCCTTCGGAGCGCCGGCTTGCTCGCCCCCCACCTGCCTCCGCCACGCATCTTCGCCGCGCCCACCCGCGAGGACGCGGGGATGCTGTTCGGTTGGGGCAGCTACGACAGCTACGGCTCCTTGGCCCTCGCACGAACCTGGGAGTACTTGCACGCCGCCGCCGGAGTCGCACCGCCAGAGCTCGACAACACCTATCCCGCCCCCGGCGTGTACGCGAAGGATCCCTTTTCCTACCGGACCATGAACGTGATCGCTGCGCTGGATCCCCGTCGTCGAACCATGATGCGCAATCCCACCCCGGATCCACGCGCCTATCTGGTTGGGCGGACCCGGCTGGTTGCCGACTGGAAAGCCGCGCTAGCGCAGATGGCAGCGGGCCATGACGCCGCTCGGGTGGCGCTGGTCGAGTCGCAGCAGGTTGTCCTGTCGTCCTCATCCGACGCATCGCCGGGCACCGCCGTCATTCGCGACTTCGCCCCTGAGCGCATCGACCTCGAGGTGCAATGCGACGGCCCGGCGTTGCTCGTGATCAAGGAAGCGTGGTATCCGGGGTGGACCGCGACCGTGAACGGCCAACCTGCGCCGTGCCAGCCCGCGAACGTTTGGATGCGGGCGGTGCCGGTGCCCGCGGGCCACAGCCAGGTGGTCCTGCAGTTCCATTCCACCTGGCTCCGGCTGGGCGTGCTGCTGTCTCTGCTCGGTCTTTCACTGTTGCTGGTTGCCCTCAGTCACCGTCGGCTGGCGCGCGTCCTGGGCACCCGTGGTCTGGGGCGAGGCTCGGCGGACCGGCCGAGCCGGGAAGGGCAACCATCGTGCTGACGCTACCGGAAAAGTGGGCAGGATGGCTGTCCAGGATCACGCTGCTCGCATGCCTTGCGCTGTTCGCCGGCAAGGCACTCACCAGCCTGGTCCAGGAATCGGCGACTTGGGACGAGACGCACTACTTCGGCCTTGGCAAATACCTCCTGCAAAGTGGGCGGTGGGATGTGCGCGGCTCCATCCTTCATCCGCCGCTCGCCTTCTACGTGAGCGCGCTGCCGCTTTTCCTGTCGGAATCGGATCCGGCGCTTTGGCAGCCCGACCCGGGCCATGCGAAGGATCGCACCTACCGAGGGACCGCCGACGTGGGTCGCGGCCAAGCCCTGCTGTCCGGGCAAGCCAACCTGGGGGATCGGCTTCTCACGCAGTCACGGTCGATGATGGTGCTGCTCGCGCTGTTGCTGGGCGTGTTTGTTTTTCGATGGGCCAAGTTGCTCTACGGGCACTACAGCGCCGCCGCCGCCGCGATTCTCTTCGCCTTCTCTCCGAACCTACTGGCCCACGCGCGGCTGATCACACCGGATATCGTGGTCACCACCTTTTCGCTGATCGCGATGTATCTGTTTTGGCGAATGCTCAAGCTCGACAGCCGCAAACACGCCGTTGCTGCCGGGGTTGGTCTCGGCCTCGCGCTGCTATCCAAGTTCACCGCGTTGCTGTTGCTGCCAGCCATGCTCGCGCTACCAAGCCTGAGGGGACTATGCCGCAAGACTAAGCCGCAGGCGAGCTACGCGATGGTTCTTCTGGTGGCGTTCGCGGTTTTGTTGTTGGGCTACCAGTTTCAGATCGAGCCCTATGTGGCCGGCATTCTCTACCAGCGCGACCACGCGCTGTCGGGACAGAGCGCATTTTGTCTCGGACAGTACTCAGAGAACGGTTGGTGGTACTACCTGCCATTGGCGTTTGTGCTCAAGACCCCGATTGCCCTCGCGGCCATGCTCGCGGCAGCGCTGCTTCTCTACCTAAGACGAACGCCGGCGCCTGGACAAGACGTCGATCGACTGGATGAATTCTTTCTCTTGCTTCCCGCTGCGACCGTCGTCGCGTTCTTCACCATCGAGCACCAGTCGGTGGGTCTTCGCTATATTCTTCCTGCTTACCCGTTCCTTTTCGTGTTCGCTTCGCGCCTGCTGCGGGCAAGCCACCTCGGCCGGCGTTGGGCGGTTCCCGTAGCCCTCGCCTGGTACGTCGGCGCATCAACCTGGATCCACCCCCACTACCTTGCCTACTTAAACGAGCTGGCGGGCGGCCCGGACCGGGGCTATCGCTACTTGGTCGACTCCAACCTGGACTGGGGCCAGGACCTCAAGGGCCTCGCACGATTCATGCGCGAGCGGGGAATTGCGAAGGTCGGCCTAAGCTATTTCGGATCGGATTCCCCCGAGCGCTATGGTATCGCCTACGACTGGCTGCCCAGCATGATCTTGCACAACCCTGCGCCCGGGCATAGCCCCATCACGCCGAGTCGCTACCTCGCGATCAGTGCCACGAACCTCCAGGGCGTCTACTTCCCAAACCACGCGTTGTTCGCTTCTCTCCAGGCCCGGACGCCCTTGACCAAGATTGGCTACAGCATCTTCGTCTATGACCTCGGGCGCTGAGCTTCTCGATGCGTGCCATTCCAGGCGACGAATGACACGGTCAGTTGAGGTGGTGGTGGAGAAACGGCCAGTCCTTCTGGCACCTCTCCCGATCGGGCGCCGTTCCGCCGGTCCGTTCCGTCCCCTCCTCGGCCTCCGCCGCCTACCCCGAATCTTGGCACGCGCCGTCTCGCTTGGTTCTTGGCGCCCTTCCGTAGTAACGTCTCAGCTCTCATGGCGACGCGAACGCTTCTTTGTGTGGAGCCGGACGAGACTGCCCTTGGCATCATCGCCGGCACGCTGGAACCCTATGGCTTCGAAATCAAGAACATCACCAACGGCGATCAAGTCGTGGAGTGGGCCAAGAAGAACCGACCTGCGCTGATGATTGTCTCGGTCGAGCCGAAGAAGATCGGTTACGCGATCTGTAACAAGATCAAACGTAGCGCGGATCTGAAAGGCGTGCCGCTGATCCTTACGTCGTCCGAGGAATCGCCGGAGAAGTTCGAGCAGCACAAGACCTTCAAATTGCGCGCCGACGACTACATGTTCAAGCCGCTCGACCGTCATGAGCTGATGCGCAAAGTGAACGTCCTGGTGGGGCTCGACGAAGAAGACGGCGCGCCCTCGGCGTCGGCCGAGATCTTCTTGAGCAGCGACGTCGTCGATTCCGAGATCGCCATCGACGCCGACGACATCGTCGACGAAACCAAGTTGGTCACACCGCCGCCCGAATCGCCTGGGCCAGCGCGGGCCGGATCCGACCCCCTCGGCGTTAATCTGGCGCTGGACGCGATGTTCGACCAGGAGGCGGATGCCGCGTTCGACGCGCTCAAGATGACAACGCCACCGCCAGCGGATGCCGAGACCCAATCGGCCGGCGCAGCGGGGGACGAGGAGCTGAGGGACACCAGTCCGGCCCCGGGGGATTCGTCGTCCGCGGGGCCTCCGCCGCCGCCCGAACCCGGCTCCGACGATGGCTTTAGCGACGAAGGCGCCACCCGTGTGGCCCCCTCGTCCCTCGCCGCCGAGGAGCTGGGGGGCATGGCCCCTCTGCCCGAGCCGGACGAGATCCTAGCCCAAATGGGCGCGGTTCCCGAGGAGGTGCCGGCAACTGAGCCGCAGACCGCCGAGGTGCTGGCGCCGCCCGCTGAAATCGAGGGCGATCCCGAGGCCCTGCGCCAAGCGGCGCCGCCCGAGGAAGACGTGCCGCCGCTGCCCGACGAGGTTCGCAACACCTCGGTGGTTGCCTATGCCGCGGCGACCGCGAACGACGCCGCGTTCAGTGACTTGCAGAAGCGCATTCACGAGCTTGAGGACGAGAAGCGCGAGCTGGCGTCGGTGATCGATGACCTACGCGAGCACCTTCAGGCGCAGCCGCTGCACAAGGAGAAGGATCTGCTTGGCCTGCGCGAGACCATCAATCGCAAGGAAAAGGACATCCTCGACCTGCGCGACGCCGTTGATGCCAAAGACCGGCAGATCCTCGACCATAAGGATCGCATGCGCGAGCACGAGCGGGCGCGTCGGGATCTCGAAGAGAAGATGCTGACCTTCGAGAAGAGCCTGATGCACGCCAATGAGAAGGTGATCGCTCTTGGCCAGGACAAGGAGAAGGCCATCGAGCGCGAGCGCGGGCTCAAGGCGCGGCTGGAAGACTCGCACACCGAGATCGCGAAGACGCACGACGAGATGGACCTGCTCAAGAAGCGTCTTGCCACTCTGGAAGATCGCGCCCGTCTCGAGCTGGAACGCGTGCGCCACGACCTGGAAGAGCGCATCCGCGACGACGAAGAGGCGCACAAGGGCGAGCTGGCGCGCCTGCGCGAGGATCGCGAGGCGGAGAAGGCGTCGCGCGAAGCCGAGGTGCAAGCCGAAGTCGGGCGACTGAACATGAGCCACGCCGCCGAGATCGAGCTGCTCAACAAGCGCCACACGGAAGAGAAGGCCTCGCTCGACGACGCGCGAGAGATCGAGCTGGCTCGGGTTCGGCGCGAGCACGAGAAGGCGCTGTTGGCCCTTCGGGAGGAGCACAACACCGCGCTCGAAAACGAGAAGCATGCGCACCAGATGGCCCTGGAAGGCAAAGACCGCGACGCGAAGAACGAGAGCGCGGAATTGCGACGCAGTCACGAGGATGCGCTGGCCGGGGCCGAGGATCGGCGCCGTCGCGAGCTCGAAGAGGCGGAGGTCAAGCGGGTGGCGGATCTGGACGCGGCGGATGCGCGTCGGCGGGCGGAGCTGCAGGCCCGCGATGAACAGCACCACGCCGCCATGGCAGAGGCCGAGCGGCGGAGCCTGGCCGAAAAGGCCGAGGCCGCGGAGAAGAACCGGGCCGAGCTCGAGCAAGCCCATGCGCGCGCAACCGCGGTGGAGGGCGAGCTGGCCGCGCGCAACGAGGAGCTGGCGGAAACCCACCGGCGGCTCTTGCGGGTGGAGGGCGAGTTGGACACCGCGCGCGGCGACGTGCGCGATCGCGAGGTCAAGCTGGGCCAGGCGCGTGATCGCATCACAGAGCTGGAGAGCAAAGTGGCGGACCTGGAAGACCAGGCCCTGCGCGCTTACCGCCGCATCAAGGACGACGAAAGGACCATCGACAAGGCCAAGCGCGCGGTCAGCGTCGCGCTCACCCTGCTCGACGAACGAGGGAGCACCAGCTCAGTGACACCGCCCGCGGCGACGCCAACCGGTGAGGAGAATCCCACCTAGCCGGTCAGGATTCAGCCGCAGCAGGGCTTCATGCACGAGGTCACCGGGAACCGAGCAGGACTTAAGCCGTCCGAGCTCTTGGCCCTTGAGCGCGTGTATCGTCGGCGGGTTTCGCCTCACGAAGTCGTCTCGGCCGAGCTGGCGAGCTTCTTGTGCGAGATCTCGCGCGGCATTGCCCGCCAGGTGGGCGTGCTGCTTTCGCGCCAGGGTGCGGTCGAGCACGTCTTCGTTGGCGATGCCTCGCGCATCATGCTGCCCGAGGTGGGGCGCCTGCGCGCGGGTCACGGCCGGTTCCGGGGCTTGCGGCTCGTGCACACGCATCTGCGCAACGAAGCCCTCTCGCGCGACGACCTGGTAGACTTGGCGCTGCTGCGCCTCGATCTGGTCGCGGCGGTGGGCGTGAACCACGAAGGTCGGCCCGCGGACTTGCACTTGGCGCACCTCGTGCCACCGCGCGAAGGCAAGGCGCCCTGGCTATCGCTGCCAGTCGATCCCTTCTATCGCTCGCAAGTGGACTTCCTTGACCTCATCGATGCGCTGGAAGAGGAATTCAACCGGGTTCTGCCCACCGGCCGTGCGACCCGGGCGGCCGAGCGCGCGTTGCTAGTGGTCGCTGAGCTGGGCAAGCCACGCGGCCACAGCGAGAACAACGCCCAAGTCGATGGTCGCGTGCACGAATTGCGCGAGCTTTGTCGAACCGCCGGTATCGACGTGGTCGACGTGGCTGTGCAGCGCCGGCCCGAGCCCGACCCGCGCTACCTCATCGGCAAGGGGAAGCTTGAAGACGTACTGGTGCGGGCGATGCAGTTCGATGCCGGCGTGCTCATCTTCGACCCCGACCTTTCCCCGGGCCAGGCCCATACCATCGCGTCGTTCACGGACCTCAAGGTCATCGATCGGACCATCCTTATCCTCGACATCTTTGCCCAGCGCGCGCGCAGCCGCGACGCCAAGTTGCAGGTCGAGCTGGCGCAGCTACGCTATCGCTTGCCGCGCCTGCAAGAGGAAAACACGATGATGAGCCGATTGGTAGGCGGCATCGGTGGGCGGGGCCCGGGCGAAACCAAGCTTGAGATCGGGCGCCGTCGCGCACGCGAGCGATTGCGCCGCCTGGAAAAGGACGTGGAGGAAACCCGCCGCCAACGCCAGAGCCGGCGCAGGGCACGCGGGGAGCGCGGGCTTCCCGTGGTGGCCATCGTCGGGTACACCAACGCCGGAAAGTCGACCTTGCTGAACGGGCTGACCGGCAGCGAAGTGCTGGTGGAGGACAAGCTGTTCGCGACCCTCGACCCGACCACGCGCCGACTGCGCTTCCCGCGCGAGCGCGAGCTGATCTTGGCCGACACGGTCGGCTTCATCCGCGACCTGCCAAGGGATCTCGCGCAAGCTTTCCACGCCACGCTGGAGGAGCTTGACGACGCGGATTTGCTTTTGCATGTGGTGGACGCCGCGGATCCGGATCGCGATACGCACATCGCTGCGGTCGAGCGGATCCTGGGCGATCTAGAATTGGCCGAGACGCCCCGCCTTCTGGTCTACAACAAGGTCGATCGCCTGCTGCCCGAGGAACGGGCGATTCTGGCAAGCGGCGGCGCGAGCCTCGCCATCAGCGCGCTCGACCGAAAGACCGTCTTGCCCTTGCTGGCCGCCATGGAGCATGCGCTTTGGCGCGGAGGCCGGAAGGTCGCGGGCTGAGAGCCGTCGGAGATCAGAAGGTCAGCGCGACGCCGGCATTTTGCGACGCGAGCTCGGCAATGAGAGCCATAAGCTCGACCTTCGGGCCCCGATCATCCAGCCATTCCGCCGA
>CAZBIU010000091.1:0-20484 GCA_964491625.1 uncultured Myxococcales bacterium
TCGACGATGGGGCGGCTGCGGGGATCCTGCGCCAACGCCACAAGCTGGGTGCTCATGGTAAGCGCGTTCCACAGTAGCAGGCGGCCTGACAGGGGCTGGCCGACCCCGGTCAGCAGCTTGATGGCCTCGCCGGCCTGCCAGGTGCCGACAATGCCGGGCAGGATGCCCAGCACGCCGGCGTTGGCACAGTTGGGCGCAAGCTCGGACGGCGGCGGGGTAGGAAACAGACAGCGGTAGGTCGGTCCGCCACGCCAATTGAAGACGCTCAATTGTCCGTCAAATCCCTGAATTGCACCGTAGACAAATGGACGGTCGGACATCACGCACGCGTCGTTGACCAGGTAACGGGTGGCAAAATTGTCAGAGCCGTCGATGACCACGTCCGAGGCGCGCACTAGATCCAGCGCATTGTCTCGACGAAAGCGGTCCGTCACGCCCACCACGGTCAGTAATGAATTCTGCGCACGCAGATGCCGGCACGCCGCCTCCACCTTCAGGTCGCCCACGTCGGCCTCGCTGTACAGGGTCTGGCGTTGCAGATTGCTCGGGTCCACGCGATCGGCATCCACCACAGTGATGCGCCCCACGCCCGCCGCCGCCAGGTAGATCAAGGCGGGACAGCCGAGGCCGCCAGCGCCGATCACCAGCACGTGGCCGGCCTTCAACCGCTCTTGCGCGGCCGCCCCGAAGCCCGCCAGCGAAAGGTGGCGCTGATAGCGCTGCAGCTCCAGGGCGGTCAGCATGGCAGCTCCGCGCGCGCCGGCGGCTTTGCGCCGTCGTAGGTGACGTCCCAGTCTTTCCACACCGGCTGATAGCCGCGACCGCGCAGGAAGGCCGCGACTTCGGTCGGGCTCCGCGTATCGTCGACCGTGAACTGTTCCAAAGAGCTTTGCTGGTTCGCGTAGCCGCCCGGGTTGGTGCGCGAGCCCGCACTCATCGAGGTGACGCCCAGGCGAAAAGCGTGATTGCGAAATCGGGCGCTTTCCCTGGTCGACAGCGACAGCTCGACTTCTTGGCTGAACAGACGAAAGGCGCAGATCGCCTGCACCAGATCGCGTTCCCCGAAATTGGTGAGGCCGAGGGGATTGCCGCCCTCGTGCGGGCGCATGCGCGGAAACGAGATGCTGGTGCGCGAGCGCCAATGCCGGCTTTCCAGGTAGCGCAGATGCAAGCCCACGAACCACGCGTCGGTGCGCCAGTCGGACAGGCCAAAGAGCGCGCCGAGGCCGATCTTCTTGATCCCTGCCTGCCCAAGACGGTCGGGCGTGGCCAGGCGAAACGCCATGTCGGCCTTGGCGCCGCGCAGGTGGTACCGGGCGTAGGCCGCTGGGTCGTAGGTTTCTTGGTACACCATGACCGCGCTTGTGCCCGCGTCGGCAAGTCGTGCGTAGTCGTCGGACGACAAAGGCTGAACCTCCAGCGACAGGCTGGCGAAGCTCGACCGCAACCTGTGCAGAGCATTCGCGAGGTAGTCGGTTCCCGCACGCGGGCTTTCGCCGGTGAGCAAAAGCACGTGCTGGATGCCGAGCCTGCGCAACGCGACCGCCTCGGCGTCCACGGACTGGTCATCGAGCACCACGCGCTCCGTACGATTGTGCGCGCTGAACCCGCAATAGGTGCAGACGTTGGCGCAAAGATTGGACAGGTAAAGCGGGGCGTAAAGCTGGATGGTTCGGCCGAAGCGCTCGACTGTGCGGCGTTGGCTGGCCAGCGCCATATCTTCTAGAAAGGGCGCTGCCGCCGGCGACAGCAGGGCTGCAAGGTCGTCGAGCGAGCTGTCTTTACCGGCCCGGGCAAGCGCGCGCTGGACGTCCGCCGCGCTTTTGCTTGCGATGGTGCGCCCGACGGTGGCGAAGTCGTGCTTGCGCCAGACCGACTCGAAGCTCATCCGGCCTCCGCCGCAAGAAACTCGGTCAGTGGTGAAGACGCCTCGGCCGTGTGCCCCTCGGTCGCAAGCCCGGCCTCGTAACCCAGCCGCCCAGCCTCGACGGCCTTGGCGAAGGCGCGCGCCATGGTCACCGGGTCGTCGGCGGCGGCGATGGCGGTGTTCACCAACACCGCGTCCGCGCCCATCTCTAGGGCGGCAGCGGCGTGCGAGGGCGCGCCCAAACCGGCATCGATGACCACGGGAACCTGCTTCTGCGCGATGATGATCTCCAGAAACGCGCGCGAGGCCAGGCCCTGGTTGCTCCCGATGGGCGCGCCCAACGGCATGACCGCGGCGGCACCGGCGTCGGCGAGCTGCCGGCACAGGACTGGGTCGGCGTGCACGTAGGGCAGGACCACGAAACCGCGGCGAACCAGCTCCTGGGTGGCGGCCAGGGTCTCGATCGGATCCGGCATCAGGTACTTGGGATCGGGATGGATCTCCAGCTTCAGCCAGTGGGTCTGCAAGGCCTCGCGCGCCAGCTCGGCGGCCAGGATGGCCTCTCGGCGATCGCGCACGCCCGAGGTATTGGGCAGCAGGCGATAGCGGCTTCGATCCACGTGGGCAAGCAGATCGTCGTCGGCGCCGTCGGTGCGCACGCGCCGCAACGCCACCGTGACCAGCTCGGCGTCCGACGCCGCCAGGCTGTCGCGCATCAACGCTCCCGAACCGAACTTGCCGGTGCCGAGAAACAGCCGCGAGCGCAGCTCGACGCCCGCGATGGAAAGAGGTGCGGTCATTGCAATTGCTCCGTGGTGGATGTGCGTGCGGCTGCCCGGCCGGCGGACTGCTGGCGGCTTGCGCTTTGGAATTCCAGAAAGGCCGCGACGGGATCGGCGGCGTTCCAGATAGCCCCAAGCACGGCGACGCCGTCGAAACCCAAGGCCATCGAGCGTTCGAGGCCGTGCGGGGTCAGGCCTCCCAAGGCGAGGACCTCGGTGGTTCGCTTGCCCGTGGGCCGGGCGGCCAGCACGACCTGCAGCTCGTCGAGCACGCGCGCTGGCACGGGCCGGTAGCCGGGCTTGCTCAGCGACGGGAAGATCGGGCCGAAGAAGAGGGAATCGCAACCGCCCAGCGCCGTCCTGACCGCCGCCACGCCATGACAGGAACGGCTCAACCGACAGTTGGGCGCTACGTCTCCCTCTTCGCCATCGCGAAAATGGACGCCCCAGACGCGAAAGTCGTCCGCAAGCGCATGGTGCGAATGTAGAACCACGCGCTCGTGCCAACGCGGCGGCACCTCCGCCAGCCAGGCTTCCACTTGGCGCAGGCTCCAGCCTGGCTTGCGCAGGTGGTACCGGTCGATGCCTGCGGCAAGCAAGGCCTGCGCTGTGGCCGCCTCGCCGGGCCGATCCTCGGGCGGTGAAATCACCACGATGGTCATCCGCCCTGGCTCGCCTGAATGATGAGAACGCGGTCGCCTTCCTGTAGCCGGCGCTCGGCCCACCCTTGCCGCGGCACCACGGCCGCGTTGATGGCCACGGCCACCCCAGCGCGACCGGCCACACCCAAAGTCGCGAGCAGATCGGGAATGCAGGTCCCTTGCGCAATCGGTCGCTGCTCGTCGTTGACGAAAATGCTCAAGCTGTTGCCGGCCAACGTCATCGGAGCACCGGCGGCCGCGAGCGGTCGGCAGAAGAGATGGCGGGACGGTCGTGCACGTGGACTGCCTTTCCGCGTCCCCACTGCTGTCGGAAGCCTTCGGCGCGTTCGCGGAAGACCTGTTTTCCCTACGGCGGTGCGAAACGCATCAGGTTCGAAGGCTTCCGGGACGGAGCATGCCCCGATCTCAGCCCGGAGCCCCGGGCTCGCCCAAACGGGTTCCCCCAAAATAAGACCGATCCAGGTGTCATTTGCAACCTCAAAACGCGAAGCCCTCTAGAACGCGACCGGGTCATCGGTCTCGAGCGGCGCCGGAGCCTGCGTTCCGAATCGGGTTTCGGGCGCATTTTCCCGGCTGTAGCAAGACTTGTAAAGTATCGTCTTCCCGTCGGTGAATGGTTTCTTGACCGGGCGAATTTCGTCACAAGTTAACGGCCACGAAAAGCCTCCGAAACCTAAAACGGACCAGGATGGTCGGTATATCGATGAACGTCTTTCGTAGCCCTGAATCAGTGCGAGCAGCGCGCGTCCCTATTGCTTTCCGCGGGCTAAGACGACGGCGCTGGCTTCGCGTACAACCAGGGCTGTTCAGAAAAGGAGTTACGCATGTCCACCGCAGCTGAAGCTGAAGCGACGGTCTTGCCTGCCGAGGGCGAGCGAGAGTCGAGATACACCATCCTGCACTGGAATCCCGAGGACGAGGGGTTTTGGGCCAAAACAGGTAAGCGGATTGCAACCAGGAACCTCGTCTTCTCCATCTTCGTCGAGTTTCTGGGCTTTTCCGTATGGCAGGTCTGGAGCGCGGTAGCCGCCAAGCTTCCGGCGATCGGTTTCTCGTTCGACGTCAACCAACTTTTCTGGCTGGCGGCCTTGCCGGGCCTCTCGGGCGCGACCCTGCGCATTCCGTACGGCTTCGCGGTCTCCATGTTCGGAGGTCGTAACTGGACCCTGGTCAGCGCCGCGCTCTTGCTGATCCCGTCTACCGGGCTGGCGCTGGCAGTCCAGAATCCCGCCACTCCCTACTGGCTGTTCCTTCTGCTGGCGCTGGTGACAGGGTTCGGCGGGGGCAACTTCGCGTCCAGCATGGCCAACATTCAGTTTTTCTATCCCCAGAAGCGCAAAGGACTCGCTTTGGGGCTCAACGCCGCCGGAGGCAACATCGGCGTCAGCGTGGTTCAGTTCTTGGTGCCTATCGTGACTGGCACCGCCTTGTTCGGGTCCTTTGGGGGAGCACCCCATACGGCGATGGTCAATGGCGCGGCCAAATCCTTGTGGCTGCAGAACGCGGCCCTGCTCTGGATCCCCTTCATCCTGGTGTCGATCGTTACCTCGTGGTTCTTCATGAACAATCTGCACGTGGCGAGGGCGCGCTTGTCACAGCAGCTACCCATCCTCAAGAACAAGCATAACTGGATCATGAGCTGGCTGTACCTGGGCACGTTCGGATCGTTCATCGGCTACTCGGCGGGGTTTCCGCTGCTCATCAAGTCCCAGTTCCCGACTGTAAATCCGCTTCAATACGCCTTTCTCGGGCCGCTGGTGGGCTCGGTGATTCGGCCGGTGGGCGGCTGGCTGGCGGACAAGCTCGGCGGGGCGAAGGTGACCTTGTGGAACTTCCTGGCCATGTCCTTGGCGCTGATCGGCGTCATCTACTTCGTGTCGCACAAGGCGGATCCGGGCGCGTTTACCGGGTTCTTCGCGATGTTCATGATTCTGTTCTTCTGTTCCGGGGTCGGCAACGGTTCCACGTTCCGGATGATCCCCATCATTTTCCGAAACCGGAAGCTCAGCTCACTTCGCAGCGTGGCGCCGGGCTCGCCCACGCACAGTGCCGCGATTGCGACGGCCAACAAGGAGTCTTCCACCATCATCGGATGGGTTTCGGCGATGGCGGCCTACGGGGCCTTTTTCGTGCCCAAGAGCTACGGCACCTCGATCTCGCTCACCGGCAGTCCACTGGCCGCTCTCTTTACCTTCCTGGCGTTCTACGCGACCTGCGTGTTCGTCACCTGGCGGTTCTACGCGCGCAAGGGCGCGGCGGATCCGTGCTAGGGAGCCGAACAATTTTCGGATTCTAACCACAGAGGACACAGAGAACACGGAGACGGATGAGAAGGGAAGGGTTTCGGAGCGGGTGCTACCGGCTCGCGAGATCCAGAACGACCGCATTGTCGGCGGGCGGTAGGTCGGTCCAGATGCTTTGCAGCATCGCGCCCGTGAGCGCTTCGACGCCCACGCCCGACGAAAGCAGGGTTTGGACTTCGGCAGGGACGTTGGCGGGCATGACCTCGTCGCCCGCGTAGTGCGCCACCAGGCCGTCGCCCAACCAGGGTGAAACCTGACCTGCATTGTCCGCGCTCATCGAATAAGGAGGCTGCTGCACCAGATTCGTGATCAGGGTTTCAAGGCCCAGACGCAGACTGTCGTGCGCGTAGGTCTGGAAATCGGGTGCGCCCTTCAAGTCGTAATCTATGGCGAGCACGTGCTTGGTGGTGATGGTCAAAGTATCTCCAGAGACGTCCACGATGCGGTATGGACACGGATAAGTGACCGTCGATCCGGTTTCGACGTCGTAGATCGACTTCGCGGATCCGCTGGGCAGGCCCTTGGTGATGTCGTTGGCGTGGAAGTGACCGGTGAAGACCGCGCCCACGCCGCCGTTCGACAGCATGGCCGCGACGGCGTCGCGCTCCGCGACCAGGTACTCGGGGAAGATCAAAGCTTGGCTCGCGAAGTGCTCCACAACCCCGTGGTGCAGCATCGCGAGCACGCGCGCGCCCTCTACCCGGGCCAGATCGAGCTGGGTCTCGATCCACGCCTTGGTCTGGTCGGTGAAGCGTCCCGCAGTGAGCGATGCCCCCGGCGCGTCGCCGTAGATGCACGAGTCGAGCGCGAGCAGTCGCAAGCCCGGGACGATTTCCGCCACGTAGCTGAGCGAGCCCGGATCGCGCGCGAGCGCCGCCCGGTAGCCCATGTCGGCATAGATGACGGCAAAATCCGCGGCCGAGATGGGCGGCACCGGCGTCGCCACATCGCCCGAATAGCTGGAGGCGTCGCCGTTTTCCACGTCGTGATTGCCCGGCACCACGAAGACTTTGCGCCCGCCTGTCTGCATCTGCCGAAGAAAGCCGGCAACTAAATTGTGCGACGACAGCTCGCCGTCTTTGGTCAGATCGCCGGAGATGAGAACCGCATCAGGATTCTCGGCGGCGACCGCTGCCACCATCGCGCGCATGATGGCGTCGCTTTCCGCGATCAGCTTTCGATCGTGTGCAATGTAGGTCTCGAACGCTGTGCCGGCGGTGCCGAGCGATGGATCGAAGTAGTGCGGATCCGAAAGCACGAGCAACCTGGCCGATGGCAGGGACGCTGCGGGGACGCCACCGTCCGGGGTCGCACCAGCTCCACCGTCAGCAAGCGCGGGCGCCCCATCAACCTTGGGGGACGCTCCGCCGTCGTAGCAACCCGACGCGATGAGCGCTGCCAGCACGAGGCAGCCGCCGATTTGAACCGGACGAGGTGTGTTCATTGCGATTCCCTAGCGAGCAACTCTAGGAGACGAGACGCTCGCGCGCCAGCACGGTGTCTCACGAGCCCGATGCGGGATCCGCCTCTCTGGCGGCAGATCGTTTCAAGAGGAGTAAGACGGCGATCCCAACCACGGTAACGGGAATGACCTGAATCGCGTGGTAGTAGAGGGCGAAAGCGACGGCGGGCGACTTTCCGACGCCGGCGAATATCAGCACCGCAACCACTGCGCCCTCAAAGGGTCCTGCGCCCGCAGGGGTTGAAGGCAAGGCGAGTGCGAGGTTGACGCCAACCAAGACGATCGCGGCCAGTGCGGGCGAGACCGCCAGATTCATCGAACGTGCGCCAAGAACGATCATCGCGATCTCGCAGAGCCAGGCCAGAAGGGACAAGAGCGATGCAGAGACAAGCACGCCCGGCTGGGAGATGGCGCGGAACCCGGTTTCGAGACGCGCGGCGAACCCCTTCAGTTTGGCCCCAACCCGGGCCAGGCCACCGTTGCCGCTGACTGGGCCGGCAGGCCCGGCGGCACGGCTGGTGGTCGTCCGCAATACGACAAGCACGCCGGCCGCCGCACAAAACACAACCGGCGTGGCGACGCTGGCCCAGCGCTGACCGGCCACGAGCAAGGATGCGGAAAAGCCAACGATCGCCAACACGGCAAGCTCGACCAGGTTCTCGACCACGCTGATCGCGGCAGCGGTCGACTTCGTGACGGCGCCAGCGCGCGCAATCATCCACAGTCGTGCGACGTCGCCTCCGCGGAGCGGCGTGATGTTGTTGAGCGCTGACGACGTCAGTCGGGCGGCGAAACAGGCCGCAAACGAGATCCTTCGTCCGAGAAGAGCGCGCAACCTCAGGGCACGAAGACTCATCATCACGGCATTGAGCCCAACCATCAGCACCGGCCACGCTGCGCCAGCTCCTTTCGTGGCGCCCGTGATTTCGTGCCAGCGAACCCCGCGAATCAGGAATGCCAGCGCCGCCACCAAGGTCAATCCGCGCGCGACGGCGCTGAGCCAACCTTTTCTAGCGCCGGTATTGAGCATCGATGGTGTTGGCTCCGGCATTGGGACCCTCGGTCCTGGCGAGGGGACGTGGAGATTGGGGGAGGCGAGGCAACAACTCACCTAGGGCGCGGGTTCGGACTGGCGATGACGGCGGCGACTGGGTGCCGAGGCGGGTCATGATCCACACCACGCGGCTGACCGCGGTAAGCGTGCTCAAGACAGCGAGCAGCCAAAGGGCGGCCTTTGTAACCGTGTAGGAAGGATGTGGAACAAAACCCTCGGTGCTGTGGGCAAGATAGGGCGAAAGGGCCAGCGCCAGGCCGAGCAGTGCCAGACGGTCTGCCCGCTGCATGAGTCCTTCGGAGCCCGACGCGCCGAGCGCCTCGCCGCGTGCCCGGGCATAGCTGGTGGCAAATGACATGATCAACGCAAGCAGGGCCGCGAGCATGGTCGGGGTTCCGGCGTAATACACGGCGAATCCACCCAGGATCATGCCATCACAGACCCGGTCGACGGTCGAATCGAGAAACGCTCCGGCCTTGCTGACCATGCCCTTGTTGCGGGCAATGTAGCCATCCACCACGTCGAGCGTATTGCCGAGCACCAGCAGAACCGAGGCGAGCGCGAAGTGACCGGTGGCGATGCTCAAGCTGGTGGGAAGGCATGCAGCCAGGGAAGCGAGCGTGAAGTGATTGGGTGCCAGTCCGGTTCGTTTGGCGAGGCGGAGGAAGGGACTGAGCAACCAATAGTAGAAGCCGACGAACAGCGGTCCAAACAGCCGGCGCCCACTGCCTTCGTCTTTGGCCGCCGGCAGCGAGACCAGGCCCATAAGCCACAGACAGACGTAGGTGGCGAACGGAACGAGGGCCCCCGCCGCGAAGCAGATGAGAAAGAGTAAGTCCATGGAGGTGCCAGTCGGCTGCGTGAAGGTCATGACGACCTCCTACTTTCCGGCATGTCGGCAGTGCGAAGCCGCCGCGGCGGAATCCGCCACAATCGCTCAGACAAGACAACGCCCACGAGCTTCACGTAGGCAAGCAACGTTGGAGCGACGATTACAGCAACGGTCCGAATTCGAGAGTGGAGTTTGCGAATCATGAACAATCGCTCAATGCAATCGCGCTGCCACTCTCTTCGCATTGCCGAACAACGAAAGGACTGGTGGAACCTGTCGGTGGGTGGGAATGCACTGTTAGCTTTCCGACAACCGTCCCGCGTGCTCTAGCGCTGTCGTGCTGCCCGCAGGCCAGGGCCGGACATGGCGGGTACCAGCAGCAATGCTGCCAGCAGACATCCCAGCTCGCCAAGGTTGGCCAGCTTCCCGAAGGAGACCAACGCTCCGTTGGAAGCGATGAGAAGCGAGCTGTACCCGATGATGGTGGTGCACGAGCAGAGCGCGACCGCGCTCCCGGTCTCCGCCAGGGCGTGGGCGCGGCGGGCAGGAGGCTCGCTATTCAGTCGGGCGAAGATGTTCACGGCGTAGTCCACCCCAATACCAAAGGTAATGGGCAGCGCGACGAAGTTGAGGAAATTGAGCTTGAGGTGCAAGAGCGCGCCCGCGCCCCCCATCCACAGCACGCCGATACCGAGAGACAGAAGCACTACGGCTGTGCTTCTCAGATTCCGGAACAAGAGCAGCACCATCAGCGCCACACCAACCATGGCGGCGACGGTTGCGATGGGGCCATCGTGGGCGATCGAACGCAGCATGGCCGCGAACAGCGACGTGTGACCTGCGGCGGAAGCAACGTGGCCATTCGGCAGGACCACGTTCTTGGTGACGTCCGCAAGCCTGGTCAAGTTGTGGCCGTCCCAATTGGCCCACACCCGTACCGGGAAGAGCAGGGCCACCCGGCCGACCGTGCCGTCGACCTCGCGGAACCTTCGTGCAATGGGCTCCGGCAGATCCTGCGGGCTCAATCGGTGAAGATCCGCCGGCGGCATCCACTCGTCTTGCAGCTTGCTGCTGGCGCTGGATAGGCCTTTGACAGCCTCGTCGCCGAGACGCCTGCGTATATCGGCAATCAGCGAGAGCTTGGCGTCCTGGTCCTTGGGCAGATAGTCGAAGGCTGTCGATACGCTCGACAGCAGTCCGCCGGTGGGCTCGCCCGCGGCCACACGGCGCGCACACTCGGCGGTAAGTCTAAAGGCATCCGTCGCGAAGCTTGCATGGGCCCGGGTGAGCCCGTCTCTGCAGTCTTTCTCCAGGACCGCCTGATCGAACAGAGCCGCATCCTCGGGCGAATCCAGCAGGGCGACGCCGACCGGGGAAATGTCCTGGGAAAAGATCTTTCCGACCCGCGCGAAAAGCTCACCGGCGCCGTGCGCGCGGCTTTGCTGATTGCGCAACTTCGAGAAGTCATACTCAAAAGGACTGGGGACCAGCGGTGCGACCAAGCACGCAGCGGCCACCGTGGTTACCGTGACAGCCCCAATCAGGAGACGGCGGCGTCGCAACAGTGCGCTGGCCAGGGCGAGCAACAGGCGATGTGGGCGGGCTGGCCGGACCGGGCCCGCTTTGCGCAGCCGCTCCCAGAACAGCACCAGAGCCGGACAGTAGCTGTAGGTCAGAAGCCAGCACAGCAGCATGCCAGTGCCGCCGACGAAACCGAATTGACGGAATCCGCGAAATCCGGTCAGGGTCAGGCTGGCGTAGGCGATGGAAGCGGCCAGCGCAGCGGCCAGGGTCGGGCGAAAAGTAGCGCCGAGTGCCTTCGCCATTGCGTCTACCGGCTTGGTCGCAGCGGCGAGGCGTTCTTCCCGATAGCGCGCGAGGAGGATGATGCCGAAGTTGATGCCGTTGCCGACGATGATGGACCCGAGAAAGGCCGTGTTGGTGTTGAGATAGCCGATCGCCAGCGCGGTCACGGCAAACGCTAGCGCGACGCCGAGCAGGGTCGGAAAGAACACGTAGCCAAGGGCGAACACGCTGCGGAAGTAGAGCGCAATGACCAGCAGGACGAGAACCGTGCAAACCAGGGAAACCCACTCGATGTCGGACTTCAGGGCATCGTGCTCTTCGATGGCGGTGGCGACGCTGCCGGTGATGCTGGCCTTGACCGGGCCAAAGGATGCAGAGCGGGTCTCGTCGATGATGCGTTGGACGTCGTCGCGGATCCGGAAACCGGACGAATCGCCGGTTCCCGACGACGCCGTCCAGGTGATGATGGCGAGCAGGCTGCGGTCTTGGCTTTCGTAGTAGCCCGAGGGGAAGGGATTCTTGGGCCTCTGCTCCTCCAACCGCAGCTTGAGCTTCTGTAGATCGCTGCTGGGGTCGTCATCCTCTTCGCCCCGGTCGGGATCCGCGAAGGGCAGGAACATTGGATTCTTCTTGGACGCAACAAGCTTCCTGACGTCGTCGTCAATTCTCCCGAGGTCGCGCAGGTCGGCGTAAAGCGCCTTGTTATGCTCAAAGAATGGGCGAGCCGCGTCCGCGCGGTAGTCGATGGCCCGCAGATCCTTTCCCAGCAGCGGTGCGAGATTCTTGACCAACGCCTCGGCAAAGCGCTCGTTGGCCGCCGCATCGGAACCTTCCACGGCAACAATCAAGGTTGACGGCGTTCCGACCTTGCGACCCAAGCTTTCGAGCTGCGCAACTTCCGGATCGTCGCCGGGAAGCAACTCGGTAAAGTCGGATCGCAGTTGCAGCCGCGAAGCCGTCAGCGCGGCGATCACAAACAGGGCCAGAGCGCCGACCGAGATTGCGAGAGCGTGGCGGGCCAGAAAACCCGCGTACCTGCGCCACACGTTGGGGCGCGGCGCTGTCTCGCAGCCCGACTCGCCCGGATCCATCGCGCGAGCTGCCGCGGCCATCAGTCGGCTCCCTTACGGAGATAGACGCGCATTCCATCAGTCTCGGCCGCGAGGTGATAGTCGCGGTCCACGATGGACTGCAGGCGGGGAAAGTGGCGGATGGGAAACTTGCCGTAGGCTGCCAAGTTGCCCGGTGCCGTGTCCACCAGGACGCGCGGCTTTCGGATCGCGAGGTCGGTTGCGAACATGTCCCAACTCTCCGGCACGATGTTGGGTGAAGCATCGACGGCCGGATCGGCTTGGGAAGGCGTGGCTGGTGAAAGTCCGGTCATGTAGTTCGAGAAAACAAATCGCGTGCCAAGCGGAAGTTCGGCAGCGAAATAGAGAACCGGCAGGTTGCCCCACACCAGCAAACCGTCGCCGGGACGCGCGTACGAGCCCACAACGCTTGCCAAGCGCCCAAAGCTCGGGTCGGCCGTCCCCGCGGCAGCAAGGACGGGACGCTGAAAGATGGCCACCGACAAGAAGGCCAGCGCGGGCCCGGTGACTGCGGCCACGACCCATCGTCGTCGGACGCGCCAAAGTCGCGCGGCCGCAGGCGCGGCCAGCACCGCAAGCGGCCCGGTCAGCTGATGAAAGTAGTGCCCAAAGAATCGGCCGCCCGTGCCGACGGCAAGGGCACTGACGAGCAGCCAGGCCGAAGCGAAACGCAGAAAACCAGCACGCTGCCCCCGCGGCTTGATCGATCTGATTGCCGTCGCCAATCCCAGCAGCCAAAGAAACCCGGCAGAAAGGACAACGAAGGAAACGCGAATCGATGCTCGCTTGAGCGTATCCATGGGACCGAATCCGGTCTTGATGTAGGCGAAATTGAAACGAAACCAGAACCACGCGGCATCGAGACAACCGAGATGGTCCATGATCTCAACCGCGGTCCCCAGCACAGCGGCGACTCCGACGGCGATCGCAAGGCCCCCGAACAGCAGGCGCGTCAGCTTGCGCGGCTGGGTGATGGCCAGAGCGCCGAAGTAAAGCAGCAAGTGCACGCCGGCTTGGTACTTGAACAGCATCGCAACGCCAACCAGCAGCCCTGCCGCGATCAGCGGGCGTACCCGCAAGTCGCGAGCCCCTTGCAAGAAGAAGAGCACCGACGCTACCAGCGGCAGCATCATGAAGAGCTCGCAGTTGGCCGCCAGTGCGTCGAAGGGAAGCAGGGTCGTGGTGAACACGGCGTAGAGCAGGCCGGCGAAGAGCGGCGCACGCGAATCGGCCGGCAGATCCGCGAACTGACGAACTACGCGTGCAAGCAGCAGCGCGGTTGCCCAAACCACCGCGATGGTAAGCAGATGAAGCAGCAGCATGCCGCCGCGGGGTCCGCCCACCGCCTGGGTGATGGCGTACACGACGTAGATGAGCGGCGGCTTGTGGTCGACTACGCCGAGGTACAGCGTCCGTCCGGCCAGCATTTCTCGCGCAACCACCGCGTAGATGGCCTCGTCATCGGAGAGGCATGGCCGAAACAGCGATACCGCACGCAGAACGAAAGTGAGCATGCCGATAAGCCACGGTTCGAGGCGCAAGCTGGTCGTCGCGTGGGCATTCATGTTCAAGCGATGGCGCAGGCAGAGACTTGCCTGCCGCAAAGGATTTCTCGGTAGATGCGCAGCACCTCCCCGGCCACCAGCGGCCAATCGAAGCGCGCCGCGGCCGCGCGTCCGGCCTCGGCGCAGCGCTTTCGCAGACTCCCGTCCTCCAGCAATTGCCGGGTGCGATCCGCCAGCAGGGAACAGGTCGGGTCGGCGTCCACGTCGACCATGAATCCCTGCACGCCGTCCTTCATGACGTTGCGAAACCCTGGCGTGTCGGCGACCACGACGGCTGTACCGGCCGCCATCGCCTCTACCGCGATGATGCCGAAGGTTCCGCCGACGGCGGGACAAAGCAAGACGTCGCCGGAGGCGTAGTACGACGGCCGCTCGGCGCTTTCCACGAAGCCCACGAAGTGCGCGTCGCCGCGTAAATCCGAAGGCACCATGGACTCGTACCTGGGCCGCAAGGGGCCGTCACCGACCAGGATCAGGCGCGCGTCGGTGCCAGCGCGACGCACGCCGACCCAGGCCTTGATGACCCGATCGACACCGTTGCGCGGATCGAAGCGGCCGACGTGGAGCACGTTCAGCCGGCCGTCGTCGAGCTCGGGACGCCTCTTCCCCGAGGCGAACAGGGAGACGTCGACGCCGTTGGGTACCACCTGCCAGCGGGCTTTGAAGTAGCGGCGCAGGCCGCGCAGGGCAGTCTCGGATACACCAAGCGCGGCGTCGAGGCGGTCAAGGTAGGGTTGAAGAAACCGGGAGAGCGCGAAGTAGAGGATGTTGCGGGTAAAGTCGCTGTGGAAGGTTCCCACGTTCGCGCAGTCGGAGGCGCGCAGGGCGAGCAACGGCAGGGTGGGCATAAGCGGCGAGTGCGCGTGCAGGATGTCGAGCCGCTCGGCGCGGAGAACATCAGCGATCCTGCGGGTGAGTCCCCTTCCCACCGACGCCCGCGCGATGGAGCCGCCGGACAGAATCGGAATCGAGCTTCCGACCCGAATCACGCCCTCGTCGTCGTCGATGGGCGTCGCGCGCTTGATGGAAGCCAGGCTGTCCGGTACGGCCGGCGCGATGATACGAACGTCGTGACCCGCCTTGCGTGCGGCACGGGCAAAGTGGTGCACGTGCTCTTGAATGCCACCGACGGTTGGATAGTAGTACTCGGTGACGATGCCAATCTTCATGGCTGGCTGGGAATGCAAGAGAGCGGCCAGTCACGGGCGCGTCCTGGAAGTCGGCCGGAGCTTGAATTCCCCGGGGCCGTCAGGGTCAGGCGATGACGGAGGTGTCGATATTTCACCACCGACCGCGATCCATCGCGCCCGATGCCTACGCTGCGAGCTCGTCGCTCACGAACATGCGTTCGGCCTCTGCCAGATGAGACACAACCTCGCTTGCCACCAGCTCGATGCAATCAGGCTCGAGGCCGACCAGTCTCCAAGCATCCGCGCTGAAGCGAGGCAGCCGAATCTCACCATTGTTGCCGAGGCCCAGTGCCAGAGCCAACAGGTCGGCCAAGTGAATCACGGCGGTACCGGCGGTTCGGGCCCGGTACCCCGAGTTGTGGTGGCCGGCGGCGGTGTCCCGGAAGAACTCCGGGAGCTTCCACAGCGACATGATGGCCGCACCCACGGCGCCGTGATCGCAGCCGATGCTCGATCGTTCGGCATCTTCCAGCGCGATCGCAGTGCTCCGATGCCGCTCCAATGCCGTCTGCGCACGCTCGGGAACCTGCTGGTAGAGCACCAGACTGCCGATGTCATGCAGCAGCCCGGCGACGAAGAAGCGCTCGGTATTGGTTTCTCGTCGCAGCTTCGCGAAGGAGCGTGCCGCGATTCCGCACGCCAGGCTGTGGCGCCAGAAGGATCGCATGTCGACCAAACGTGCATTGACGCCCTTGAATTGGGTCAGGACCACGGTCGCCAACACCAGATCTTGCAGTTGCCGGGTTCCGATGATTCGCACCGCCTCTTCGAGCCCTTCCACCTTGCGCGGAAAGCCGTAGAACGCGCTGTTGGCAATGCGCAGAAGCCGTGCAATCAATCCCGGATCGTTGCGGAGTATCTTGGTGATGTCCGCCGCCGACGAGGACGGATTGTTGATGGTCTTTTCCAGGCGCGAATAGACGCTTGGCAGCGACGCCAGGTTGCCCGCCTTGGCGGCGATGGTCTCGGGCGAGATAGGTGGTCCCGAAGGCTTCGCGGTTTCCCGGAAGGAGGCCACGCTGAGGTTTCCGTTGAGCAGCATCACCGGGGAGGCGCCGGTCTTTTCGGCGACTTGCGTCGCAACAGTGGCGAGGGCCACGAGGGCGGGATGGTCTTGCCGATTGGCGATGGATTCGAACCCTTCGGGCTCGCTCGGCGCCCCAGCGAGGATCGTCGCGCCTGGACCTGGGGTTGGACCGTCTTGAACGGGGACCCGTGTGATGGCCCAGGCCTTGAGCAGGGTTGCATGCAGTCGGCAGATCACCGTGCCTGCCGCGAGAATCACCTGTCCGTTTGCGTTGCTCACATCTGCAGCGATCGTCTGGCCGATCTGGAGCTCGTTGACGTTCACCAGCTGCATGCTGTCCCCCCTTGAAGGGTTCGGCAGGCATTGGCTATTTCATTAGTCTTAAGTCTTAGGACGCTGTGCGTCTCGGAGAGCCCAGCCTGGTTTTTTTTCTCAATTCTCCAACCCCGCATTTCCCACATGCCCGTGTTCGAGTTTTTCCACAAGGCATAGATTTACCCGGAAGCCCGTTGCAGTATTACGGGACCCAGGCTGTAGTTAGGGAAGCGGATTTCGGGGTCACTAGCCGATTCTTCTAATAGCCACGAAAGACCGTTCATCCGCGGCGGAGGTCAAGCCTTCGCCCTCAAGCCACACCCTGCTGTTCGCGTGCGAATCGGCAGGGTGTTTGCTCGCTCTCGCCCCACAGCCCTTCGGAGACCACCATGACGTACCCGACCATCTGGAAACCTCTCTTCCTCGCGCTCGCCTTGCTCTCGGCCTGTTCCGGCAAGGATGCCGGTATGCACGCGCAGGCCGGATCCTCCGGGGGTGGCGGCGCAGGCGGCGCGGGCGGTGTCGTACAAGGTCACGGCGGAGCTCTCGGAGCCGGGGGCGCCACAACCTTTACGCTTACCTTGACGTCCACCACGTCCCAAACCTCGACCGGGACGATGACGAACACGACCACCATGACCAGCACCGCCACCGCGACCAATACCGCGACCCAGACCAACACGGCCACCTCGACCAGCACCGCTACCACGACGATGACCGCGACCCAGACCAACACTGGGACCAGCACGTCCACCTCGACGTTCACGAGCACGTCGACCGTCACCGGCACGGGCACGGCGACCACCACCGGCGTTTCGGGAACCGACACGGTGACGAACACGATCACCGTCACTGCCACGCTCACCCTCACCGACACGCTCACGCAGACCAACACGGCGACGGTGACCAACACGGCGACGGTGACCAACACGCTCACCCAGACCAACACGCTCACGCAGACCAACACGGCGACGGTGACCAATACATCGACAGTGACCAACACCGCCACCCTTACCAACACCGCCACCCTTACCAACACGGCGACCCTCACCAACACGGCGACGCAGACGGCGACTTCACTTCCGACCAATACCGGAACCCAAACCAGCACCACCTCCGGGACATCGACGGCAACCCTCGGGCCGGCACCCAACTACACGCCGCCGACCTACACCCCGGGTCCGGTTCCGGCCGGCACGCCGCCGGTTCAGATCGACACCACCGGCAAGTGGCACACCTCGGTGGATCCCGCGACCGGCCGATTTGCCTTCGTGGATCCCAAGGGCTACGAGCGGGTGCTTCGTGGCGTCTCGATGACCGGCATGGAGTCCGGTACGCCCGGCGATGCCTCGGGCGGCGGCTACTGGATGTACGATCCGAAGGGCAACGGGACTGCGCCGCAAATCGTCGACAACGTGGTGACCGCCCTGGATCAGACGTGGAACCCGGGCGTCATTCGTGTGCCCATCTGCGGCTCGGCCTGGGCTACGCCGTACATGGTCCACGACTGGAGCAATCAAGACATCATGAACTACCGGGATTGGGTGGATCTGGTGGTCAAGAAGGAACGCACGCTTGGTCGCGTCGTCATTATCGACCTGCACTTGTGGCAAATCGCGCCGCTGTCCAGCGCCCCGAACGGCCAGAAGCGCATCAACGATCAGACCAGTCAGCCCTACACCGGACGCGTGGACGGCTGCATCGGTTACCAGAAGCTCAACAATAAGGACACCTGCGCTACCGTCGACTGGGATCAAACCGACACACACAACTGGACGTGCACGGTAGCCAATGCCGAGGGTATCACGCTGCAGAACGCACACTACAATCGCGAGAAGATTGCCAAGATGTGGGCGCAGATCGCGGCCCGCTACAAGGACGACAGCGGCGTGTTCTTCGAGCTCTTCAATGAACCTTACGAGCAGGTGGATACCGGCGCCGCATTCGGCAGTGACGCCATTGCGGTGAACAAGACCTTCCCGGCCGAGGACCAGTACGATTGGGACATGTGGACCACGGTGATGAATCGGTTCCTCACCGCGGTTCGCGACGAGGGCGGCGCGGACAACGTGGTTCTCATCAACGGCCTCATGTGGGGCTACGCCTTCCACGGCCCCAGCGCCAACCCGGACAAGTACCTGCCGTGGGTGAAGAAGGGCTACAAGAACATCGCGTACGGCTTCCATCCCTACCAACACGGTACCTGTTGCGGCGACGTGGGCGTGGACAAGGATCTCAGCAAGGACGACCCGTATCACCTGGGCTACTGCCGCTATTTCAAGAACGGAACCCAGGCATCGCCTGCGCCCTGGTTCAGCTACTTGCCGTCGAGCCTGCCTAGCCAGCCGATGATCTGTGGCAACGTCGGCTACGAGCGCACGCGCCCCATGGGCATGCCGCCGTGCCGGTGGGTCGCGACCGCGTACAATCCCAACGGTACCCCGGGCATGTGCGTGGGGCAGCCCGATGTGTGCGAGCCGCTGACCAAGGAACAATGTGACGCCCTGGATCGATCGTCGCCCGCAGCAGGCGGCTGGTCACGCTACGTCCTGCCCATGGCCAAGTACGGTCCCGTCATTGCCACCGAGTTCGGGTCGTTCGACTGCAGCTCGCCTTTCGTGACTGAGTTCATGAATTTCTCGGACGCTTATGGCGTTTCGTACACCGCTTGGGCGCTGTGGCCCCAGAACAACGGCGGAACGCTCAACATGGGCTCGTGCTCGTACCCGGCCGTCAACGAAGCCTTCCCGAACCTGAACCAGCCCTACGACACCGACTTCAAAGCTTGTCGCAACCTTTCTGACTGCGTGAAGGCGATGGGGCAGCCCATGCGCTGGGCCGGACAGGTCATCTTCGAGAACATCCGCAAGCACGCCAACGAACGCGCGTCGAATTAAGTCACCGTTCGTGATTCCGGAGCGGGCTCATTTTCCGGTGGCAGAGGGAACGGGTGAGGGAAAATGTCACCCTCACCCCGAGCTCATCTCCCAGAGGGACCGCAGATTTAGTTCGCGCTGACCCGCAGTGAGGCCGACGCCGTCTTGTGCTTGATGGCGTGACCGCCGGGCGCGTGGCTTTCCGGCTGGCGCAGCAGCGCTGTGACGTGCTCAAGCGCCAGCTCAACCTGGTCGACCTGACACAGCAGAAGGTCGCCAGACTTCAGGCCGGCGATCGCCGCATCGATGGCGGCAAGCTCACCCGATTCCTGCAGCACGACAGGGGCGCCCCGACCCTGGTCAAATCCTTCGCGCATCATGCGCATGATCTCCCCGCTTGGCCGGCCACGCGTGCACTGGTCCTCGTAGATGTAGATCTCGTCGAAGAAGTCGGCGATAAGCTGCGACTGGCGGAGGATATCCTCGTCGCGTCGGTCGCCGGCCGCGGTGTACACGATCTTGCGCCGGCGGTGGGGCATCTTTTCGATGGCCTCGGCGAGAGCAATCAGCGCCGACGAATTGTGGCCGTAGTCGAGGATGATGGTCGCGCCCCTGTGGCTTAGAACGTTGAAGCGACCGGGAACCGATTTGACGTCGCTTTGGAAGGTCTCGATACCGGTGCGGATGGTCTCCAGCGAGATGCCGAGTGCGTAGCCGGCTGCCACCGACGCCAGCAGATTGTCCACCTGAAATCCCACGCGGCCACCGTGGGTCAAGGGCAGGTCGGCGATGCGGGCCACCTGACGTTCCTCACGGCCGATGGCGATGACGATGGCGCCGTCGCGCACGGTGACGGCCTTGCCGCCATTGCTGCGGTGGTTGCGCAGCACCGGTGATTCCGGGTTGCGGCCGAAGTAGATCACGCTGCCGCGGCAGAGCTTCGCCATGTCGACCACCAGAGGATCGTCGGCGTTCAGAACCGCCGCACCCTGCGCGGAAACGCGCCGGACCGGAATTGCCTTCACGCGGGCCAGCTCTTCCACGGTGGCAATGCCGCCCAGCCCCAGGTGATCTCCCTCTCCGACGTTGGTGACGATGGCGACGTCGCAAAAGTCGAACCCGAGCCCCTCGCGCAGCATTCCACCACGCGCGGTTTCGAGCACGGCGGCATCCACCCGTGGATTGCCGAGGATCGCGCGGGCGCTCTTGGGGCCGCTGCAATCGCCCGTGTCGATGCGGCGGTTTTCGATGTAGATCCCGTCGGTGCAGGTCATGCCCACGCGCCGTCCCGACTGGCCGAGCAGATGCGCCACGCACCTGACCGTGGTCGTCTTACCGTTGGTGCCGGTGACCGCGACGATGGGAATGCGGCCATTTTCCCCATGGGGGAAGATGGAGTTGATCATCGCCTCGCCCACCGGGCGCGGGGTGCCGTGCGAGGGCTCGATGTGCATGCGAAGGCCCGGGGCCGCGTTCACCTCGACGATGGCGCCGCGGGTGACGTCGAGCGGCTGGTCGATACGCGAGGTGATCACGTCGATGCCGGCCACATCGAGGCCAACCATCGCGGCGGCGTCGATGGCGCGCTCCGCGACCAGGGGATGAACCTCGTCGGTGACGTCCACCGCGCTGCCGCCGGTGCTGAGGTTGGC
>CAZBIU010000092.1:0-20376 GCA_964491625.1 uncultured Myxococcales bacterium
ATGGTACTGCAGGGGAAACTCTGTGGGAGAGTAGGTCGCCGCCGGGATTATTTTCCACGCGGGAAGAATGAAAGTTCTTCCCGCGTTTTTCATTTTCGCGGTGCAGGCGTCTGGCTGCCGTCGCCCAGCTGTGCCAACTGTTTCCCGAAGCGCTCCGCGATTAGATGTTCGAGACAGTAAGTCGCCCCTGCCAGGCGTCGGCGGGGGCAACTGACCTTTCGACAACTGGCATTGCGCTCTTTGAGCTCGCCCAGTTGTTCTTCGAGGCGCGCCAAACAATACGGCCGCATGGTTGCGGCATGATCAAGGTCGCGCAGCTTCCTCGTACCCTGCGGCTTCGGCCGGCATAGAACAGGAGGAGCTTCGCTTTCCTCGGGCCAAACCGCGAGCCAGGTTGCGCCGCAAGCGGGACACTGCCGCAACTCCTCCCACTCCCCGATATCCACGGCAAGCCAGCGCATCACCTCGTCGTCTTCTATGGTCGCGAAGTCTGGTCGCTTGGCGCATGCGCACGCAGCGCTTGGACTGTTCGGCATGGCGCCAGGGTACCTCAATCTGCGGTGCTTCGTGCAAACGCCCCGAAATCCATCGCCAGCGATTATACTGCCGCCCATGTCAGACCTTCCCGATGTCCTCCACCTGCTGCGCGAACGCGGATTCGTTCAGCAAGTCAGCGACGAGCCCACCCTCGCTGTCCTGCTCGGAAAAGGTCCGGTGACCTTCTACGCGGGCTTCGACCCAACGGCGTCGAGCCTTCACGTGGGCAGCATGATTCCCTTGATGGCAATGGCGCACTTGGCGCGCGCCGGCCACCGGCCGATTGCGGTGCTTGGCGGAGGCACCGCGATGGTGGGCGACCCGAGCGGCCGGACCGAATTGCGTCAGATGATGACTGTGGAAGCCATCCAAAGAAACCGCTGCATGATCGAACCGCAAGTGCGGCGCTTCCTGTCAGATGCGGGCGATTCCGCAATCGTCGTCGACAACGCCGACTGGCTGGTTCCGCTCCAGTATCTCGAATTTCTGCGTGACGTCGGCAGGCATTTCAGCGTCAATCGCATGCTCGCCGCCGAAGCCTACCGGCAGCGTATGGAAAAGGGCCTGTCGTTCATCGAGTTCAACTACCAGATTCTCCAGGCCTACGATTACCTAGTCCTTCACCGAAAGTATGCCTGCGCCTTGCAGGTGGGCGGCGACGATCAGTGGGGCAACATTCTCGCCGGGACGGATCTCATTCGTCGGCTGCACCAGGCCGAGACCTACGCCTTGACCTTTCCGCTCATCACGACCGCTGGCGGCGCGAAGATGGGCAAGACCGCGGCCGGCGCGGTGTGGCTGGCCGCCGACCGTACGAGCCCCTTCGACTTCTACCAGTACTTCGTCAACGTCGACGATCGCGATGTGAGCCGCTTTCTCAAGCTACTGACCTTCCTGCCCATGGAGGAAATCAACCAACTGGCGTCAGCAGACGGCGCCGAGTTGCGCGCGGCCAAGCAGGTGCTTGCCTTCGAGACCACAGCCATCGTGCACGGCAAGGAAGCTGCGCAAACCGCCCGGGAAGCCGCGCGCGCAGCTTTTGGCGGCGCCGGCGGCGACCTAGTACCGACCCACGCGGTGGCCCCTAGCGACCTGCAGGCCGGCATGAAGATCGTCGATTTGCTGTTCGCGGCCGGCCTGGCGAATTCCAAGAGCAGCGCTCGCCGCCTGGTCGAACAGGGCGGGGTTCGCTTCGGCGACAGCAAAGTCGCGTCGGTAGACCACAAGGTCGACGCCAGCGAGATCGCCACCGACGGTACCCTTCTTTACGCTGGCAAGAAGCATGTTCGGCGTATCATCGTCGGGAAGGTGGATTGACCTTCCTTAGAGTTCCTACAGTTCCTTGCGCATCCAGATCGCGGTCTTGGAACGCGCCATCTGGTATTCGTCGGTCGCGGCAATGGCCGGCGCGATGATCTTTTGGTCGATGACGTCGAAGCCAAGCTTCTCGCCGACCACGCCTTGCGCCCCGTCGGTGACCAGGTAAAGGTGCAGGGCGCCGTCCATGCGGGCTTTCCTCATCGCTGCCTCGAGCAGCATGTAGCCGAGCCCCTCGCCTCTCCGTTCGGGCGTCACCGCCAGCATGCGCAAAAGCGCGTTCTCCTCGACGTGCTGAATCGCTACGCACGCCGACATTTCGGTACTTTCCGGGGATGGAATAACCAGAAACTCGGTCCACGCCCTGTCGAGCGACGCATGGGTGATCCCGGCGCGGTCGAGCAACTGGCCGAGCCTCGCCCTGTCACCGGGGCGAGCTGGGCGCACCGGATCGCCCAGGCGCGCCAGCAGGCGGTCGTGCAGACCGCCGTAGTCGCCCGAGCTCATGATCACGACGGTGTCGCCCGGCGCCGCTCGCTTCGACAAATGGTCCGCGGTCGCGTCAACCCCTGAAATTACGCAGGCGGGTACCTCTTGACTACGCAGGTCGGCCGCAAGCTTATCCACGTCGAGCCGCTGGCCCTCGGGAACCTTCTCGGGCGCGTACAGAGGAGCCAGCACCACTTCGTCGGCGACCGCGAGCGCCGACGCAAATTCCTGCTGGAACACCGAACGTCGACTGGTCGCGGATCTCGGCTCAAACGCCACAATAAGCTTGCCCGGGCCAAAGCGCCCCTTGAGCGCTCCCAGCGTTTCGCGAATGGCGGTCGGGTGATGGGCAAAGTCGTCGACCACGGTCACGCCGAAGGCAATGCCGCACACCTCTTGGCGCCGCTTGACGCCCAGGAACCTGCGCGAGGCGCGACCGATGGTCTGCATGTCAACGCCCAGGCAGTGCGCAGCCGCGACCACACCGGTAAGGTTCTCCATGTTGAAGATTCCCGCCATGCCGGTGTCGAGGATGATCATGCCCTTGCCGTCGCAGGCGAGGCGCAGGATGGAGCGCCCGCCCAGCTTCCTGCCCGTCACCTCGAAGGTCCACTGCGCGTCGGCGCCGGGCCGGCCGTAGCTGGTCACCCTGCAGCGCGCAGACTTGGCCACGTCCAAGGCGCCGGGCGACGCCGCGCAAACCACCAGATTCCCGTCGGGTGGAATCAGCGCAACGAACTCACGGAACGCGTTTTTCACCGCCTCCTCGTTGGCGAAGATATCCGCGTGGTCGAACTCGACCGAGGTCAAGATCACAAGCTTCGGCCGGTAGTGCAGGAACTTCGATTTCTTGTCGAAGAAAGCGGTGTCGTACTCATCGCCCTCGACGACGAAATCGGGCCCCTTGCCCAGGTTCCACGACCGCCAGAAATTTACGGGCACGCCCCCGACCAGGAACGATGGGTCGCGCCCGGCCTCGCTGAGCACGAACGACATCAGCGACGAGGTGGTGGTCTTGCCGTGGGTGCCTGCGACGACCACAGAGTTTCTCTCGGCCAGAAATAGCTCTGAGAGCAACGCCGGAAATGAAACCAGTGGAATGCCGCGCTCCTGGGCCTCCAAAACCTCCACGTGATCCTTGCGACAAACGTTGCCCACCACCGCCCGGTCGGGCATCCACGCCAGGTTATCTGCGGAAAATCCAGTCATCACTGGAATGCCCAGCTCGGCAAGCTGGGTCGACATGGGCGGATAGACGTGCTCGTCGCTGCCACGCACGTCGTGACCCGCGGCGCGCAGCAGACCGGCAAGGGATCCCATTCCGGTTCCGGCAATACCAATCAAGTGCAACTTCATGAAGCCTAGTGTCCGATCTGGCATTCGGGCGCGTGGGGAGGAAATTCCGTCGCGAATTTCTTCACTTCGATCCCAAAGTCGGCATTGAAGTCACGCAAGCGCCATCCGTTCGCCTCGGACTGGCCGCCCGAGGTTCCCCATTTCAGGCCCACCACCACAAGCGAGCCGCAAGCGTCCAGCCGCCCGCGCTTGCGTTTGTCGAGCCAGTTTTGTCCCCACGTGCGCGCCAGGCCCGGATCGCAGGCGCGGTCGCCGAATCCACACGCAACCTCCACGATGTCGTACCAGAAGTGCCCGATGGGACCGTACTCGCTGATGTGAACCATGGGGGCGACGCCCGTCCCTTCGTGGGCTTCCTTGCTGGCAAGGTGGAAAGTGTAGAGCTGGTTGACGTCCAGGTCGACGTAGTAGCACGCCTCTTCGTCTCCCGGGTGCTCGAAGTGTCCCGCGGTGGGAGAGTCCAGCGTCAGGCTGCCGAGGCTCGACGACATGCGTAGCTCGATGCGCTTCTTGCCGGGCGCGGGCGGCGGATCCTCCTTTTTTTCGCCAAGTCCGCGGCACACGCACGCGCCGCCCGTGCAGTGGGCGCTCGCCAGGACCGGCTCGGGTCCGCGCTCTGCCTCAATTGCCCGCTTGCTGCTGCTCTCGCCGGATCTTCCGGTTGCGCAAGCCATCGCGAAGAGCGCGAGTGCTAGATAACGTGGACGTGCCGGCATTGCGAACGTAGGATACTACGCCCGTGTTTGGAACAATTCACAAGTTTGCGTTGGTCGGCCTACTTCTGGCCGGGGTAGCCGCGTGCGCGTCGAGCGACGACCCCAAGCAGGTCACGTTCTCGATGACCGCGAAACAGAACTACGACCGCGGCCTGGAAGAGCTGAAGAAGGAAGACTTCGCCGAGGCAGCCCACTACTTCAGTTACGTCAAGCAGAAGTTCCCCTTCTCGAAGTACGCAGGCCTGGCGGAGCTGGCGCTGGCCGACACCGAATTTGCGCGCGCCAATTACCAAGAGGCCATCGATTCCTACAAAAGCTTTGCGCGCCTTCACCCGACCCACGAAAAGGTCGAGGACGGCTACGTAGCCTTTCGTATCGCCGAATGCTACGTGAAGGAAATGCCTGACGACTGGGCGATCCTGCCGCCGTCGTACGAGAAGGATCAGTCGTTTGTGCGCGACGCACTTCGGGAGCTGGACAGTGCGCTGGAGAAGTACCCAAAGTCAGCCTATCTCAAGCAGGCCAAGGAGTATCGCCGCGATGCCGTGCGCCGACTCATCGAGCACGAGGTGTACGTGGCGCGCTTCTATCTCGAACGCGGCCATCCCAAAGCCGCCATTTTGCGCATCCAGGCCGCGCTTAGGCAGTATCCCGATTCGGGCCGGGAAGGCGAGCTGATGCTGGCGCTCGGCGAAACCCAGCTTGAGATGGGCAATCCGGCCAGCGCCAAGCAGGTCTTCCTGCGCGTAGAAAAGGAATTCGGCAACGCTCTGGAAATCAAGCGTGCCGAGCTATTCCTCGACTTCATTCGACAACGTTTCGGCGACGATCCCGTCGACAAACCCGCCGCTGGCTAATGGCCAGGTTCGTCCCAAGTCTCACGACGTTCCTGGTCGAAGAAATTCCGGCCTACCTACCCTGCGGTGAGGGCGAGCACACCTACCTTTGGATTGAAAAGCAGAATCTCACCACCCTCGATGCCGTTCGTCGGCTGGCGTGCGTGCTTGGGGTGAGTGATCGCGACGTCGGCTACGCCGGCATGAAAGACCGCCACGCGACGACGCGCCAGTGGCTTAGCATCCTAGCCGTGGAACCCGCGCGAGCCCAGGCGGCCGCGGTGGACGGCCTGCGTGTCCTGTCGATCAGCAAACACAAGAACAAGCTGCGGGCGGGCCATCTGCAGGGCAATCGCTTCGAGGTGGCTCTCTCCGATCTCGCCGACGGCGAAGCCGCGTCCATCGAGGCCTCGCTTCGGCGCTTCGCCGCCAAGGGCATTGCGAACCGCTTTGGGCACCAGCGCTTCGGCGCGGCCGGGGACAACGTGGCGACTGGGCTCGCCATCCTGCGCGGCGCCCGGCGCGAGCCCGATGCGCGTCTGCGCAAGTTTCTCTTGTCGGCGGTGCAGTCGGCAGTCTTCAATCACGTGCTCGATCTGCGCGGCGCCAACGACGGCCTTCTGCGGGTACGCGAAGGTGACATTTTGGAAAAAACTGCCTCGGGCGGACAGTTCGTCTCGACCGATCCCGTGGTTGACCAAGCCCGAGTCGACGCCGGCGAAGTGGTTCCCACCGCGCCCTTGCCCGGCAATCGCGTGCGCTCACCCGAACCGGGGACTGCGGCGCGGGTGCTCGAGGATCAGGCCCTGGCGGCCGTCGGTGTGGGACCGGCCGAGCTGGCCCAAGTCGGACGTTCCTTGCCCGGAACCAGGCGTCAGGTGGTGGTGAAGATCACGCTCGGCGAACCGCCCGCGGTCCAGGAGCCCGCCGGCTTGCGCCTGCGCTTCTCCCTGCCGGCAGGGAGCTACGCCACAGTGGTCCTCGACGCGCTCGGCGTCGAGCACGCTAGAAAGGACCAACCTGTGCTAGCTTCGGGCGCGGATCCGGTCTAGCACCGGAGCAGGAACATGCACATCACTCAACACCTTCTCACATTCACACTCTTCGGCTCGGAATGGGTCCTGTGGCTGCTCATCTTCTTGTCGATCCTGTCGGTCGCGGTGATGGTCGAGCGCGCCATCGCCATGTCAGGCCGTCTCACCGACTTCGAAGGCGTCGGAGAAAAGCTGCACGACGCCCTGGCCGCTGGCGACGTCAAGGCAGCGCGGGCGATTCTGGGCTCTGGCGGCTCGCCCGAGGCCCGGGTCGCCCTGGTCGGCCTTGACGAGCTTCCGCGCGGATCTTCAGCGGCCGTGGAGGCCATGGCCAGCGCTCGCGCACGCGAGCGGCTCATGCTGGAGAAGCACCTCGGAATTCTGGGAACCCTCGGCAACAACGCGCCCTTCATCGGCTTGTTTGGCACCGTGCTCGGCATCATCAAGGCCTTCGCGGATCTGGCCAACAACCAGGGTGGTGGCGCGGCGGTGGTGATGGCCGGCATCGCCGACGCGCTGGTGGCGACGGCAGTTGGCCTCCTCGTCGCGCTGCCCGCCGTGGTGGCGTTCAACATCTTCCAGGGTCGAATCCGCCGCACCATGGGGCGGGTGGATGCGCTTGCCCACCTTGTTCTCACGGGCGCAAGTGGGGAATCCAACAATCCCAAGGGCAGCTAGTCTCATGGCGGGCACGGCAAGTAAATTCGAAGACGACGAAGCGGGACGGATGATCACCGACATCAACGTCACCCCGCTGGTCGATATCACGCTGGTCTTGCTCATCATCTTCATGGTGACGACGACCTACATCGTAAATCCGTCGATCAAGGTCGACCTGCCCAAAGCCGTCAGCGGTAGCGACCAGACCCGCACGACCCTCGCGCTCACCTTGACCAAGGACGGGCAGCTCTACCTCAATGGCGACCGTTCCGACGAAGCCGCGGTGGTCAAGCAAATCGCGACCGAGCTGCCCAAGAATCCCGATCTGCAGGCGATTATTGCGGCGGACAAGGTCGTGCCCCATGGCAGCGTGGTCCACATCATCGACCTGGTGAAGCGTGCGGGAGTGCACAAGTTCGCCATCAACGTCGATAGCTCGGCGGCAGCACCCTACGAGACGGGGCCGACGAGGTAGACTGCTGTCCGAAGCGCAAGGAGCGCCAAGGTGGCAAACGGCGTCGCACCAGTCGGCCAGCATCCCTACGCCCCCCTGGTCGGGGCGGCAACCGCTGTTGCCATGCATTTCGTGCTGGGCCTTGGGCTGGCGTGGCTGCCAAAGGTGCCCCTGCATGCCACCCGGGCCGTGCCCGTCGAGGTGGACCTGGTCGAGCCCAAGCCGGCCGATCCCGCGCCGCCACCACCGGTGCCGCCCGATCCCGCCCCGCCGGAGCCCGCGCCCAGGCATCTCGTCCGCCGAGCTTCCTTGTCGAAGCCGCCTCCCCCCATGCCGAACCAGGAGACCAAGCCACCACCGACGCCCAGCGAGCAGCCGCCCACGCCGGCCTTCGGCGTCACCCAGGACTCCGTGGTGGCCGGCGACAGCCCGGTTGCGGTTCCGGTGGGCAACACTCTGATGACCAAGGATCGCACCTTGGCTAAGGCGCCGCCCGCGCCGTTGCCATCGGCACCAGCACCGCCGCAAGCGCCTTCCTTCAGCCCGGTCGACGAGGAGTCGGTGGCCGAGCAACCGGAGAAGCTCTTCATGCCCGATCTGGCCTATCCCGAAATGGCCAGGCGACTTGGCGTGGAGGGCAAAGTGCGTTTGCGTCTCGGCATCGATCACAAAGGCAACGTGATGTCGGTGCGGGTTCTTCAGAAGGTCGGCTACGGGATGGACGAGGCAGCCGAGGGGGCCGCCTGGCAATCGAAATGGAAACCGGCGCGGCAGGACAATGGCAAGCCGGTGGACGTGGTCATCCACTACAACTTCATCTTCCACCTGCCCACTCGGTAGCGGGCACCCGGGAACCGCGATTAGACAGCCACACCGATCGACCTTATGATCGCTCCGGATGGCCATGCGCGTTGCCCGACGGGTTGGTTTCCTAGTCCTTCTTCCGCTTCTAGGCGTCAGCGGCGGTGCGTATGCCCAATCCGGCAACCTGCCGCCGCCACCACGCCTTGACCGGTCCTTCGACGTGCAACTCTTCCACCCGGCGGTGGGAGCCAACAGCTTCATCACGCTCGACAGCGCCGAAGTGCTGGAACATCGGCTTTGGCACTTCGGTATGGTGGCCAGCTATCAGCGCGAGCCCCTGTCGTACTCCCTGTCAACCACGGACTCGCTTAGCAACACCAACACCTCAACCGTGGTGCCGGTGGGGAATCTGGCCATGGCCGAGCTGGTGGCCGCGGTCGGCCTCTTTGATCGCTTCGAGATCGGCGCGGCGTTGCCCGTCGCGCTGACCTGGGACGGAGATCGTTTCGACGACTACGGCGGCTTTGCCAGCTCGGGCGGCACGGCTTCGTCGCTGGGCGACCTGCGGGTGGAAGGCAAGGCCGAGCTCCTGGGGTTCGGTCGTGATCGAGCCTTCCTGTTGACCGTTTCGGCTGGCGGCACGGTCCCGACCGGCAGGCTGACGGGCGCGGATTCAAAGTTCCTCGGTCAGAAGTACCCGACCGGTCGCGTGCGGGCGTTGCTGGAATACCAGCTTGGTCAAGACCGGCAGTACTTGCGGGCTCTGGCCATGGTGGGAGGCTACTTCCGCGAAGACTCGCAGTTCCTCGGCACGCCTGAGGGGAGCTCGCTGCTCTACGGCGCCGCAATCGAGGTGAAGCCGACCGAACAGATCGGCGTCCTGGGCGAAGTCACCGGGCGGGCCGCCTCGAAATACTATGACACCAATCCGGCGGAGCTTGACGCTGGCATGCGCTTCTACCTGCCGTCGATGCTTAACCTTCTTATGGGCGCCGGGTTTGGCCTGAACAACGGGATCGGCAGCCCCATCGTGCGTGCGTTCGCCGGGCTCGAATGGGCGCCCGACCCGCGCGACCGCGACCACGACGGCATCCCGGACGTCCTCGACCGCTGCCCGGACGAACCGGAAGACCACGACGGGTACCAGGACAGCGATGGCTGTCCGGATCCCGACAACGACGGCGACGGCATCCCGGACGCCGTCGACAAGTGCCCGAACGATCCGGAAGACTTCGACGGCTTCCAGGACGAGGACGGCTGCCCCGATCCCGACAATGATGGCGACGGGATCCCCGACATCAAGGACGCTTGCCCGAACGAAAAGGAAGACGGCAAGGGCAAGCGACCGACCGATGGCTGTCCCAGCACTGCGGAAGACAGCGATGGTGACGGCATTCCCGACGTGCGGGACAAGTGCCCCGACGAGCCCGAGGATAAGGACGGGTTCCAGGATGACGATGGCTGTCCAGACTACGACAACGACGGCGACGGCATTCCCGATACCTACGATGCCTGCCCCAACGAGCCTGAGGATATGGACGGCTTCGAGGACAACGACGGATGTCCCGATCCGGACAACGACCACGACGGCATTCCGGATGTTAAGGACAAGTGCCCCAACCAACCTGAAACCATCAACAACTTCCGCGACGACGACGGATGTCCCGATCCAGGCCCCGAGATTGTGCGGCTGGGCGAAACGGATGAAAAGATCTACCTGGCTGAGCACATCAACTTCTTCCCGGGTCCGGGCGGCAAGCCCGCGCTCACCACCAACAGCCACATGCTGATGGGCTTGCTCGCGCGGGCAATCAAGAACCACCCAGAGCTGGCAAAGGTCCGCATCGACGTGCGCGGCAAGGGCCTGCGCAAGGAGGAGACCGAGGAGCGCGGCCAAGTCGTGCTGCAAGCCTTGGTCAAGCACGGCGTGGACGCGCAGAAACTGAAGGTGTCCGGGCTCGGCGAGGGACCCAACCGGGTCGAGCTCGTCATCGAAAGTCGCAGCAAGCCGGCGCGCAACCTACCGCCCATTCCCGCAACTCTCGATAGCACCCCGGCTGAGGGGACGCCACCCGGGGCGGCCCCGGTAGAATCGGCGCCTGCCGGCGGCGAAACCTCGTCGCCACCCGTCCCGCAGGATGCCCAGTAGCGCGCGGATTGGACTCGCGGTAGCGTGTCGATCATGAAGCCGCGAGGCTGGTGTTCCACCGACGTGGGTCTCAAGCGCGACCACAACGAGGACAGCTTGCTGTGCTGCGACGAGCTAGGGCTATACGCCGTGGCCGACGGCATGGGCGGACACCTCGGTGGTGAACGGGCCAGCCGAATGGCCGTCGAGGTGCTGGAAAGGGAGATGCGGGCGCGGCTACCGTCGGCGATGGACGCCATCGGCGGCGGCGTCGCGCAAGCGCTGGGTGAGGCGACCAGGCTCGCGTCGCAAGCGATCTACGAAACTGCGCAGTCAAGCCCCGACCACGCCGGGATGGGGACCACCCTGACCGGGCTTTGCTTTCATGGACAAAGTCTGACCTTGTGCCACGTTGGCGATTCGAGGGCGTACCTCTTGCGCGACGGGCGGGCGCGGCAGCTCACGGAAGACCATTCCTGGATTCAAGAACAGGTGCGCGCCGGTCTGCTTTCGCCGGGCGATGCGCTGGTCTCGCGTTTTCGCAACATCATCACCCGCTCGGTGGGCTTCGAACCGCAGGTCACACCGGACCTCTTCACCATGCCGGTAGAGGCGGGCGACTGTTACCTCATCTGCTCCGACGGGCTGTCGAACTACTTTTCGGTCGAGGAAATCGGACGAATCCTGGCCGCGCAGTTCTACAGCGAGGCTGGGCGGGCCTTGGTGGAAATCGCCAACGAGCGCGGCGGCGACGACAACATCACCTGCGTGATCGTCTACGTCGCCAATGTTGCGCGGGAAACTAGGCCAGGACCTTGTTGATCAGGTCCTCAATGCGAACCCGCGGCACCGCGCCGACCAGCTGACCCGCGACCTGTCCGCTCTTGAACAACAGCAGGGTGGGAATGCTGCGAACCTCGAACTGCGTCGGCACGCCTTGGTTGTGGTCGATATCGCACTTGCCCACGCGCAGCTTGCCCGAGTACGCCTGGGCGATGGCGTCGAGGTGCGGCGCGATCGCCTTGCACGGCCCGCACCACGTCGCCCAGAAGTCAACCAGGACCGGAACGGTCGATTTGGTGACCTCGGCGTCGAAATTTGCGTCTGTGACTTCGAACGTGTTGGGGCTTGCCATGGCGATGTTGTAGCACGGAATATCCTGGTTTGTGCCGCCGCCCACGCGATGCTAGCCTGTGGCCAAAGGCGAAGCCGAACGCTTCAATGTCATTCAAGGTCTTCATCCCACAAGAGCTCGTCGACACCTGGGTCACGTCGGACAAGATCGACATCGCCGGGGAAATGTTGACCTTTCGCACCGGCGGAATCTCGCTGCGCGTGGTGCCGGGCTGCTACTTCGACCACGTCTCGGGAGGCTCGGACGAGGGACCGAAGCTTCTCGGGCGTGCCAAGACAAAGGCGGCCGTGAACGCGCTCGGGGCCGAGACCTACCTGAATTCGGTGATCGTCGGCGAAACGGCGTACGACGTGGTGGTGGGCCTCATCGCAAAGCCCATTGACAGCGCCTGCACCAGGCAAGCCGTTGCGAGCGCAATCGCGGAGGCCGGCCGCTGAGAGCGTCGACAGGCGCTGGTTGGCCGAGACCCCTTTTTCATGAACCGCGTTGTCATCGGAACCCGCGGCAGCATGTTGGCCCGTTGGCAGGCGTCGTTTGTCGCCAAGGCCCTTCGCGACGCGCACCCCGACCTCGTCATTGAGGAGAAGATCATCGTCACCGAAGGCGATCGCGTTTCGGCGGGGCCCTTGTGGAACGCCGGCGGCAAGGGCCTTTGGGTGAAGGAGATCGAGGCTGCCCTGCTGGAAGGCGGTATTGATCTGGCCGTGCACAGCATGAAGGACGTCCCCGGCGAGCTCGCCCCGGGTCTGGTCATCGCGGCGACTCCCCAGCGCGCCGACGTGCGCGATGCGGTTGTCAGCCGCACCGGTCGCGGCCTAGACGGGCTTGCTCGCTCGGCCAGGGTGGGCACGACCAGCTTGCGCCGGGCTTTCCAGCTCAAAGCCATCCGGCCCGATCTCGCGATTGAAATCCTGCGCGGCAACCTGGACACGCGTTTGCGTAAGGTCGCCGATGGCGTGGTGGACGCCGCGATTTTGGCCTGTGCCGGGCTGGACCGGCTTGGCTTCGCCGATCGCATCGATGAGCGGTTGCCGGTCGAGCACATGTTGCCGGCGGTGGGTCAGGGCGCGCTGGCGGTGGAAACGCGATCCGACGACGCGCGCACGCGAACGCTATGCGACGTGTTGGACCACGCCGAAACGGCTATCGCCCTCACTGCCGAGCGCGCCTTTCTCGCCCGGCTTGGGGCGACCTGTCGGACGCCGGTGGCGGGCTATGCGCAGCTACGCGACGGCCAGGTCGTCATGCTCGGTCGAATCGGCAAGCCCGACGGAACCGAGGTTCTTGCGGACCAGGCCCAGGGGCTTGCCGAAAGCGCCGACCAGGTCGGGCGCACCGTGGCCGACGCCCTGCTTTCACGGGGTGCGGCGGAGCTGCTCGGCGACCTCGGCTAGCACGTACCGCCGCGAAAAAGCGCGTCAGTTTTTGCGATCTTCTGCCGAAGGGCCTTATGATCGACCCTGAGGAACCATGCGGCTGACTATGTGCGCGACCGGAATCGCAGGTATCGCCCTGCTCGCGGCGTGTGCACACCACCGGACGACCCAAACCGAGTTGGATCAGCTCAACCGATCCGTCGAAGCCCTGCGCGTTCAAAACACCGACTACGCCAAGCAGATCGAAGAGCTGGAGAACCGCATCTTCATTCTGAGCGACCGACTTGAGAGCCGGAAAGTCAACGACGAGAAGGTCGACACTCCGACGCTGCCGACGGTGACCCTGCATCCCGAGCCGGCCGCGAGCCCAACGCCTGCGGCCACGCCTCCACTCACCCCGCCGGGCACCGAAGCTGAATCCGAACCGCTGGTGGAATACGCGGGCGAAGCCGCCAAGTCGAACGCGCACCGACCAGTGCTTCGGCTGCATGGCGATAGCGCGGAGGTCGAGATCTCGCGCGAGCCAACGTCGGCGAGCATCCGGGTCGCGCACGAGGGCTCGGCCAGGCCAAACAAGAGCGAGAGCATCGAAGCCGTCGCGCTCTACCGCCGATCCTTTGAGGCGCTGCGCGCCGGCCGCCACGAAGACGCCGTGCGCGGATTCAAGGACTTTCTGCGCGCCTTCCCGTCGCACGATTTGGCCGACAACTCCCAGTACTGGCTCGGCGAATGTTTCTACGATCGCAAGGACTTTGCTTCGGCGGTGCGCGAGTTCCGCAGGGTCATCGAGCACTACCCGAGTGGCAACAAGGTGCCGGATGCCCTGCTCAAGGTCGGCTTCAGCTACCTATCGCTCGGCAGTACGGAGGCTGGGCGGCAGACCCTTGTGCAACTCCAGCGATCCTACCCGCGCCACGAAGCCGCGGCGTTGGCCACCGCTCGCCTGGCAGAGCTGGACCACGCTCGCAGCGAGGACAACGGCCGCACGGCGGCCACGACCGCCAAAGCTGTCCCCACCCGCATGGAGGCCCCGTGAGACCCTATCGTGTACTGCTTGAAGTTGCGGCTCTGGTTGCCTTGCCGAATCTGGCGCTGGCCGACAACCTGGGCGCAACAAGAATTCCCCGCCAAGTGGAAGCTGCCCGCGCCGGCACCAATCTGCCCGATCCCGATGCGCTGGATTCGGACGGGACCGGACCAGCCCAGCTTTTCGGTCTCAAGCCCGGAGCCTCGAAGACCCTCGGCGGTGGGGCCAAGGACGCCGACACCAGGCGAATCGAGAATACCGCCGCTGGCCTGGCACCGGGCGGCGTGCTGGGCGTGGACAGCCCTGGTGCGACGGAAATCCCTGACAAGGTCAAACCCGGCCAATCGGGACTTCCCGATCTGCATGTGGTTCAGAAGGGCGACACCCTGTGGTCGCTGTGCTCGAAGTACTTTGGCGACCCATGGCGCTGGCCAAGGCTTTGGGCGCAAAACCCCATCATCACCAATCCCCACTGGATTTTCCCCGGCGACGTAATTCGGATCGGCGAAGGAGGCGGCCCGGCGCCGGCTCTGGCATCGGGGCCTCCGCCAGCGGGCGCGCGCCCCGGGATAATGTCCGTCAATCGCGTGACCGCCAACAACGACACCGCGGTGATGTTGCGCGAGCTCGGGTTCATCGAAGCCAAGGATCTGGAGCAGGCAGCGACCATCTCCGGATCGCGCGAGGAGAAGATCATGCTGGCCACCGCGGACCAGGCGTACCTGCACTACCCGAAGCAGATGCCGGTTCGCGCGGGTGTTCGCTACTCGGTGTTTGAGACCGACCTCGACCACCCGGTCGTGGACTCGATCACCGGCAAGACATATGGCTACCTGGTCAAGGTTCTGGGCGACCTGATCCTGAATCAGATCGCGGAGAACGACGTGGCTCGGGGGACGCTGGTCGACACCGTCGCTCCCATCGAACGCGGCGCGCGGGTAAGCGCATTTGTCCACCAATTCAAGCGCGTCGAGCCCAAGCCCAGCGACGTGACGCTGGAAGCCCGCGTGGTTGCGACCTTTGCACCGAACCAGCTTCTGGGCGCTGGGAATTTTGTGGTCCTAAACCGCGGCAAGCGGGACGGCGTACAGGTCGGCAACCGGACTTTCGTGATCCGCCGTGGCGATGGCTACCGGGCCACGCTGGAGCAGTGGGAGGTCCATGATCCTGAGTCGCCCAAGGAGGTGGTGGGCGAAATCCTTCTGGTCGACGTTGGCGACGATGCGTCCGTGGCCTGGATCGCCCGCAGCACCAAGGAGCTGAAGGTGGGCGAGATTACCGAGATGCGCAAAGGGTACTGAAGCAGAAATCGGCGCCTGATCGAGCCAGGGTTTCAGCTGCCGACGGGATATTCGTGTTCTGCGACGCGATGGTCCCATGGGTTGGCAACTCTGGGATATCGGGCAGTTATCCACAAGTGCTTGATCTTCTTCGGGTCCGGCGCTATCAGCTTGCGGACCCAATGCAGCTTGCAGGAAACCTGGTGTCAGTTCTGCCGAGAAGGTCATGGATGACTCAGTCTCGGGTATCGGACCAGGCCCGCCCTGATCGGGCGCAACACCGGCGGGTTACCGCCGACCATCCGCTGTTTCCTGCCGAGCTGCACGCCGTTCCTTCGCCTCCCAGCGGTCTTTGGTACGCCGGCCGGCTGCCCGCAACCGGCGAGAGGCGATTCGCCGTGGTCGGTGCGCGCGCGGCCACGCGGGGCGGTTGCGACTGCGCGCGCGATCTGGCGGCTGGCCTCGCGCGAGACGGCGCCGTCGTCGTCTCGGGCGGCGCCTTTGGCATCGATGCGGCGGCGCACGAAGGTGCGCTTACGGCAAACGCCGCGACGTTCGCCGTGCTTGGTTGTGGCACCGACGTGGTCTACCCGGATCGCCATCGCGACCTCTTCGCTCGTATCACAGAGAGCGGCGGCCTTCTGTCCGAATACCCGCCCGGGACACAGCCACGTCCCGGCCAGTTCCCGGCGCGCAATCGCCTGATCGCTGGGTTGGCCGAGGCGGTGATCGTGGTCGAGGCGGCGCTGCGCTCGGGAGCCCTCATCACAGCTCGCCTGGCGCGTACGCTCGGTCGGCCGCTTTTCGCTGTGCCGGGCAGTCCGGGAACCGACGCTCTGCTGCGCTCGGGCCGCGCGATCGCCGCCGCATCGGCGCGGGAGGTCTTGGGCACGCTGGAAGGGGTCCTCGTGCCGTCGACCAAGGGTCACCAGGCCGAGGACGGGGCGGGACGCTTCGCCCCGCTGGTTGACGCAATCGAGGCCGGACTGAATTCTCCCGACGTTTTGTGCAGGCGCCTGGGAATGGCGCTACCTTCCCTTCTGGCAGTTGTTGCCGAAGCCGAGCTGGAAGGCTTGGTCAGGCGGACTGCCGGCAACACCTACGAGGTTATCGGACGTGACTACTAAGAAAGGGACCGAGGAGCCGTCCTCGGCGCCTGCTGCCGCACCCAAACGCCGAGCCGAGACCGCCGCGCCGGCCAAGACCAAGGCTCGTGCGAAATCTGCCCAAAAAGAGAAGGTCGGTGCGGAAGTCAAGGAGCCGTCCGCCAAGAAGACCACCAGCAAGAGCGCAGGCGGCATCCTGGTTATCGTGGAGTCGCCCGCCAAGGCGAGCACGATCAAGAAGTACCTCGGGCACGGCTACGAGGTGAAAGCGTCCGTGGGGCATGTCAAGGACCTACCCAAAGCGTCCATCGGGATCGATATCGAAAACGACTTCCAGCCCCAATACGTGGTCATTGATGCCAAGAAGAAGGTGATCTCCGAGATCAAGGCGGCGGCGAAGAAGGCATCGCAGGTGCTGCTGGCGCCCGACCCGGATCGCGAAGGCGAGGCGATCGCCTGGCACATCGCCGATGAGATCCGGCCGTGCAACGAAAACATCCACCGCGTGCTCTTCAACGAGATCACGAAAAAGGCCGTCCTGGAAGCCATCCAGCATCCACGCGAGCTGGACGTGAAGAAGTACGAATCGCAGCAGGCGCGGCGGGTGCTCGATCGACTGGTGGGTTACCAAATCAGCCCGATTCTCTGGTCAAAGGTTCGGCGCGGGCTGTCGGCGGGCCGGGTGCAGTCGGTGGCGGTGCGATTGCTGGTCGAGCGCGAGGACGAAATCAAGGTATTCCAGACCGAAGAGTACTGGACGGTCGAGGTGGACGTGGAGGGGCAGAGCCCGCCGCCCTTCGTCGCGCGTGTGGTAAAGGTTGACGGCGAGAAGCCGTCGCTGGTGAACGAGGGATCTGCGCAGGAAGCGCTTGAGCTGGTCCGCCAGGCCGCGCTCAAGGTCAGCTCGGTCGAGCGCAAGGAAAGGCGCAAGAATCCACCGGCGCCCTTCATCACGTCGCGCCTGCAGCAGGAGGCGTCCAGCAAGTTGCGCTTTGCGCCCAAGCGAACTATGGCGCTGGCGCAAAGGCTTTACGAGGGCATCGATCTGGGCGCCGAGGGGCCCACGGGTCTCATCACCTACATGCGAACCGACTCGACCCGCATCTCCGACGATGCAGTGAAAGAGGTGCGCGCCCAGATCTCGAGCCGCTTCAGCCCAGCCCACCTGCCGGCCGAGCCCAACGTTTTCAAGTCGAAGAAGAGCGCGCAGGACGCGCACGAGGCCATCCGGCCGACGCTTATCGACCACGATCCTGAACGCGTGCGGGCGCTCCTCACCAGTGCGGGGGCAGGGCGCGACGCGCGGGAGACCGAGGATTTGGTCAAGCTCTACACGCTGATCTGGAATCGCTTCGTGGCCTGCCAGATGGCGCCGGCAGTGTTCGATCAGACGGCCATCGAGATCGATGCGGGCCGGGTCGGCCTGCGCGCGAGCGGCCAGGTGATGCGCTTTCCGGGCTTCCTCGAGGTGTACGCCGAGTCCACCGAGGACGCCGCCTCCGACGAGGAAGGCACGGGCAGCCTGCCCGAGGTGAAGGAGGGCGAAACCTTGCGACTCCTGGGCGAGAGGCCCGAGCAGCACTTCACACAGCCCCCGCCCCGCTTCTCGGAGGCGACCCTGGTGCGCGAGCTGGAGGAAAAGGGCATCGGCCGACCGTCGACCTACGCGGCCATTCTTTCCACCATCCAGGATCGCGGCTACGCGGAAAAGCGCGAGGGCCGCCTCCACCCGACCGAGCTGGGCGTGGTGGTCAACGGCCTATTGGTCAAGAGCTTCCCAGACATCCTCAACGCCGACTTCACCGCGCAGATGGAGGAGCAGCTCGACGAGGTGGAGGAAGGCGCCGCCGACTGGGTCAAGCTGCTCAAGGAATTCTACGCGCCCTTCGAGCGTGACCTCGACCGCGCCAAGGTCGAGATGCGCGACCTCAAGCGCGAGGAGCAGCCCACGGAAGAAGTCTGCGAAAAGTGTGGCAAGCCCATGGTCATCAAGTGGGGCCGCAACGGGCACTTCCTCGCGTGCACCGGCTATCCCGAGTGCCGCAACACCAAGGAATACACCCGCAATCCCGACGGCACGCTGACCGTGTTGCCTACCACGCGGCCGTCCGACCAGACTTGCCCGACTTGCGCATCGCCCATGGTGGTTCGGCGCGGGCGCTTCGGCGAATTCCTGGCGTGCTCGCGCTACCCCGAGTGTAAGACCACGAGCCCGGTGTCCCTCGGCGTGGCTTGCCCGCGGCCGGGCTGTGGCGGGTACTTGTCCGAAAAGCGCTCGCGGCGCGGCAAGGTCTTCTATGGGTGCTCGAACTACGCCAAGTCCAAGTGCGACTTCGTGTCGTGGGATCGCCCGATTGCGAAGGCGTGCCCGCAGTGCGGGGCCGCCTTCATCGTGCAGAAGGTGCTCAAGTCAGGGACGCGCGTGCGCTGCATCGCCCAAGGCTGCGGCTACAGCGCGGATCCCGACGAGGGCGATGTCGAAGCCAAAGAACAGGCGTCGTAGCTTCAACCAAGCAGCGCGAAGATCGCGCTCGTCGGTGGAGAGAATGCAGCCGTCGCCCAGCTCCTCGGCGAGCCGAGTGTCAACCGAGTGGTTATTCGCGCGATCCCCGCCTTCCAGCTATCCTGAACCTGGATGAATTCTCTGGTCGAGCTGTTTCGCCAGCACCTCGAGAGCGAGAGGCGCTCTTCGCCGCACACGGTCCGGGCGTACCTCGGCGACCTGGAGGAATTTCTGGCCTTCGTGCGCGCACGACGGGGGAAGACAGCCGTGGATGCGCCCGCGATTCCGACGATCGAGCTCAACATCATCGCGTGTCGCTCCTTCCTTGCCAGCCTGCACGGCAAGAACGACCCGTCCACCATGGGCCGCAAGCTCTCGTCGCTGCGAACCTTCTTCCGGATTCTGGTTCGTCGCAAGCTCATCGCCAGCAATCCGCTCGCCGGTTTACGCGGACCCAGACGCGCGCAGCGGCTGCCCGATTTTCTCGGCAAGGACGAGGCGAGCCGGCTGCTCGATGGAAGGGCCAACCAAACCCACACCGCCTTCGAGATGGCGCGCGACCAGGCCCCGTTCGAGGTCCTGTACGCGAGCGGCCTGCGCATTTCCGAGGCCTGTCATCTCGACCTCGGCGACGTGGTGCCCGAGGGCTCTGGTGCGACCATCACGGTGCGCGAGGGCAAGGGTCGCAAGGATCGTATCGTTCCCGCAGGCGGCAAGGCGTGGCAGGCGCTGGGTGAATACCTGCCGTTGCGCGCGGCCCTGGTCGAGGCGACGTCAGGGCAGGGGCGTCGCTCCGACCCGCAGGCGCTGTTCCTCTCCCGACGAGGGCTGCGCATGGGCGACCGGGAAGCACGGCGCAAGCTCGACCGTCGCGAGCGCGAAAACGCGGTCAAGCGCGTTTCGCCGCACGCGCTCCGCCATAGCTTCGCCACGCACCTGCTGGGCGAGGGCGCGGACTTGCGCTCGATCCAGGAAATGCTCGGCCACGCCAGCCTGCGCACCACGCAGCGCTATGCCCAGGTGGACATCGATCACTTGATGGCGGTTTACGACAAGGCCCACCCTCGCGCGACGCTGCGAACGCGCTAGATCATCGTCATGGAAATCCTGGGAGGGTTTCGCTCTGTGCTCGGCCCCTGCCAGCCGACCTCCACCCCGCTCGCTGCGCTCGGCCTCGCGCGTTCTGGCTACGCCGGGAAAGCTCGCGTGCGCCAACGCGATCGCACGTCGTCCAACGAGATCGCAACCGTGACAAATGCGGGCTAAGCTGAACGCATGCAATCAAGAAAGACCCGGGCCACCACCGTGCTTGTCGTGCGTGCTGGCGGCAAAGTTGTGATGGGCAGCGACGGCCAGGTGACCATGGGGCAGACCGTGGTCAAAGCCAGCGCGCGCAAACTGCGCCGCATCGGCGACGGCAAGATCGTCGCCGGGTTCGCCGGCTCGGCGGCCGACGGTCTGACTTTGTTCGAGAAACTGGAGGCGAAGCTCAAGGATTCGAGTGGCAACCTCATGCGAGCGGCGGTGGACCTGGCTAAGGACTGGCGCACCGACCGCATCCTGCGCCGGCTTGAGGCGCTACTGCTGGTCGCCGATCGCGAACACATCCTCATGCTTT
>CAZBIU010000093.1:0-20157 GCA_964491625.1 uncultured Myxococcales bacterium
TTCATGCTGGACATGAACCAGGCGTAGTTGGTGTTGTCGATCTTCTCCACGCTGGTGCCAGTGCGTGTTGTGAAGTCCTGGGACGCTCGCCACGAGTCGATTCCCCCGCCTCCCGACTCTTCCACGACCACCAACGCCACCCGTTCGTCCAACGCTCCCGCAAACAGGGACATCTTGCCGGCGTACGAGCAGCCGTGCGTGGCGATCTTGGTCATATCGATGTTGAGCTGATCCTTTACCTGATCGAGTCCGTCGATCATACGGCTGACCCCCCACGACCACGCGGTGTAATTTCCGATCTTGCCCCACAGCGACGGGAACACCGTGTAGAAGGGATCCGATTTGTTCTGCGAGCCGCTGCCGCCATTGTAAGGAATCACGTCAGTGGTCGAGAAGACAAGCGTCGTGCAGCCCGTTACAAAGCCGAGGTTCATGTCGGTGCCGATGACCACGCAAGTGCCACTGCCAGTCACAGCCGACTTGATGGTGAGGGAGCCTGAGCTCGATGTGACTTTGACGCTCAAGTTGCCGCCGGAATAGGTGGCTGCGACCGTTGTCTGTGACGGATCCGGTTTGGGGCCGATTTCGTACTTGTAGATGTCCTGAAGGATCTCGTTTCTTCTGCATTCCCATTGCGACTTGCTGCTGATACGAGTCCCATCGTGCATGGCGAAAGGATCGGGGAGCTTCTTGAGCTGAGCCGACAGGAGGGGCGCGGAAGTCGCATTGCAACTGGCGCCGGAGTTTTCGACGAAAGTAGAGGTGCTACCGCCCGCAGAGGAGCCTCCGTCGCCACTGGTGCCACCGCTGGCACCACCCGCCGCGCCGCCGCTCCCACCCGTCGTGCCACCGCCGCCTGCAGTATCTCTACCGGCGTCGCTGGGTCCGGTCGTTCCCCCCGTCTTGGCGCCACCCGAGCCCGCTCCGCCCACCGAGCCGCCGGATGCGGTGGTGCTGCCCGAAGCTCCGCCTGTGCTTTTCCCACCAGCGCCCGACCCGCCGGAAGCAGCACCGCCGCTGGCTGGGCCACCCGATCCGCCGGACTGGCTGCCCCCCGTCCCCGCGCCCCCGGTTCCCTTCGTAGTGCCTCCGCTGCCCGAGCCGCCCGCGGCCGAGGTCGCGCCCGCAGACGAGGTCCCTCCAGCGGCCGAAGTCGCCCCCGTCTCCGACGCGCCGCCCGCCTCGTGGGTTCCGCCAGTGCTCGGCGAACCGCCTGTGGCGGGACCGCCGCCCGAGCCAGATTTTCCGCCAGTGCCCCCTGGCGGTGTCTGGTCATTGCTGCAAGACACCTGGGTGTTCATGCAAATTGCCAACCCCATTCCCAATGACATGCGCAGAAATGACCTCATGGATCCTCCGAGAAGAGTGCTGCAGCGGAATGCCGCCGAACGGTGTCTTGTGCTCACAAGGCAGGCAAACCGGCTCACACGTAGGCAGGCCTCGGGCGCGCGCCGCCCTATCTACCGCGTCGCATGCGGCACATAATTCCAGTCAACAGCAATCGCGTCCAATGATGCGGTCAAAACCGGAAGCTGCCGGACAAGCCACACTTCCAGAACCATTCGACGTCGGAAGCTGCGTTGTCAATGCTAGCGTCCGAGTGCTCGACTGAAAGGAAGGCGTCGAGCAAGGCGCGCCGGCCGAGTCGGGTGTGCACGCGGAAGGCGCTGGTCAGCGTGGTCGAGCGGTAGGTGTGCCCAGAATCGAGGTGGTCGGTCGCTTGCCAGTCCCAGGTCGAGTCGGTATTCGCTGACCGGTAGATGCCGCTCCAACCGACGCTGGTTTGGCTGGCCACGGGAACGTCGAGATTGGCGCGGGCATAGACGAAGTGGTCGTAGTCGCTAGGGTTGGTGCCGACGGTGAAGTCGGCCTGAAACAGCCGGTGAACGAAGCGCGGTCCGATACGCCACAGGTTCTCTTCGTTGCTGCGATAGCCAAGCTTGCCGCCCATGCCCACGTTGGCGACGCTGACCGGCACGATTTGCAGCGAGAAGTTGCCCACGTCGAAGCCCAGCTCGATGAGGAACGATTCGACCCAGCGATCCGTCGCTTGGTGGTCGGCGAAGTCGGTGTAGCGCCAATTGTATTTGCTGCCCACCAGAACCAGGTTCGGGTCGAAGAACACGGATGCATGGAAGTAGGCGGCCTTGAACGCGTAGAAGATCTGGGTTTGTGGTTCTTCGTGAAGCAACAGGCGATTGGGCGCGCTGCCGGTCATGATGATGTGCTGGTAGCCGAACGGCCCGAAGGAAAGCTCGTCGGTGAGAAGCGGGGTCAGGTTGTTGCGCCGGTCGGTGGCGCCGTGGCGCGAGCCGAGCGACAGCCACAGCCCGAGCGAGGTTTGGTTCCGGTACACTTCGGGCATGGGATAAAACAGTTGGTCGTGGCTGTACTTCTCCACCTTCTCGTAACCTTCTTGCAGTCGATCGAGCTCGCGCTTGATGACGACCTCGTCGTTGAGGAATTGTTGGGGAAAGACCTGGCGGCGCCCCTCGGGTGACTCGCCGGCGCAGAAACCCGAGGCTTGGGGATGTGCATAGTCGAGCACGTCCGCGCTGCGAATCGCAGTGGCGGCGGGGTCGCCACTGTCTACCAGCGTGATTGACCAGATACTGTCTCGACTGATGACCAGATCCCTTCCGTCGCGTCCCAAGAAGGAAATCTTCTCTTCGCTGTAGTCGACCGGCCAGCCCTCGACCAGGTCGACAATCTGCTTTCCCAGCAACGCCTTGACCTGGAACATGGGAAACGAGGGCCCCAGCGCGACGTGGGAGATGGGGAGGCTTGGCACCGGGTAGTACGCCAGCGAGACAATTTCGTGGCGTGGAATGGTGACCATATGACCCGTCAGATCCAACAAGTACACGTCACGCCTTTCGACCCGAATGACCACACCCATCACCCGGTCGCAGGCCGCGCGGTAGACGCCGAGAACATTGAGCGCGAAGGCAGGCCGCGCCCCGAGGAGCAGCAACGCGACCAGTGCGACCCTAAAAGAGAAACTCAAGGGCGCCTCCGAGCTGAAGGTTGGTGCGGGTCACAGGACCCGCGACGATCGACGCCGGGCCCGACGCGTAGCGGGTGATGTCGTAGTGGTGATACTCGAGATTGAAGAAGCCCTTGGTGGCCACATAGCGACTGAATTGGGCCGTCAGCACCACGCTCGACAGCGCGTGGACGATGTCGATGGCTGCTACGCCGGATTCGCGATAGCTGCCGACGGTCAAGATTTGGTCGGCGGAAACCGACAAGTCATAGGGAAGATCCAAGTCCACTCCCCCGCGCAGTGAATCGAGCGACAAGGCGTATGCCGGCGCGGACAGCGAGGAGTCGAGCGCCCGCCAGCCCTCGCCCTGCGCCCTGTTCTGCCGGGTGCGAAAATACATGGCGCGCACACGGGTGCGCAGGCCGATCCACATCAGGCGAGCCACCGGGGTCATGGTGTCGGCACTGATCTCACGCCGTTCATATTGGGCGAAGGCCACGCGCACGCTGCGATACATGACCCCGCCGGAAACCGACAGCGGCCCCCAGTCGGCCCCCATCAACATCAAATAGTTGTAAAGCTCGTCCACTGCCGGCGTCGTTCCTTGCGGAAAGATGGCGCTTTCCGACTGAAAGGCCGAGCTACCGGCGGGCAGCGAGATCAAGTGGCCGACGAACGAGGCGGTGAAGAAGTGCGACTTGACGTCCGACTGAAAAGAGAGCGTTCGATCTACAATGGGCAGCCAGGGCGAGATCGCCACGCCGAGCGTGCTGTGACTTTGAAAACGATAGGGTCGGCCGGCCGACCACTGGAAATAGAGGGGCAAGTACTTGATGAAGTCCCCGTTCTTGCCGCTGAAATAGCTCAGGCCCAGCCGGGTGGTCGGATCGAAAACCACGGGGCGCGGATACACATGGGTACGTTCCTCGAAGCTGTCGAGCGCGCTGTATCGGTCACGCAGCTTGGCCAGGTAATCGTCGACCTTGATGCGGTCGCCGAGCACGCGGCTCGGGCGCAGGCCACCTTCGGCGCGGGCGAGCCCACACAAGAGCAGTTCGGGCGGAAAATCGAGAGTCACCCTGGCGGAGGGGCTCGGGTGTATCTCGGCGGGGAGGTCGGGCGCCGCGCGCAGGCTGCGGATGTCCTGCGGTTCGAGCACGTGTGAGCGCCCGTCGGTGTCGAAGAAGATGACGAGTTGATCGTAAAAGCCCACCGGCCAGCCCACAAAGCCCGACGAGGGATCGACCCCGGTTCGGATCTCTCGCGCAAGGCTGCGCAAGGGCTCGCTCATCACCAGGCGCGGGAGCGGGTTCTCCATCACCTTGTGGATGGCCACCATGCGCACGCTGTCGATGGGCAAGCTGGCGAGGTCGCCTCCCATGGTGATGAACTGCACGCGCGTGTCGCCGACCCGAACCAGCACCCCGGTGCTCACATGGCATTGCTCGTCGACGAAGGAGTGCAATTCGAGCGCCTGCGCCGCCCTGGATGTGAGCAAGGCGGCCGCGACAGTTGCCACGAGCGTCGCGAGATTGAGCCGCCTGAAACGACCGGCGGCCGGTGGATGGCGCATGACGACCAGTGTCGCATGGGCGTGATTCGAGCGGTACGCCGAAAGGGCGACGGAAAGCGCGGCCCTGTGATTCGCACCACGTGGCCGACATCGACGACGGTCGCGAAGGGCTTTATCCCAGCGCCGCGAGCTGGGCGGGCAGGTCGAGGATAGACAGCAGCCGGATCGTGTCGTCTAGGGCGTACGATTTCTTCCCTGGATAGACCACGAAGATCCGGTGCAGGCCGAGATCGGCGAGCGCGATCCGCATCGACTTGGTGGCGGTGGGATTTTCATGGATTCCGATAAACCGGAGAGATTGCGTAGCCGCCCTAAGCCTGCGGCGATCTCGGGATCACCGGCCAGGGCAGCGCCAGTTTGCATCACGCCCGGAAATGCAAGAGAGTAGGATGATCTTTCGTCGACGCAATACTTCACAACCATCAAACCCATAGGCAATCCATGACATTCGGCAAGACTTTCGGCATGACACTCGCCTCGACTGGTTTCTCTTCTCGCCCGTCCCTGCCGCGCGCCTGCCTGGCGGCGTTCCTTGTCGTCACGCTGGCCATCGCGGGCGTCACCTTCGCGCCCCCCCGAGCCGCCGCTGCGGAGTCGCAGTCGGCCAAGGCCAAGAAGGAGAAGAAGGAAAAGAAGGAGAAGGTGAATCCCGAGGAGCTGCAGGCACGCGAGGCTTTCGCGGCCGGCCGCTACCAGGAGGCGTTGGATCTGTTTGCCAAGCTATACGCCGAGACCTTGCACCCGACCTATCTTCGCAACATCGGCCGCTGCTACATGAACATGGACAAGCCCGACCGGGCCGCGAACAGCTTCCACGAATACCTGCGCAAGGCCAAGAACCTCACCGCCGAAGAACGCAAGGAAGTGGAAGGCTTCATCGCCGAGATGGAGAAGGCGCAGAAGCAGAAGGAAGACGCGGCCTCGGCCGCCAATGCGAAGCCGTCGGAGCCGCTCCCGCTGCCGCCCCCTGCGCGCCCGGTCGTCAACCCCGTGGTCACGCCTCCGCCCGCGACGCCGGAACCGACACAGCCTGCGCCCTTCTACGCCAGGGGTTGGTTCTGGGGCGTGGTCGCGGGCGTCGTCGTGGTCGGCGTGGTGGGCGGGCTGTGGGTGGGCGGCGTTTTCTCATCTAAGAGCACCTGCGCGGACGGATACACCTGTCTTTCCCACTAATTGATTTGCAAGGAAACCTCTCATGAAGCCGCAAACGAAATGGTCGCTGTTCCAAGCTCGGCGTTGTCTTTCCGCCCTGCTGTTGCTGTCCGTCGGGGCTTGCTCCTCCAGCGAGCGGACCGACTTGCTTCTCATCCAAGTGGACTGGTCTGCCACGCCGACCGCGAAGACGCTGAAGCTCACGGTCACGGACGCAACCACATCGGCCCCGGTCAAAGAAGAAAGCAGCAACACGTCCGGATCCTCGACCGCCGTCGCGAAAATCGGCCTGCCGTTGCCCTCGGGCACCACGGGCTCGGTCCTGGTCAAGGTGACGGCCTACGACGGGCTTACCGAGCTAGGGTCGGGAACCGGAGGCCCGCAGGCCATCACCCCAGGCAAGAACGCGGGCCCGGTGTCGGTGACTATCCAAGCGACGAGCGTCGTGCAAGATGGCGGGCTGCCGGATGCCACGGTCAGTGACGGTCCCCACCCGGCGGACGCCGGCACGCCGGATCTCGCCCAGGGCGACACCGGCCCCGCAAGCGACGGTCCCACGGCGGGCGCGGATACGGGACCTTCGGCGGACACGCAGGGAACGGCGGACGGACGCTCCGACCTCCCGCCGACGGAGACGGGCGCTCAGCCGGATGCCGCGACGGATTCTCCCACCGTCGTCGCCGACGCGGCGCCGGATTCTGCCACGGTGATTGCCGACGCGGCGCCGGACGTCAGCGTCGAGCGCGACATCAACCCGCCGAGCGACTCCAACGCCCCGGCGGATGCAAACGCGGCCGAAGTTGGCGCCCCGGCGGACGCCGCGGTGGACGTGGCACCCGACGCGGGGGGAACTATCCTGACGGCTCTCAATTCATGCAAACGCTACGTTCACTATCCCAATTCGCCGGCGACGTGCGTCTCGGGCAGCGACCAAGAAAACATCATCGTGTACTCCACGGTCTTCACGCCCGACGGGAAATACCTTGCGACTGCGGGGAACAATACGTGGGTGAAGCTGTGGAAAGTAGTGGACACCGGCCTCGAGGACACGCAGGTTGTGTTTGTCGGCACCGGATATCGGGTCACGGCGTCGATCTCCCCGGCAGGGGACATCCTAGCGCTCGGAAACCCAGACGGTAACATTGCGCTCTACGATCTCACGCTCGCCATCCAGCAGGGTGCCGTCTCCCAAACCGGCACACTTCCGATCAGCAAGCTGACGTCCACTCCGGATGGGTTCATGACTTACATGACATTCACCACGGATGGAAAGCAGATCATCGCGACCTATCCCCCGCAGGACAGTTCGAACAATTCCTTGATCGTGGTTTGGGATGTGGCCACGGGGCTCCCTGTTCGGCAAATTACTCGCAACGGCCTCGACATACCCATGGCCGTTTCGAGCTCGCCCTCCACTGGACCAATTTGGATGGCCTCGGCGCAGGCCACCGAGTTCACCGACGACGCCGGCAGCTACTACTACCAAAGCACGATAACTCTGGAGGACGTATCGACCACCGGAGGTGCCAAGCCAACCTTCACAGTTCCGGGGCAGGTGGACCTGGTGGGCGAGGTGGCCTTCTCGGCGGACCAAAAGACCTTGGCCATCGGAACCGAGGAAGGCGAAGTGGGCTTGTGGGACATCTCGGTCAAGAACAACATCCAACGATTGGGAAGTCCCCTCGTCGCCGGCACGACAACTGGGTCCGCGGATACCGTCTGGGCTCTGGCCTATTCCCGCGGTGGCGCTTACCTCACTGTAGGCAGCTGGATCTACCGTGGCCCCTCATCACTGCGGGTCGCAAACCTGCAAACCCGCGCTGTCACGCAACGCCAGTATGACTACGAACCTCGCTCATTCGGCTTCGCTTCCGACGGTACCACCTGGGCCTTCGGGCTGGGTGGCTGCGGCTACGTCTACTACTGCAAGAATTAGCGTCCCTTCCGCCAGAGGATCTCCGTCCGTCCGTCCAGGATCAGGTCGGGGATCCTCGCCAGGCGTGTGAAACCGAGCTTGCGGTAGAAGCGCGCAGCAACGCTGTTCTTGCTGTCGGAAGAAACGTAGATCCATCGGTGCGTGCGGAAAGTCGCTTGTTCCAATCGTGCGACCAGAGCGCGGCCGAGGCCCTTGCCGCCGGCCTCGGGGCGCACGGCCAAAAGGGCGATGAACTGGCCGAGCAAAAAGTCGGGCTGGCGAACCGAGATGCCAACCACCTGCCGGCCGTCGAGGGCGATCAGCACGCGGCCGGCGCGAGCCATGCGCGCAAGGTAGCGGCCGAGGCCCGGGCTTTTGTATCCCAGCGACAGCCACGGCTCGATGGCGGCGATCCAACTTGCCTGGGCTCTTGCTTCGGACGGCCTAGCCCGGCGGATTCGCATCACCAGCTCCCTTTTCGGATTGTGCAGGCGGCGGGGCCGCATCGCCCGACGGGCGTGCCTCGGGCGAAGACGTCGGCGGTGCTCCATCCGTATCGGTCTTAGGCTTCGGCGGTTGGATGTGCCTATACCCGAGGCGCGAGGACTGCGCCTTGATGGGAACCGCATCGGGCAGCGCCAGAAGCTGCGACACGGTCACGAAGCGAAACCCCTTGTCGCGCAGTCCGGCGATGATGCCCGGCAGCGCATGCTTGGTAAAGGGCGCACGCTTGTTGATGTGAAAGATGATGATCGCTCCGGGCTTCGCCTCTGCGAGAACGATGTGCTCGATGCGCGCGGCGGGGATGTGGCCGCCAGCGTCGCCGGAGACCACGGTCCACAGAATCAGCGGCAGACCTTCGCGATTGGCGGCGCGAACCACGGCCCGGTTCCACGCACCGGCGGGCGGGCGCAGGCTCAAAGCCGGGCGGCCAAGCCGTTCCTGCAAGATGCGATCGGTGTAGCGAATCTGGACCCGCAGGCGGTCGGGCTGCAAGAGGGTCAGGCGCGCGTGCGAGTAGCTGTGGTTGCCGATCTCGACCCAATCCGCGGCCGCGATCTGTTTGACTGCGCCGGGATGCATTTCGGCCCAGGTGCCGGTCATGAAGATGGTCACCGGGATCTTTTCACGTTTGAGGATGTCGAAGATCTGTTGGTCGAACCCGTTGGCCTGCAACTTGGTCGCGCAGGCATCGAAGGTCAGCGCCACGACCATCTCTTGGGTCGATACGCCACTGATAGCGATGGCCGGAATCTCCTTCGCCTTGTCGCCGGAAAGCAGCAGCGCGAGCAACCAAAGCAGCAGCGACATGGCACCCTACCGAATCATCTCCAAGTCCATCAGAACCGCGTCCTCGCCGTTGTCAGCGTAGTATTTCGGACGGGTTCCCACCTCGCGAAAGCCAAACTTGCCGTACAGCGACCGCGCCGGGTGGTTCGACGCGCGCACCTCCAGCAAGACCACGCGCGCCCTGTGCTCGCGCGCGACGCCCAGGATGTGCGCGACCAGCACCTTGGCGTGCCCCTGCTTGCGGAAATCGGGGTGCACCGCGATGTTGAGGATGTGCAGCTCGTCGGCGACCAGCCAATAGTTGCAAAAGCCGATGGCCCTGCCGCTCGCAGGGTCGCGCAGAAGCTCCAAGTGCGCCCACGGCCGGGCGAGCTCGTCGGCAAAGGCCTGCCGCACCCACGGCGTCGCGAACGACAGCCGTTCGATTTCCATCACGACTTCCAGATCCGCCTCGCTGGCGGCGGCGATGCTGAAATGCGCGGTCGGCGATTGCGTCTGCGATGAGCCCACGGCGGCGACTATGCTAACCCGGTCCGGCCGGGGCGTCGCCTTTCCGGCTCTTGGTCTCGTGGGCGATGCTAGACCAAAGTCCGTCCACTCCGTCCCCGGTTTCCCCCGATACCAGAAACACCGACGTGGCCATGGACGCGGCTTGCTTGCGCAATTGCTGGCGCAGAAGGCCGCGCTCAGAGACGCTGAGCTTGTCCGATTTGGTCACGACCAGGTAGGCGGGAACGTGGAGCCCCTGCAGCCATTCGAGAAGCTGCATCTCTTCTTCCCCGAGGCCGCGGCGGGCGTCCACAAGCACCAAGACCAGCGCCAGCGAGGGCTGCCCTTTCACATACCCTTCGACCAGCGCCTGCCACGCGCGGCGTTCTTCCTGCGGGCCCTTGGCGTAGCCATAGCCCGGCAGGTCCACCAGGCGCACGCGTTCAAGGTCGGACTGGCCGGCCAGGCGCAGGCTCAGGTCGAACACCACCAGGCCTCGCGTGCGGCCGGGCGTCTTCGACACGCGGGCAAGTCCCCGTCGGCCGGCCATGCGATTGAGCAAGGTCGATTTGCCCACGTTGGATCGCCCGGCGATGGCGACCTCGGGCAGGTCTCCGGGCGGCATCTGCCGCGCGTCGCGGGCCTCGGCGACGAAGGCGGCATCCAGGACGGTGACACTCGGTGAATCGGGCATGGCAGCCACAGTGTACGCGGATCGCGGTAGACTCGCCCGCACATGATCAAAGTCATCGGGCTTAGCGGCGGCATCGGATCGGGAAAATCCACCGTAGCGCAAATGATCCGCGAGCAGGGCATTCCCGTGCTCGACGCCGACGTGGTCGCCCGCCAGGTGACCCAACCCGGCCAGGCAGCGCACAAAGACATCGCGGCCGCGTGGCCGGAGGTCGTCGGCGCCGATGGTCGCATCGATCGCAAGATGCTCGCGGGGATCGTGTTCGCGGATTCCGAAAGCCGCCGACGCCTGGAAGCCATCACCCACCCGCGCATCCGCGCCGAGGCCGCCGCGCAAACCGCGACGCTCGCCGCCGCCGGCCACCGGCTCGCCTTTCTCGAAGCCGCCCTGCTGGTCGAAACCGGCTCCTACCGCGACCTCGACGGTTTGCTGGTGGTCACGGCCGACGACGACACCCGCATCGACCGCGTGCTCCGCCGCGACGGCTGCCGCCGCGAGGATGTGTTGGCCCGCATGGCGGCCCAACTTCCCATGCAAGAAAAGACTCGTGTGGCGGATTACGTGATCGACAACAGCAGCTCGCTCGAAGACACGGCAGAGCAAGTTTTGCGAAGACTGCAGCAGATTCTGGCGTCACTTTCCTGATCGCTTCTTCGATCGCAGCCTGACTACAGCTTTTCCGTTCCCGACAGTAGCGCGGCCAGGGCCGGCCGGTCGGCGCCCGGCGGCAGCTTGGCGAGCGCGCGCAGGTGCTCAACCAGGAAGTCGCGGTTGTCCTGTACCGATAGGTCCTGCATCTCCAGCGCGCCGATGCGATCCTCGGGCGAGAACGCGCTCGCGACCTTCTCCATGGACAGCTTTTCGGGCGCGTACGCCATGTGCTCGGCGCGGGTTTCCACGATGGTGTAGTCGTCGCCTCGGCGAAGCTCCAACTTGACCTGACCGGTAATGCTCGGCGCGACCCACTGGGTAAGCCCGGTCTTGAGCATCATGGATTCAGGGTCGAACCACTTGCCTTCGTAGAGCAGGCGCCCGAGACGTCGGCCGAGGGTAAAGTACAGCTCGGAGGTGTCCTCGTTGTGAATGGCGGAGAGCAGGCGTTCGTATCCGAGGTGCAAGAGAGCCATGGCCGGGGCCTCGTAGATGCCGCGGCTCTTGGCGTTGATCACGCGATTCTCGATCTGGTCGCTCATGCCGAAGCCGTGACGGCCGCCGATGAGGTTGCACTCGGTGAACAGCTCGAATGGCGAGCCAAAGCGACGGCCGTTGAGCGACACCGGCAGGCCTTGCTCGAAGGCGATGGTGACTTCCTCGGGCGCGATGGCCACGTCGGGCTTCCAGAACGCGGCGCCCATGATGGGATTGACGATGCGCATGCCCTTGTCGAGGTACTCGAGATCCTTCGCCTCATGGGTTGCGCCCAGGCAGTTGGCGTCGGTGCTGTACGCCTTCTCGGTGCCCATGCGGTAGGGAAGGCCCAGCGATTCGAGGTATTGGCTCATCTCCGTACGGCCGCCGAAGCGATCCACGAACACCTGGTCGAGCCATGGTTTGTAGATGGTGAGCGCCGGGTTGGTCAGCACGCCGTAGCGGTAGAAGCGCTGGATGTCGTTGCCCTTGTGGGTGCTGCCGTCACTGAAGATGTCGACGCCGTCCTGTTGCATGGCGCGGACGATGGCCGTGGTGGTCACCGCGCGGCCGATGGGCGTGGTGTTGTAGTACTTGCGTCCCGCTGTTCCGAGATGGAACGCGCCGCACTGGATGGCGATGAGCCCCTCGCGCACCAGGGCATCCCGGCAGTCGACCAGGCGCGCGGCCTTGGCGCCGTGGGTGATGGCCGTGGGCGGAATATCCGATGGATCGCTCTCGTCGGGTTGGGCCAGGTTCGCGGTGTACGCGTAGACCTCGAGGCCGTTACGGGCGAACCACGCCACGGCACAGCGCGTGTCGAGCCCGCCCGAGTAGGCGATGCCGATGCGTGAACCCTTGGGTGGAAGACTGCGGTGGATGCGGCTCATGCCGATCCGCATAGCACGCTGGCAGGTGGCTGCGCCAGAATCTCAGTACACAATGCCGGGCGGAATCGTGCAGTCGGTGTTGCAGTAGACCTGCCCGGAACCGCCCGAGGTCGGATTCAGGTCGGAATCGAGCGTCTGGCCGTTCTTGTCGCCGAGGTCGCATTCCTCGCTGCGGTCCGTGTCGACGATGTTGTCACCGCAGAAGTGCCGCTTCGTGCACCCGAGGGTGCATCCGTTGGGACTGGCGTCGGTGCCGTTGAGCTTGCCGTCGTCACACTCTTCGGACCCGTTGGTGATGCCGTCGCCACAGAAAGCGCCCCACTTGCACTGCGTGGTGCAGCCGCCGTAGAGGTCGTCGCTGTTGGCACCCGGGCATCGGTCTTTCGGGTAGTTGTCCGCATCGGTTCCGCAGTCGCATTCCTCGTCGGCGACCACCACGCCGTCGCCGCAGGTCGGAACGCAGGTTGACGGCGCGGCGTTGAAGCCGCTCAAGGTCAGCTTGTAGGACGATCCAGTGGTCTGCCGCTCTGCTTGAAAGACCGCTATTTCGTAGACCTTGCCGTTCTGAAGGCCGAGGTTGGCGGTTTGTTTGGTCGCCGCCGGCGGCGGTATAGGATAGGTTGCGGTAATCGTGGTGTTGCCGTTTCCGTTGGAGCCGATCACGACCTGGCCATCAACAGGTGTGTGGACGCCGCCGAGATCGACCGCAAGCTTGCCATTGATGAACACCCAAACGTCGTCGTCGCCGACGAAGTCGAGGGTGTAGGACTTGCTGCTGTCGTACGGGAACCAATAGCGGACTTCGCTGGTGAAGCTGAAGTTGTGCAGGCGCTTATTGCCGTTGGAGTCCGTATCGTAAGGCCAGGTCGCCGACGCGTCGTAGTAGGGAGGAATGGTTGCGGCCGTCAGCTCGGAGGCCGGCGTGAAGGAATCACCATCGACCGGGAAAAAGAGCGGGTTGCCGTCGACCTTGGCCACGATGTAGAGCGCCTTGTAAGTCCCGTTGTCCGAATGGCAGCTACCATCGAGCTGCGTGTAACCCAGGTCTTCCATCTTCTGGCAGTCGGTCTTACCGCCCGTCGGGTTGGTCGTCGCGTCGTATTGGTACTTGAACGTGCAAGGGATGGGGTTTCCGCTGGCGTCGAGCATCGCATCGGCGACGGTTCCGCAATAGTTGGCGATGGTCGTGGTATTCCACTGCTCTCCATTGGCGCCGTACCGATTCACGTAGTTGCCCTTGCCGTCGTTCCAAAGGGTTAGCTTGGACGCGGTGGGGTGATTGACACCCGACACGCTCGTGTACCATTGACTGAACGAGGTGGTGCTCAGAATGTGTGCGTTGCCGCCAAGGCCGGTGTAGACCGGCTTGCCATTTGCATCGAGAGAGTCCTTCACGATACCCGTGAGAGGGTTGTAGGAGCCGTTGACTCCGTTTTCGAAGTCGTTGCCGGGAGAAGGGACGTCCTTGCTGAACTTGAAGTCCCGGTAGATCACCGGCACCTGCATGGTGTCGCCGATGTCCGGCTGCTTGCACGTCCAGCCGGCCTCTGCCTTGCATTGACTGGAACAGCCATCGCCACTGACCGCATTGCCGTCGTCGCAGGCCTCGCCAAGCACGATGCCGTCGCCACACTGCGAGCTGCATCCGCTGCCTGCTGTGCAGCTCGGTTCGATTTGGCAGTCTTCCGAGCAGCCGTCGAAGGGCACGGTGTTGCCGTCGTCGCAGGTCTCGGCACCTTCCTTGTTGCCGTCGCCGCACTTGGTCTTCGTGCACGCGTTGCCGGGCTTGTCGCATTTGTAGCCGATTTCAAGATGGCAGGTGGCCGAGCAGCCATCGCCCGACGCCGTGTTGCCATCGTCGCAGGCTTCCGGGCCGGACATGACGCCGTCGCCGCACTTAGGGGTGCACGCCTTGCCTGGCACGCGACACTGCCAGCCCGGCTCCACGGTCTTGCAGTCAGCCGAGCAACCGTCGTTGGATAGGGTATTTCCGTCGTCGCAAGTTTCGTCCGAGGTCAGATGCCCGTTGCCACACTTGGCGAGGTTTTCGCAGGGCTTGCCTTCTTCCGGGCAGTCCCAGTTGCTCTCGACTTGGCAGATGCGGCTGCAACCGTCGCCGCTGACGGTGTTGCCGTCGTCGCAGCTCTCGTTTCGCTCGATCTTGCCGTCGCCGCAGTTGCCACCGCCCGGGCGATCGATGCTGGTATTCGCATCGGGAACGGTCAGAACGATGCCGCCGCCAGCACCCGCCGTCGACGTGCCTTGTCCGCCCCCGCCCTTGCCGCCGCCCGCAGAGCCCCCCGCACCGCCGTCGCCTTCGTTGATGATCTGGGCGCTGCTGCAGCCAACCACCACGGAAAACGCTGCCGGCGCAAGGCCGAGCAGTGCGAAGCAGATGGTCGCGGCGCCGGCGCGCATCGAACAGATCGTCGTTGAACTTCTCATGAATACCTCACCTTGCGGGGAGAACGGACGCCCGGGCGAGCCCGGAAGCGTGGCTTGGTGCCCTGGAGTATAACAATCTTGTCACCTGCACGTGGAAAACGCACATGTGCACTTTCTCCCGTGAAGCTACCGCCCGGCCTTTCCAGCAAGAAAAGGGGCGTCGTCAAGCTGTAAGGGGTAACGCGACGGCGGAATTGATGCCGACAAATTGTGAGCTTGGCAACAGACGGTGCATGCGGGTAGCACTGGAATCCCAGTCGGGATAGATTGCCGCGTCTATGACAGCCTCCGGTCCCTCGCGACTTCTTACGCAGCATGAAAAGCACGCGCGCATCTACGAGGAGTCCGTCTACCCGCTGATAGGACAGAAGCTCGCAGACTTGCTCGTCCATGGCCTATCGCTCGCGCCGCACACCCATGTTCTCCAGGTCGGCTGCGGGCTTGGCACGACCACGACCGAGCTTCTCCACCGTCTCGATGCCGACAGCCGCCTCACCGCGCTGGAGACATCGCAGGCCTTCGTCGACCGCGCGCGTGCCAATGTGACCGCCGAGGACTTGGGGCGTCGGGTGTCTTTCCGGGCCCACGACCTCACCGGCAAGTTGCCCTTTGCGGACAACGCCTTCGACCGGGTGCTGGCAAGCCTGATGCTGGCAGACCACCCGTCGCCGGGGTCGATCCTCACCGAAGCGGCGCGAGTGACCCGGTCCGGCGGAACGCTGCGGCTGGCGACGCTGGCAAAGGGAACTTGGCGCGAATTCCTCGACGTCTTCTCAGACGTGCTCCTGCGTCTGCGTAAGAACGACATGGCGGCGGCGCTGCAGAGCTACCTGAAGGACTTCCCAGAGCCGGAGGCCCTGGCGCGCGATCTGGAAGCTGCCGGTTTCGCACGGGTCGACGTTGAAACCACGCACTGGGAGCTGGTATTTCGCACGGCCCGGGAATTCTTCTACGCCCCGGTCATCGAACGGGGCCCTCTGGCTCGATGGCAGGCCATCGCCGGAAAAGGGCCGGGGATGCAAGACATCTTCATCGCGGTCAAGCAGGCCATCGATACCTACTTCGGCGGGCATGCCTTCAGTGTGACCGTCGTCGCCGGTCTCTTTTCAGCCGTCAAGGCGTAAAGGCCAATCCAGAACCGGCCGATTGGAAGCTGCGGGCAATCTGCTCGTGGAGGTTCCGAATGGCACTTGTGACCTGGACGCCGAAGATGAGTGTGGGAATCGCGAAGTTCGACAAGCAGCATCAGGGCCTGTTCGACATCATGAATCAGCTCCATGAGGGGATGTTGCAGGGCCGCGGCAAGGAGGTGCTGGGCTCGGCCATCACGAACCTCGCCCAGTACACCAAGGTCCACTTCGGCGAGGAAGAGGCCATCCTGCGCTTGCACCACTACCCGCGCCTCGACGAGCACCTCAAGCTGCACGAAACCTTCCGCCACAAGGTTGCCGACCTGGACGCGCAGTTCAGGGCCGGAACTGCGGCGATGGCGGTGTCTACCCTCGACTTCCTTCGCGACTGGCTCTCCAAGCATATCCTGGTGGTGGACGCCCAGTACAAGGAGTTCCTCGCCAGCAAGGGCGTGCAATAGGCTCAGCTACCGAGCCGGAAGCGGAGGAGCTTGGCGGCGTCGAGTGGCCGCCGGCTGCGCCAGATCTCCACCGAAACCACCGCCGCGCCATCGAGGTTTCGCCCGACTCGGCCAAGCGTCTGCCCTGCCTCGACGGTAGCCTTCGGCGTCACCGCCACGTCGCGCAGGCCCGTGACCACGCTGGTCAGACCGCCCTTGTGCTGGGTGACCACCGCGTAGCCACCCTGGGGCAAAAGCTCCACCCGCTTGACCACACCGGGCGCTATCGATCGCACGGGGTCGTTGAGACGCGCCAGCAGATCCACGCTGTCGTGGCGAAGCTCGACCTTGGTGGGGCCATCGCGGCGAACGCCGGGAACCGCGACCGGGGTTCCGCGCAAGGGGCGGACCAGCGGCTGGCTGACGTCACCGTCGCCCTCGGCGTCGGATCTTCGCATCGCTACCAGTGCCCGCGCGATCAGTGCCGACTCCATCTCGGTGCGATCTGCGCGCACGCGGTCGAGCTCGAAAGCCAAAGCCTTGGTCTCGTCGACGCTCTGGCGCAATGCGACCAAGGCCATATCGAAGGCCCCTGCATCTTCCAGGCGGCCTTCGGGATCGGCGGTGAATCCAAGCTCGCGATGCCGAGCCATTCGGTAGGCCAGGAGCGCGCGTTTGCGGGTCCCGACCTCCGAGGCTTCTCGCTGCATGTCGAGGATCTGCTCGCGCGCCGAGAGCTGATCGAACAGCGCCGCCTCCTCATCGTCCGTGTCGGCCGCCACGCCGCTTGTGGAAAGCAGAAGCAGCAGACAACATGCCCAGGTGTTCAAGGAACCGTTCGGTATTCTAGGCACGGATGCCGACTCTGGGTAGCGGGGTTGCGAAGTATCCGAGCGCCAGCCCAAGCAGGAATGCCAGGCCGAGGCTTGCGATGATCTCGCCGCCACCGAGCAGCGGCGGCGGGGTGGCGACCGCGATGCCGAGGCTGGCTTCCAAGTGGCCAAGTGCGAACCGCCAGGCGAGCCGCAGGAGCAGCGTCCCCAGGGTTCCGCCGAGGAGAGCCGCCGCCGCCATCCCAAGGCTCGCGGGCAGCCGAACCCCGGCGTTGCTTTCGCCAAGGTCCAGCAGGACCGCTGCCTGGGCTCGCCCGGCGTCTCGGCTGCGTGCGAATACCAGCGCCAAGATCGCAAGCGAAAGCAGGCCGCACACCGCCACTAGTGTGAATCCAAGGCGTCGCCCAAGCTTCACCCAACTCGCGAGTCGGGCAAGCCCACTCGTCATTGCGTCCACCTGTTCGATCCCGGGAACGCCGCGCAGGCGTTGGGCAAGGTCGGCCGCAGGTTGGGACAGATCCGCCGCGGGCGCCAAACTGACCTCGACAGAGCGTGGAAAGTAGCCTGCCTCCAGGCCTTCGAGAGACTTGGGGTCGCTTCCCAGCGAGGCGGAGACAGCGCGCAGGCGCGCTAGGGCCTGGGCAGGCTCGACCACCTTCACCGCGGCGACCGTGGGTACCCGATGCAAGAGAGCCACGAGCCCCTGCACGACATCAGGGTCGGCATCTTCGGACAGATACGCGATGACGTGAACGTTCTGTCCGAGGAAGCCGCCCCAACGATCCACGGTGCGCGTGCCGAGCCGAGTTATTCCGACCACCATGGCCAGAAGACAGAAGGCGAAGACTGCGGACGTGACGATGCGCGGATGCCGTCTCGTCTGTTGCCAAACCCGGCGCAGGATGAAGGCGCTTCTCAAGCCGGCCCTCGGGTTGCCGGCGAGGTAGCCACACCGCCCTCGTCGGCATCAGAAGACGCCACCCGCTGCGCGATATCGACGCTGATCGGCGCGGGAGTGAACGCGGGCACCAAGCCCACCGCCGGCGCGCCCACAATGCGGCCCTGGTCCAGGTTGATCTTGCGACCGCCGTGCTCCACCATCTGCGCGGCGAAGGCGTCGTCGGCCGTGCCACAAAGGACCGCAGCGCCGGCATCGCGAACCGCACACAGGGCCCAGACGATCCGTTGCCTCACGTCGTCGTCGGCAAAAGCGGCGGGCTCGTCTGCGATCGCAAGTGGCGGCGGTCCCGCGATGGCTCGCGCCAGAGAAATAAGGCGCTGTTGTCCCGACGAGAGTGAGCCCACCCGGCGTGCTGCGAGCCCCTCGGCGCCCACCAAGGCCAGCGCGTCCCGCGCGGCGGCTTCCGCGTTGTTCGGCGATTCACCGCGAACCGCGAGCGCGAGCACCACGTTGGCAAGCGCAGTCTCGTCGGGAAGCAAGAGGGAATCGGGCGTGGCGAAGCCGATGTTGCGCCGAACGAACGGCAGCGATGCCCGCTGCAAGGTCGACACGTTTCGCCCCGCGAACCAAAGCGTGCCCCGATCGGGCAGGCGACGGACCGCCGCTATCTCCAGCAAGGTAGACTTGCCGGACGCGACTCCGCCCTCGACGACGATGAGCTCGGTCTGCGCGACCCCCATGGTCACGGTATCGAGCACGACCTGTCCGTCGCGCTCGCAGCCGACTGCTTCCAGCCAGATCACCCCTCGATCATAAGCGAGAAGATCGGTTTCCGATATTTTCCGAGCCCCAATAGCCGCCGACCATCGGCGTATGGCAACGTATGGTCATCGCTGTTTGTCCACAGGTGGTCCAAGCGCGGAAATGACCGAAGCGGCAGGCGATTTCGTAAACTATCCACAGGAGGATAATACACAACATATAGTGTGGTACTATGTAGTATGCCACTACATATTGTGTTTTTTATTGACTTAGTCGGCATTTGGCGCGAGTTATTCTGGCCAAGCCGCCGCATCGGGGAGCGTCAGCTTTGGCTGCAAAGCAGGCTCTTCTGTTCGGCATAGACCTACCCGGATTGTTGGAGGAGGAGTAACCATGCTCGAAAAACATGACAATCGACGTCAACGTGGCGCTCGACCGAACGGGGTCGAGTTTGAGATAAGCGAAGGCAGTACGACGAATCGGGACATCAAAGATCGCAAAGAGGCAAAAGAGGATCATCGGGACGGCAAGGACGCAATGCGCGAAGTGAACAGGGAAGCGGGCGCGCAAAGGGCGCGCGGTCGCAAGCTGGCGCCGGGGATAAAGCTCGACCGCTTCTTCACCCGCCCCGGCGACGACGGTTTCCGTAGCGTGGAATGGGATCTGCGCACGGCCAGCATTATTGGCGAGGGCGGCAAGGTGGTGTTCGAGCAGCGCGATGTGGAGGTGCCGAAGGGCTGGAGCCAAACCGCGACCAACGTGGTGGTGCAGAAATACTTCCGCGGTCAGCTCGGCACCGCGGGGCGCGAGCGTTCGGTGCGCCAGCTCATCTCCCGCGTGGCCGACACCATTACGACCTGGGGTCTCAAGGATGGCTACTTCGCGGATCAGGAATCTGCCGATGCCTACCGCGCCGAGCTTCGGCACCTGCTCGTCGAGCAGAAGATGTCGTTCAACTCGCCGGTTTGGTTCAACGTGGGCATCGAGGCCGAACCGCAGTGCTCGGCATGCTTCATCAACCGGGTCGAGGACACCATGGAGTCGATCCTCGGGCTGGCCAAGACCGAGGGCATGCTCTTCAAATACGGCTCCGGCACCGGCACCAACCTTTCGCCGCTGCGCTCGTCCAAGGAGCTGCTGGTCGGTGGCGGCACCGCCTCGGGACCGGTCAGCTTCATGAAGGGCTTCGACGCCTTTGCCGGCGTGATCAAGTCGGGCGGCAAAACCCGACGCGCGGCCAAGATGGTGATCCTGAACGTCGATCACCCTGACATCGAAGACTTCATCACCTGCAAGTCCAAGGAAGAGAAGAAGGCGTGGGCGCTTATCGACGCCGGCTACGACGGATCCTTCGACGGCGAGGCGTACAAGTCGGTCTTCTTCCAGAACTCGAACAACTCGGTGCGCGTCACCGACGACTTCATGGAGGCGGTGCAGAAGGACCGCGAGTTCTCGACGCGCGCCGTGAAGGACGGCTCGGCCGTCGAGACGAAGCCGGCGCGCGAGATCTGGCGCGCCATCGCGCAGGC
>CAZBIU010000094.1:0-20146 GCA_964491625.1 uncultured Myxococcales bacterium
CGGCGGTGGGATCTGGCAGCCGCGCATCGAGGATGAGACCGTGAAGGCCTGGGTGCCGTCATGGCCGCTTGGGGCCGAGGAGCGCACATGCACCGAGCGGTCAGCAACGCCCGTCTTCCGTATCGCATGGCCGCTTGCTCAGGGGCGCCTCGCCATCGCGAATGTAACGGAGCAGCGGGCGGAGTGCTTTCGGCAGGTCAAAGCGCGTGTCGAGGCGCACTGGGATCCGATCGAGGAATACTACCGAAGAGATCCCGCTGCTCCCAGCCTGGGCATGCGCAAGTGGGCGACGGTCCTGCATGTCCGGCTGCGCGCTGACGGGTCGCTCGCGGACACGCAGATCGTCGTGCCGTCGGGTGCTTCTTTGCTGGACCAAATCGCCGTCTCCGCCGTCCAGCAAGCCCAGCCTTTCCCAGCGCCACCTCCCGACCTGGTCAAAGAAACCGGCGTGGTCACCATCCCATTGGCGTTCGAGATCGTGGCCGCTGGAAGGCAAGCGCGCGCCGAGCCTCACCCCGAACAATAGATGGGTCGAGGCAGCCCAATACTTCAGCCGATTTGAGAGCGGGCGGTTCGGGCTGCGGTCCTCTCTATAGCGGCTTGATGCCGACGCGCAGCTCGACGATGTGCTTTCCCTGCGGGTGGGATTTCGGGTCGTTCAGGTAACACTCGTAGCAAGGCCGATCGTCCGGCTGATAGCCGCTTTGCGGAATCCAGACGCCCATCACGTAGGTCCATGCGGCGGGGTAGTCGCTTGGATCGATCTCGTAGCGGGCCGCCACGTACTTGCCGGCGGGAAGGTCGAGCAGGCCAACCGGCGGGCTGGTGGCGGTTCCCGGATCCACAGTGACCCCGAGGCTGATGCGCAGCTTGTCCTGTTCGGTGATCTCGGGGTTGTCGTGGAATATGCAAATCATCTCGGCGCCGGGCCGGCCGATGAGGCCGCGAGGACCTGCCCATTGGAAGAACTGACCCCACAGTCGCTCGAAAAGACCGGCCTGGCCCGCGTAGGGGCCGACGTGGCGGAGGTACGCAAGTGTCTTGGCAGGCATGTCACGGACTTCGATTGAGGCGGGCTCTTTGGCTGGGATGCGATTCATGTTGGCTCTCCTTGCTTGGGGCGATGGTGTCCGGTCATCAAGGTACGGATCCGCGTCCGCGTTTGCTTTGCCATCTTTGCGATCCATTTTGCGATTCTTGCGAAAATCGGTAGCCGACATTCCGAAGGCAGCCAGAAAGGCTCGCGCGAAGGTTGCGGAGGAGCCGAACCCGACGTCGAGCGCAATGTCGGTGACCGGCCGGTCGACATCCTGGCAGAGGAGGCCGGCCGCCTTTTCCAAGCGCAGCCGCAAGATGAATTGATACAGCGTCTCGCCCGTGATGGCCGAGAAGATGCGATGAAAATGATACGGCGAGAAGGAAGCCGCGTGCGCGATCTCCTCCAGGGTGAGCTTTTGGGCCAGGTTCTTCTCGATGAAGTCCTGCGCTCGGTGGATGCGGCTCAGGTATTCGTTGCGGTGACCTTCCGACATGGGCGGTTAATCGCATAAACCCGCCCGCTTGCGCGAGCCCGAGCGGTTTGCCACGCACGAGGCAGATCGTCCTGACTCTTTCTGCGACGCCCGCTTCGGCGAAAGCAGCAGACCGCGACGGGTTGGCGTATTCTTGTTTCCGTGACTCTTCCCATCCTCTACCGCGACGAGGCCCTGGTGGCCGTGGACAAGCCCTCTGGGCTGTCCGTGCACCGGGGCTGGGACGGTGAGCGCGACGTGGCCATGACCCGCTTGCGAGACCAGATTGGCCGGTACGTGTATCCCGTACACCGCCTGGACCGCGGCACCAGCGGCGTGCTCTTGTTTGCGCTTTCGGCGGACGTAGCGGCGGCGCTGGGAAAGACCTTCACCGATGGCCGCGCCGAAAAGACGTATCTGGCGCTGGTGCGTGGAGCTCCGCCGACGTCAGGCACCATCGACCATCCGCTGCCTCCGGGCGAGGACCGGCGCGAGGAGCGGGTTTCCGCGGTGACCGATTTCGTGCGTCTTGATGGCTTCGGCCGCTACAGCCTCGTGGAGGCACGCCCGCGCACGGGCCGGCTGCACCAGATTCGTCGCCACCTAAAGCACATCTCCTGTCCCATCATCGGCGATGTGAACTACGGAAAGGGCGAGCACAATCGACTGTTTCGCACGAGCTACGGCCTGCACCGCCTGTTCCTGCACGCCGCCACCTTGCGCCTGCCCCATCCCGAGACCGGACACCTACTGGAGATCCACGCGCCCATTCCCCGGGAATTGTCTGTCGTGCTGGAAGAGTTGCGGCGCGATTTGGCGAGTCGATTGCCGTCGGGCGATCCAAGCTCGCCGCCGCCTTCGTCTGTCGCCTCGGGTCTTTGCGCGGTCCTGCCACAGAGTGCCTGACGTGACGGCGTAATTTGACAGCGCGGCGTACAGAATTGCGATGTTCAGTGCGCCGTAAGGATCAATTCATGGCCTTTTCATAGGGAATCTCGCGCATCGACGCTCGGAGGAATGCTAGGTTCACAACTCACTGAACGCGCACCAGGAGGATGTGACGATGAAGTCTCTTTGGCACTTGGCGCTCGCGGCCGCTATTCCAGCGGGCCTCGTTGCTTGTAAGGCGAGCTCGGATGAGCAGCATCTCGACGTGACCATCACCTGGTCCGCGGCCAATCAAACCATCGATGGGTTCGGCGCTTCCTCAGCGTTCTTCGGTGGCAACATCACTGACGATCAAGCCGATCAGCTTTTCGACGCCAAGAAGGGAATCGGGCTTTCCCTGCTGCGCACCATGATTGGCGTGCCGGACGACACGCAAGATGATGGCTCCGAGCCTGACGGTGCCCAGCCGATCGCCACCGCACCCGAGCTTGCGACCGCGCAGCAAGCGGTTGTACGTGGGGCCAAGGTCTGGGCCACGGCTTGGACGCCACCCCCGATCTGGAAGGTAACCAACAATAAGAATGGGTCGGGAGACGGCTACAGCTCGAACAAGCTAAAGACTTCCCACTACCAAGACTATGCCCAATACTTGGCAGACTTCGTGGACCTGATGGACAAGGCCGGCGTTTCGATCGTCGGCGTTTCGCCCGCGAACGAGCCCGACTACACCGCCACCTGGGACGGCGCTCAGTGGACCCCTGACGAGCTTACCACCTTCATTGGCCAGAACATGGGTCCCTGGTTTGCCGAACACTGTCCCTCGGTGAAGATCATCACGCCCGACACAGCCAGCTGGCCCGCTTGCGACCAATACGTGACCCCGCTCTTGGCTGACTCCACTGCCAGCGGTTACGTGCCTGTCATCGCGACCCACCCGTACTCCGCCGGCAACTGGGCCTACGACAAGCCCAAGCAGAACGGGAAATCGTTCTGGGAGACGGAATGGTCCCAAGAAAACATGAAGGGCGACACGCCCGATCCAAGCATGACCAGCGCCATCGGCATGGCGAAGCAGATTCACGACAACATGGTGACTACGGGTATGAATGCTTGGAGCTGGTGGGCCATCTACATCACCAAGGACGGCTTCGACGACAACGTCAGGCTGAACCCCGCCCTCATCCAGCCGGACAAGTCGATGGGCGACCCCTTCATGTTCAAGCGCGGTTTTGCGTTCGGGAACTGGTCCAAATTCGTGCGCCCGGGCTTCCAGCGCATCGACGCCACCGACAATCCGACCGCCAACGTGCTGGTGGAGGCGTACCGTGACTCGACTCACCTCGCGGTCATCGCCATCAACGCCGGCACAAGCACGGTAACCCAGAAGTTCGTCCTCGACGGTGGTACGTTTGGAACCATCACTCCCTGGGTCACCTCGCCCGACGACTCTCTGGCGTCCAAGAGCACCATCGACGCCAGCGACAGCTTTAGTTACGATTTGCCGGCGAGCAGCGTCGTGACCTTCGTAAGCTGGGACGCGAGCAAGGAAACGCCAGGTCTTGTGATTCCGGTCTCGACGGGCGGTCAGGATGGAGGGGCGGACAGCTCGACCAAGACCTCGAACGGGCTCGACTGTTCCGCGGCCGTGGTCCCGAGCAACGGCGAGAGCGGCGGCGTGACGGATTTCACCGACTGGAAGGGTTCCTCCGGCAAGTGGGGAGACCTGCAGGGGCTCAATGGCAACATCTATGCGTACCAGGGACCCAATGGCTCGTCGATGAAAGCCAACGTCGACACCTCGGCCAAGGACATGCACGTCACGGGCTCTGTAGCGTCGGGTGACTATGCCGGCGCCGGGCTGGCCTTCCTAGAGTGCGCGACCGTCAGCTCGTTTTCCGAGGTCCAGTTCACCTTGGCAGGATCGGCGGGCAAGTGCGACCTGGAGCTGCAAATCAAGACCTTCGACCAGCAGCCCATTTCGCAGACTCCCGCGGGTGGCTGCTACCAGGACGCATCCGCCGGCTGCTATAATTTCCCGGTCGTGAAGAGGATCGCGGTTCCGTCCTCGGACGCCACGACCGTGGTGAGGCCGCTGGCCGACTTCTCGAGCTGGTCCGATGCGAACGCGGCCCAGGTGGTCGGCCTGCAGTGGCAGTTCACTGGCTCGAATCTGGACCAGGGTTCAAGCTGCGACGTCGACGTGACCATCACCGACATCAAGTTCTTGCCGTAGCCGCTGCTCGATCTTGGACCGCAGCTCGAGACACTAGAGGAATTGGTGTTACCTGGGTGCCAGCGTTGCTATCATTGCTCTTGGTGCGCGCCGTCGACCTTCTCCAGATCCTCTCGGGGCTTGTCCTGGCCGGCTGCGGAGGCCGAACAGAATTGCGCCACCTCCTTGGCGACCGGAGCCTGTCGCAATCCGATGCCAGCGCAAGCGCCACAACGGATACGAGCACTGCACCGGACGCGAACGTCGAGCGGGATGCGATCGCCACGGCTGACGGACAATCGCATGCCGACCTCGATCACACCGATGCGGGGTGCGGCTTTCCATCGCCGCCGGGTTACCTGACCCTGCCGGACGGCTTTCGTTGGCTGGTGGTGAGTGAGAGCGCGACTGATTCAGCGAACGCAGTAGCTTTTCGAGTATCAGCCTCGGGCATCGTTGGGCCGTGGCAACTGGGAAGCCACGACGGAATTCGCGGCGAAGGCTTTTCGCCTGAAGGGCGGTTCTTCGTTCGCCGGCAGTGGGGCAGTCCGGCGTATCTCACTGACTTCGGTGGCGCCGAACCGAGCGAACCGACTCTCTTGCGCGAGGTTGCGTACGAAGTGAGCTGGTCGCCCAGATTGCCGATCCTGCTTTTGCAGGACGGTATTTCGGACGCCAGCGTGACTGTGATGGATGTTCGCTGTGGCGGGCCCGAGATCTACAGTCTGAAGCTCAAGGAGCCGCCGGCACTGGTGAATCCCCAACCGTTCTGGGCACCCGACGGCGAGCACGTAGCCCTTTCCGGCACCGGAAATACCGTCTCGCTGGTCGACTTCCGTTCGCGTCCGGCGGTGGACGCAGACGTCGACACGCGCACGACCGGTTTCAAGGGCTACTACGGCATCTGGTCGCCGGACGGCCGGTGGCTGGTCGCTCCCGCAGTGCCCAAGCCTGGCATCTCGCAGGTGGCGGGGGTCGACACCTCAAGACCCGACCTGCCCGTCGTTCCGCTCACCGACACCCTGAATCTCGAAATCTCGTCGGTGACCTGGGCCAATTCCGACTGGCTGTTCTTCTCGACGCAAGATGACGCCGGGGATCGGCGAACCTATGCGGCGCGGGTCGACGTTCCCCCTGCGACTTCGATGGTGGAGTTTCCCGCGAGCGCGCGGCTGTCGCCCGGTGGAACTTGGATCGCCTACCTGGGTGGGTGCGGCCCGTCGGCGGCGCCCGGAGTCTGTCTGGTAGAGCTGAAGCCGGAGGGGCCCAGCGAGCCGGCCTATGTGGCGGCAGGCGAACCCATCGGCATCTATTGGTCTCCCGACGGAAAGCACTTGGAGTGTTTGTTCCAGCAGGGCGTTTACGACTATGACGTGCGACTTATCCCGAACGTGACCGCGGGCGGAAGTCCGGTGCCCGTTACTCGAGATATCAGCTCCCATCTGTCATGGTCACCCGACTCGGACTGGTGGCTGTGGAGCGTGGCTTCCGACGCCGACGAGAGGGTCTACGCCTACAACGTCCCGAGCGCCTCGACTCAGCTGCTCTTTGCGGGAGCTGTAACCAGCAACCGTTGGTCGAACGACGGCGCATTCCTGGCGATAATCACGGCGGACAACAAAGAAGTCATTGTCTTTGCCGAGCAGGGCAGCACGCTCGCGGAGGTGGGCAGGCAGGCATCCTCGACCGGCGCCTTCGCCTCGTGGATCTATTGGCAGCCCGTGCCTCGTTGAGATCCTATCGCTCGAAGATTCGTGGCGCGTTTGCCCCAAAACATTCTAAAGTGCGCCAATGACCACGAGGCATCACCTGTTCATCGGCACCGACTGCGGCGCAACCACGTCGAAGATCGGCGCCGTGTGGGCGGACGGCAAGACGGTATCTCGGAAGCTCCTCCAACATCCGACCAACTCGCAGGGGGGGCCCGGGGCAGTGGTCGCGGGTTGGATTGAAGCCATCGACGGCTACCTGACCGCGAACAAGCTTCATTGGAGACAGGTCAAGGGCGTGGGCTTGGCTATCCCGGGCCCATACGAGCGCAGCGGCGTGCTGGCGCATTCCGCCAACCTTCCGGTCACTTTCGACGGGTGGAATTTCTATGCCGCGTATAACCGGGCGTTGAAGAAGAAAGCAGGGCGTGACCTTCCCCTGATCGTGGGCAATGACGGCGCCTTTGGCGGCGTGGGCGAGGCGAAATATGCACGTGGATCGCGCAGAGGCTGTGTGCTGTTGTTGGCGCCGGGCTCGGGGTTGGGGTCGGCCTACATCGGCGAGGATGGCCTGCCTCTGGTGGGCGACACCTTGGCGGCGATGGAAACCGCGCACATGGCGGCGCCCCTGCATCTTCTCGCCGGCAAGCCGTACAAGTGCGGTTGCGGGCGGGAGTGGGGTTGCATCGAGCTCTACACGACGCTGGCCGGCTTGCCGTACTTGCTCGAAGATCGCCTGGCCGAACGCCCCGACCACCCGCTGGCCCAGTCGAGCAAGAGCCCGCGCGACAAGGCGCTCAGCCTGCGCGGTCTGGCACAATCCGGCGACCAGCTCGCGGTGGAGCTGTTCGACTTCCAAGCCCGCGCGATGGGGCTGCACGTGGCCAACCTCTCGATGGCGCTCGACCCGAGGTTCGTGGTCATCGGTGGCGGCCTGATGGATCCCGAGAACACCACCAAGGAATTCCGCGATCGCTACCTGCAAATCGTGCGCGAGACCGCTCTCACTTATCTGTGGCCGGTCCAGCGCAAGAGCGTGACCATCCTGCAGTCGGCGCTCGGCGAGCTTTCGCAAGCCATCGGCGCTGCCCTGGCCGCCCTCTACGCCAACCAGCGCTGAATTTCACTCAGAACCCGGCTACGGCAATCCCACACGTCATCCCGCCCAAGATGGGAGCGCAACCTGGGATCACGTGCGGCGAGCGGGAGGCGACCGCGTCCACGTCGGCGCGCGTCGGCCCGGTGAGAGCGCCCACCACCTGCAGCACGGTGCCGAGCGCGGCCATCGACACGAAGGTGGTGTCCCATGCCAAGCGTGCATTCTTGCCTTTTGCACCCCAACCGGGCGCCGTGACCAGATAGGCGCCGATCTCGACGCCCGTTCCCACCCAATACATCCACGAGTCTCGCAAGTTGGCTTCGCGGGCCTCGGCCAGTCGGGCTGCACCAATCCATCCCATGGTGGTCGCGCCGAGAGGAACCACGATGAAGAAGGGCGGCCCGCCGCAAGGGTTGTCGGAAGCATTGCAGCCCTCGCTGGACAAGCCCAGGTCTCTCCCGATGAAGATGCCACCGTTAAGAACGTGGAGTAGTACCGAGCCCACCTCGAGGGTCGATCCGATGATCGCGTTCGCGGCCGCCCGCCGCTGTTTGATACGCCTTCCTTCCCAGCTACCCTGCTTGGGCTGCTCCGGCGCATCGACGGCAGCTTGGTCGTCCGGGGGCGTCGCCTCGCCGCCGTCCGCTGCCATCAAAGTTGACCCGAGAACGAGGAGCGCCAGACCCGTCATGGAGCCAACCTAATGCAGTCGCTGTGCCGACGCAAAAGTGCCGCTAGCGCAGTGGTATCGTCGCCGCCCGCGGTCCGCCCAGCGCGAACCCGGGCACCGGTGTCGCAGGGATGCTACGGGCGCGAGCGTAGCTCGGAGACGAGTCCCCATTTCGCCCTATAGGCGCAGTCAACCTACATCGACTGCAAGGTAACCTGCGCGTGGCGTGATCTTGGTCGCTTCGACGGGTCTATTTGCGAGCTGAGGGGTGGCCCGCGGCTCTGCCCGAGCTAGATCGGACGCGGCAATAGGAGTATTCTGAGGCGGATCGAGTTCATTGATATGCGGTCGAGCCACCACCACGAAGGAGCAGAATATGACGAATAGCTTACGGTTGTTGGGCCTCTTGGGATCGGCAGGGCTGTTCGCCCTGGGGTGCAATTCCTCGCCGAGTGGCGGGTCCTCGCCGCGGCCAATTGATTCAACCGAGGCCACGTCCACTGTAAACCAGCGGGTGGACGAGTTGGTTGGTGGCCTGGCTGATTCGACGGCGGCGCTTGATACGACCGACGGCACGACTGTGGCCACGGGGAGCATCGGCACGGCGCTGGGAAGCTCACCCTCGTGCACGCCGGCTGGCGCGACCACGGACACGAGCTCGACTGACGACGCCACGAAGTCGACCACCCAGGCGCTCGACGATCTCCTGCATCGGGTTGCGCAAGAGTCGAGGGACCACGTGTTTCGCGACGAGCTGGTCGAGACAAAGGACGGCAACCAGGTCGTCTACAAGGTCGATCCCGCGGCGGCGTGCGGATCCGATTTGACCTGCGTCGACAAGCTGACCAACAACCCGATCAGGTTCGCGGTCACCGCGAACACGGACGACAGCCTCAACGTTTCGCTGTTGGTCGGCGAGGCACGATACAACCCGGGCACGGCCGTGCTTGGCTCCAAGAAGCTTTCGATTCGGGCCGATCTTGCCCAGGCCCTCGCCGCGATTCGGCTGTTCGTGAATCCCGAGGACCAGCAGAATCTGCCCGATCACCTGAACGGCGTCGTCCAAGGCAGCATCGAGAAGCGTGCAGAGGGCGACTTTGTCATCTCGAGCTCGGTGCTCCAGAAGGTCGATCTGTTGGTCGGGCAAGCCAAGGGCAAGCCGGTGGCGGTCACCGTGCTACCGTCGGATCCCACCACACAGCTCACCATCAACTCGGTCACCAACACGCTCGGCTACACCGCAGCGCTTGGCGCGGTTGACGTCCAGATTGCGGGAGCCGCGGTCTGCGACGACACCTGCGGCAGCAACGAACAAAATGGCACCTTCTCGGGCCACCTGGGCGGCGTCAACGGCGGCGTCAACGTTACCAAGGGTGCGCAGGAGCTCACCGTCGCAGGCATCGGACTCGGCAACGACACCTCGTTCGTGGCGCTCAACAACGATCGCCTAGGCACGCTCGACGTGAATGCAAACAATGGGCGCAAGTTCTCCGTCACGTTCAAGAAGACGGCCGACGGTACTTTGGTGACCTTCGACCCGGCCCTGGACATCAAGTTGGCGCTGATGCTGAACAAGCTGTCGGAATCCATGCGTGTGAACATGCCCGAGTGGCTGAACGACCAGATCTTCGACGTGATGCTGGGTGGGGCGGCGAAGCCGTCGGTGTTGGTGCCGGCCGCCACCTGTGATTCCTATGGCAACTCGACCACCAAGGGCCAGCTTCAGGTCGTGACCGGAAATCTGACGATGAGTGCGAGCTCGCCCTCCACCACGGTTAGCGTGGCTGCGGGCATGTGCCTTGTGGCCGTGGACGGCGCGGACAGCAATTCCAACCCGGTAAGCCAGCTCAAATCGGCCGCCTGCCAGTAGGCGCAGAGGCTCCACCAAGGCGCGGTCCGACCCCGCGCCCTCGCGCGTTTGGGCGAGGTATAGTCGGGAAGGAGGCTTCCCGCGATGACCTGGTTCGATACCCACTGCCACCTCGACATGGGGCCGCTGGCCGCGCGCCCTGCGGAAGTGATGGCGGCCGCGCGAGGCGAGGGGGTTGAGCACGTGTTGGCGGTGGCCTACGATCGCGCGTCGCTGTCGGTCGTGCCTGGATTGGCGAGGCTGCCCGGCGTGGTGGTCGCCCTGGGACAGCACCCGTGGGTGGCGCACGAGTCGCTGGACCGGGACGAGTTGTCGAGCCTGCTCGCAACCAGTGGCGCCGTTGCGGTGGGCGAGATCGGGCTCGACTTCCGAGTGGCCGATGCGCCGCCGCGCGAGCGCCAGATCGCGCAGTTAACCTGGCAGCTTGAGCTCGCGGTGGACTTGGGGTTGCCGATCTCGCTGCATGTGCGCGGGGCCTTCGACGACATGTTCGCTGTGCTGGCGCGTTTTCGCCCGCGCCTGCGCGGGGCTGTGCACGCGTTTTCCCGCGGCGCTACGCTGGCCGAGCGGTTCGTGGCCATGGGGCTTCACATCGCCTTCGGCGGCGCGGTCACCCAGGACAACGCCCACGCTGCCCACGAAGCGGCGCGAGCCGTGCCGCTCGATCGTCTGCTAGTGGAAACCGACGCGCCCGCCATCGCCGTGCGCCGCTGCCCGGCAGAAGAAATCGAGCCTCGCCATGTCGCACAGGTGGGCGAGTCGCTGGCCGAGCTCCGGAGCCTAACCCAGGAGGAGATAGCGCGGATAACAACCGACAATGCCCGTGGGCTCTTCCTGGCGCCGTGAAGAACGCCGCGAGGGGAGCAAAGGTGTAGTCTAGGGCGCCACCACAGCGACTCGGGGGATGATTTCATGATACGCGGGTTCATCGTACGGCCCTTCGATACGAAGGACGTTTCACCGACCAGAAAGGTTGATTTCGAGCGCATCGATCGCGAGCTGATTTCTCCGGCCCTCGACCAACTGAAGATTCATGGTCGTACGACGCTGGATATCATGCGCCAAGGGGAGATTCAGGGCGACATGTTCCAACGCCTGGTGACCAGCCACTTGGTGATTGCGGACATCTCGATCGCGAACGCCAACGTTTTCTATGAGCTGGGCATTCGCCATGCCTTGCAGGACCGCCACACTGTACTTATCAAGTTTTCCGTCGAAGGACAGAAGCCGTTGTTCGACATAGCGACCGATCGCTACCTGCTCTACGACGCCGACAATCCTGCGAAGTCGGTTGCGGACCTTGCCAGGCGTATCGAGGCAACCATCGACGAGAATCAGGCGGATAGTCCCGTGTTCCGCTTCCTGCCCGGCCTTAGGCCGCAGGAGATCGAGTCGTTCGTCAACGTCCCGATGGAGTTTTTGGAGGACGTCGATCTCGCGCGAGCCAAAGGGCGTGACGGCGACTTGGACCTATTTGTAACCCTTCTTTGCGAGCTCGACATTCCGTGGGCAAGCGCGGGTCTGCGTCTGCTCGCCGAGGCACAGTTCAGGCGCAAAGCGTGGGAGGCGGCCCGGCGGACCTGGGAAATCATTCGAGAGGCGAGGCCGCGCGAGCCGCTTGCGAACCGGAGACTTGCCACTATATACCAGAAACAGCCCAAGCCTGATCTGGACAGCTCGGACAAGGCAGTGGACCGAATCATCGAAGGGGCGCATCCCGAGCTGGCCGCCGAGCTGCGCGCGCTTCGCGGCAGCAATGCGAAGACACGCTGGCTTCTTTCCTGGCAGGACAGGCCGACCCTCGATGGCCGTCGAAAGGCCGCCCTGACATCGTCCCACCTGACCGCTGCGTTCGACCAGTATCGCACCGGATTCTTCGGGCATCTGAATCACTACTACTCTGGCATCAACGCTCTCGTCCTGCTCAAGATCCGAATCGAGCTCGCCAAGGGTCTGCCCGGGGTGTGGAGCGCGCGGTTCAAGTCCGACAAGGCGGCGCTCGACGAGCTCGCCTCTGCCGAAGAAGATTATGGGCGGCTTAAGGCGGCGGTGAGTGTGTCCATCGATGCGGCCGCCGCCGGTAACGACCCGTGGGCCCGGCTCACCCGAGCGGACTACGAGTGCCTGGTCTCGGAACGGAAGGACTACGTTCGGGCGCTGTACCAAGAGGCACTGGAAAACGCAGACGCTCAATCTCGCGATTCCACACGACGGCAGCTCGAAATGTTAAGCGGCCTCGACCTGGTCAGTGAGAATGCATCCGCCGCGCTCGATGCCATAGTCGCGGCGGATGGGTTGCCGACTGCCGAGGCGCTGGCGATGGTCATTGTGTTTTCCGGCCATCGTCTGGACGCTCCGGGCCGCACGCCCGAGCGTTTCCCGGCTCGCGCCGAACCGCTTGCGCGCAAGATGATCCGCGACAAGCTGGTCGCGCTCGGGCAGCAGGCCGCTGGCCCCATCGTCGGATACGCCGGCTGTGCGAGCGGCGGCGACATACTTTTCCACGAGGTGTGCGAAGAGCTGGCCATTCCGACCACGGTGCTCTTGGCCGGCCCCCGCGACGACTACGTACGGGAGTCTGTCGAAGACGGCGGGCCGGATTGGGTTCGGCGCTTCGATGCGATGGTAAGGAAACACGCGAGCGCAGTCCGCCAGCTCAGCCCGGATCTTGAGCTGCCCCGCTGGCTCCGGGACGTAGACCGCTTCACCATCTGGCAGCATAACAACCTGTGGATACTGCACACAGCGCTCGTCCATGGCGCCGACAAGGTCGTGCTGGTCGCGCTTTGGAATGGGGAGTTGGGCACCGGCCCGGGCGGTACCGAGCACATGGTGTCCGAGGTCAAGAAGCGGGGCGGACGAGCGGAGGTGCTGGATGCGTGCCGGCTTCTCCGGGAGGCGCCGGCCGTATAGATGCCAACCATGCCCGCGGTCTCTTTTTCGCCCGAGACAGCCGCCGCCTTGTCCCGCACCACCGCCTTCTTCGGTCCCGAGGGAATCGCGAAGCTGCGCGCCGCCACGGTGGCGGTGTTCGGCCTTGGCGGTGTGGGCAGCCACGCCGCCTGTGCGCTCGCGCGCAACGGCATCGGCGGGTTGCGCCTGGTCGATTTCGACACCGTCACGTCGTCGAGCCTCAACCGCCACGCCGTGGCGACGCCGGCGGACGTGGGCCGGCCGAAGGTGCAGGTCATGGCCGATGCGATCGCTCGCATCGATCCGTCTGTACGCATCGACTGCCGGCAGGCATTCTTCGCGCAAGAGACGCGCGCGCAGCTCCTCGAGGCACCGCTCTGCTTCGTGATCGACGCCATCGACAGCGTGGGCCCCAAGGTCGAGCTCTTGAGCGCGTGCGTGGCCATGAAGCTGCCCGTGATCTCCTGCCTGGGCGCGGCGGGCCGCATCCGGGGCGAATCCGTGCAATTGGCCGACATCTTCGATAGCCACACCTGCCCGCTGGCGCGCATGATTCGCAAGCGGTTGCACCAGAGCGGGATCCGCGCAGAGATCCCCGCGATTTTTTCACCCGAGGTGCCGTGTGCTCCTCTGCCGCCCGACGAGAGCGATCCGTATCTGCGCCGCGGCCGTCGCCGACGGCAGCTCCCCAGCGTGGGCGTGGTGCCCGGCATCGCTGGCTACGCGGCCGCTGGCTACGTCCTGCGGGCGATTGCCGGCTGGCACGACGAGGCCCGCAAGCGATAAAGCTTGCCAGGAGGCGACCTTTCCACGGGGGAACGTGGCGTCGGTCACGCCCACGGCCGCCAGACGCCAGCCTTCGGACAAGGATTTGGCTATCATGTGGGCGAGCCCTTTCGATGTCGATCACCAATCTCTTCCGATCACTTGCCTCCCGACCCGATTGCGCCGAATTCGTCGCCGCCTGCCTGGTGGGCATCGCTCTCCTTGGCGGGTGCTCAAAGGCACTTCGCAGCGGCAAGCCGAATACCGGCGGCGCCGCCTCGACAGGTGGCGCGGCAGGTACCGGCGGTGCAAGTGACTCCGGCGGCATGGTCGGCGCGGGTGGTGCGCGCGATGCGAGCGCCGATGCTGACAGCTCCACCTGCGACCGGCTTGCGGGGGCCGCGCGTGCGCAATTCCAGACCTATCTCGACAGCACAGCGTCGCTGGCGTGTCAGGTCGACTCGGACTGCACGTTCTTGCACCTCCAGTCCCTGAACTGTATTGCTCCGTGCGGCCAGCTGGTGGGCCAGGTCGACACTTCGGCCGTGACAAGCGCTGCGACGCACGTCTGCGATCAGTACTTCGCGGCAGGGTGCCCTGAGATCAACCTCTTTTGCGTTGCCGGACGCCTGGTTTGCGATCAAGGCCGGTGCATCGAATCGATGTCAGGACCCGTCGACCCCGCAAGCGACGCTTTGTCGCTACCGTCAACGGCCAGCGAAGCCGGCGCCGATTCGGGTATTGCCGTGGACACAGAGGCCGCGTGCGCTCCCGCGAACGAAGGCGCCGCGTGTACACCCGACCAAACGGCATGCAAAACCTGCTGTACCGACCGGTGGACTTGCAGCGGCGGCGTCTGGCAGAGAGGGTTCATCGGGTGCTTGCCAGGCCCGTTTTCGTGCGGCGACCAATCTTGTGCCGTGGCGGGGACATCTTATTGCCAGGTCATTCCCGCCGTGACCGGCGGAGAGCTTCCCCATCCCGCCACGTACACCTGCGAGACCCTGCCTTCGTCGTGCTACGGATCGCGGTGTCCGACGTGCGACTGTCTCGCACAAGCGGGGGTTCGCTTTTCTGCCTGTACGACCGATCCGACCGGGGCAATCTATGTGACCGAATAGCGGCGCGAGAGGAGACTGTCGTCAGTGCCGTTCGCACGATTCATTGCCAAAGAGCTCGCTCGCCCGTCGGAGATTTTGGGACGTCTGTTTCTTGCACCGATGTGGAACAAGCGCAATTCAGCGCTGAACGACCTGGTCTTTGAACAGCTTGCGCTTGAAACGCACGACCGGGTGATCGAGATTGGGTTCGGTGGCGGCTATCTGCTTGGTCGCATGGCGGAGGTTGCACGCGACGGATTTCTTGCCGGCGTGGACGCTTCGCCGGGCATGGTGGCCTTCTGCCGCAGACGCTTCAGGCAGGCGATCATGGCTGGGAAGCTCGACCTACGGTGCGCGGGCGCCGAGTTACTTCCGTATCCCGACCAAAGCTTCTCCAAGGCCTGCAGCGTGAACTCGATCTTCTATTGGTCGGATCCACAGAAGGCACTCACTGAAATTGGGCGCGTGCTCCCCCCCGGCGGTCGGCTGGTTCTTTGCATGACTTGCAAAGAATCGCTTGCCCAGAAGGACTTCGCCAAACACGGCCTGCGCCTCTTTACGGAAGACGAGGTGAAGACTTTGGTGTTTCTGAGCGGCTTTTCCGAACCGCAGGTCTTGCGCGCAAGAGACCGGCATCGCGAATTTCTCTGCTTGGTGGCCAGCAAGCAAGGTCACTCGAAGTAGACGTCGTCAATCCAAAAATCCGCATTCACCGCCGGATCGCCGGCTTTCGCTGGCCCGTTCACCTGGAAATAGATGGAATAGGCTTGGGTCGAGTCGAACACGCCGCCCGGCGCGGGATGTCCCCAGCCTTCCTGCTCCAAGTCACTGAACTTCACCTCGAACCTTTGCCAAGTATCGGTGAAGCCGAGGTAGGTACAGAAGCTGTCCCAGCACTGCTCAGATGAGGCATCGCTCGTGCCGCAGCGGCCCCCTTGCGCGTCCGTGTCGATGTTCTGGATCATGACCTTGACATGATTTGCCGTCGGCGACATGCCCCAGAAGACAATGCCACTGTACTTGCTGATGTCGTAGGTCACGCGAGTTTCGCCCCCGTCCACGGGACCAATGGCGAGGTCGAAGCCTTCCTCGCAGTATCCGTATACGTCGGCGATTCGGCAGGCCACGTGCGCCGCGTGGTTGCTGGTAATGCCTGGCATGGTCTCATGGGGCGCGGGCACGGGGCTGTATACGAACGGGTCGGGCGACTTCGTGTTGGAGGGATCTCCGGTGCTGTGCCAATCCCACCAAGAACCCGGGCTAAGGTCGGGTGAGCTCAATGCCAGCTCGATGGGGCCGTTCGCCAGCCCTTCCATGTCGTCGATGGGAACGTAGTTGCGGCTGACGCTCGCATCGGAGGAATTCCCGGAGCTCGTGCCCGCGTCCGGGATGACTGCGGTCGAGGCGCCGGGCTGGGCGAAACGAATCACGGTGATGGAAGCCGGAGCGAAGGTGAAGGGCGTCGTCGAACCGGAGCCACAAGCCAGTGAATGCGTCGGGGCTAAGTCCGGTTCTGCGTGGTACGGAATGGTCGTGGTCTCCCAGACGTAGTTGCTTGCATCGAAGGTCCACACGTCCGCCGCTGGTCCGGGGACAAACGGCGCCATGCTGATGCTGGTGCTGTAGGCCGTCGCCGCGCCGAGGTTGATCACGGCCAAGCTCAACGCACCGTCGGGCCGCAGATCGGCGTAGGCGGCAAGCGACGAGTCGGACGAGGTTGTTGCCACCAGCTGGTGCTCGCGCGCGTCACCGGCGATGGCCCAGATCGAGCTCATCATCTGCATGGCCCAGTAGTCGGCGTGCTCTTGGTATCGATAGGGGTTGTTGTTGACCTGCAGATAGCCGAGGTCCCCAGCGTTGCGGTCACTGGAGTCGGGTGTGCTGTTCGTGCTGATGACGTTCCACAGATTGGTTCCGCCGCCCTTGCCGAAATATCGGATGTACTCCCCCAACACGTTACCAAGCCACAGGCCGTTGGCCAGTCGGTTGAGGTAGGCAGGAGGACTGGCGGCGCCAAGGCCCATGTTGTATTCGGTAAGGAAGACCGGGACGTCAGCCCGAACCCCTGTCCCGGCCAGCCACGACCGAAGGTTTGTCGCGAATTCGCCGAGTTGCGAAACCGTGGCGAGACCCACCTCGTCGCTCACCGACTCCCAATTGGGGTACCAGTGAAAGTCGATGCCATCCACATGGTCGCTTTGCCCACGGGTATCTAGAATGTGGATGAAGTCCTCGATGAAGTTCTTTCCATCGCCCAGATTGGATGGCTCATTCATGCCCCCGCTGACTGGTCCCAACACGACGATCGTAGGATCCTCCGCCTTCATGGCATCGTAGTACTCGACGTAGCGGTTTACATAGTCGCGTGCATTGAGAGGACCTCCGGTTTCCCAATTGCCTTCCATCTCATTGCCGATTTGCCAATAGTGTATGCCGTACCCCTTCACGACATTGGCATAGTGAACCCACGCCGCAGCCTCTTGCGGCGTCCCGGTGCCAACATTCACGGTGATGATGGGCTCCGCGGGCGGCGTGAACGACTGCACGTAGCTCATGAAGGGTCTCGAAGTCGACACTGACCTGATACTCGGTGTCACTTGCGGGATCGGTACTGGATACCGTCGTGGGCGATTGGCTCATGCTGGCCACGTTGCTCGTGACCGGAGTCGAGCCGCTGTACGCGGTGAGCTCGGCGATGGAGTAGGCGCCGCCCGGCCCTGCCGAGCTTTGGGTCATGAGCACGCGGATGAACCGCGTCGTCACTGGGGCAAAGCTGACGGTCTGCACGCCCTCGGTGCCGGCCACCGTTCCTACCGACGTGGCTTGCCACGAGCCCGACGTTGCCCAGTAGGGCGGCGGCCAGGACGCCGTCGAGCTAAAGGCCTCCACTCGAAACGACGTCGCAAACGGGGTTCCCCAGGTGATCGTCACTGCATCGACCGAGGCAGCCGCACCCAGGTCCACGTAGACCCACTGCTGGTCGGGAACGGCCGTGTTGGCGTTGGAAAGCCAGCGGGTCGCGGGATCGCCGTCGGTGATGAAGGCCGGCGTCTGGTAGCTTGCGGAGGTAGTCCCGCGGAAGCTCTCGGTCCCGTTAAAGCCCGGCGTGAAGCTGGTCGCGCTGGGGACCCAATAGTGGTTGGCGTCGTAGGCACCGGAGCCGTTCCAGTGATGGTCGTCCGACGACGATCCGCCCGGATAGCGCAGGAAGTAGTTGCCCGCCGCCTGCACCTTCGCCTGCGTGGCCAGCAGATCCCGCCGCGAAAAGTACCAGGCGACGTTGTTGCCGAAGAGAAGCTTGGGCACGAAGGTATTGACGACCGCGGAGGTGTCTATGGTGATGGTCGCCGGCCGTCCGGCATCGTCCGCGGTGAAGCGGGTCGAGCAAGGAACGGCGGCGTCTGCGAAAGAAGCGCCAGCATCCGCGACTTTGGGCTCTTGGCCGCCCGAGCATCCGACCACCACTGTGCCGGCCAAGAGGACAACCGCCAACCGAGCCTTGATCATGGGAACCTCCTTGTGAAGCGCCCACTTACCACAGCAAGCGTTGTGCCACAGCATTGCAGGGCGAGGGTTCACGTTGGGTTCGAAACCGCGGCTGAATCGCGATTCTGCGGATTCGCGGCCGACGACCTCAGATTTCTCGGACGTACAAGAGCGCGTCCAACGGACGTCCGCGGTCGGTCTGGGGCGAAAAGTGGCATGAAGCGGCGAAACGGCGGAAACAGCTCCGGCCCAGCGCCACCAAGTTGCAGAGGCTGTCGGCGTTGGGAGCATCGCAGGGAATTCCGAGGTTCGTTGCCCAGGGCACGATGGCCTGCCAAGTTTGCCCGTAGGCGAAGCTGTCAGCAACGATGGTGCAGTCGGCAAGAGTTGTGAGGGTGCTGGGGTCGCTGGCGAGCTCGGCATCGGTGTTGGCGAAGAACGAATACTCGAGCTTGTCCTTGCTGCCGTAGACCACGCTCTGGAACATGTGTGCCGCGAAGGCCAAATTGTCGGCGGCCTTGCCGAATTCGCCCGGGGCATGGAGCTCGACGTATTCCGAGTCGTCAGGCGCGACCAGCACCCAGTGACCATCCATGCGGAGACGGAATTCTTGGCTCGCGTCCACGCTTGCGTCGGGCGAGAACATGATTTCCAGCCAGGTGCCGCTCGCCGCAGTCGGGGCACTGCTGTCGGAAAGGTAGGTGACGTCGGCGTCGATCTTCTCGCTGCCGCATCCCGAAGCGGCGCTGAAAACCAAGGCGAGTGCGGGAATAGTGTGGGCGGTGCGTTTCATGGGGACCTCCTGTTTGTGGGCTCGGAGGCTTGGTCCGATCGGGACGCGGCCGGCGCGGCCTTGGCCACGGACCCGAATGCGAGCGTTCGGGCAGAGATCGACGGAACGCCTGCGTTCTCTGCCGACGAGCTGGCCAAGGCGCTGATGGCGCGCCTGCCGGCCGACGCACCCATGGGCACCTTGCGCGTGGTTGCGCGTCCCGACGGAAACATCGAGCTTTCCTGGCAGAGCCGGCGCCGCGTGGTCGATCTTGGCGAGGATAGGGGACCGGCGGCGGCGCGCGTGGCCGCTCTGCTCGCCGCCGACCTGCTGTTGCCGTTGGGCCCGCCGCCTTCTTGTTGTGCCGGTCGGAGCTGGAATCGGGCGCTCGCCAGACTGCACTGTCCTGCCTCGAACGCTTCCGCACCAGCTTCCCCGAGTCGCCCCACGCCGGCGACTCCTTGGCGTTACTGGCGACCCTGCGCCTGGCCGACAAAGACTGCGAGCATGGAGGGGCCTTGGCCGAGGAATACCTGCGCCGGTTCCCGACCGGACCGCACGCGAAGAGGTTGAAGGAACAGGCCGAGCGGTGCAGATGAGATACCGCAAGCTCATGCGCCCGTCGGTTGGTGGTGCAGATCACAGGGTAACCCGCGGTCAGATTCGACCCTGGATCCATTGATGTGGCAGGCATAGACTCGCTTCATGCGCACGCCGGCTATCGTACCGACCGTCACCCAGCGAGTTAGGTCCTTCCTCGCCCAACAGGGCGCGGCCATTCGCCCCTGGGCGGGACTGCAAGAGACCTATGACGAGCTCTATGCTCTGTTGCGACGGCGGAAGACCAATCCGGAGTTTTGGCGGCCCCTCAAGGAGCTGCTACAAGAAGTCGTCCACAGCGCAGCGGATTCACAGCGGCGCGACCGTCGCGCGGCCGGTGCGGTCGAGTTGCTCGACTCGTGGCAGATCGATACGCTTGTGGACGAATTGCGGGACGCTCTACCAGCCGACGCGAGCGCCTGCCGGTCGACCCGAGCCGATTTCACACGTTCGCTCTCCACCGCGGTACTGGGCGGCTTCCTACTGCTTGGTCTGGCTGCTGCTGGCTGTAGCGGCGGCGGAGGCGCGCCCGGCGGAACGAGCGGCGCAGG
>CAZBIU010000095.1:0-20127 GCA_964491625.1 uncultured Myxococcales bacterium
GCGTGCACTGGCCGCACGATTCGTGCGCGTAGAAGCGCATGATGGTGGCGCAAAAGGAAACCACGTCGGTCGTCTTGTCGAAGATCACAACCCCGCCCGAACCGGCCATGGTCTTGAGCCGCTTGCCGCCGCCCATGTCGAAGGGTACCCCGGGCTTGGCTTCCACGTCCTTGATGCGCGGGTCGGTCATGAGCGCGTCGAATTCGATGGGGACGTCGATCTCACTGTCGTCGAGCACCGGCATCGAGCTGCCGCCCGGCACAATGCCCTTGAGCGCCCGCCGGTCGATCATGCCGCCACAGAACTTTTCGATGAGGTCCCGGAACGTGATGCCCATCGGCAGCTCGTACACACCCGGACGATTCACGTGGCCCGAGACGCTGAGCACGCGCGTGCCCCCCGACTTGCCCATCCCCATCTTCGCGAACCACTCGCCGCCGTGGCTGACGATGGACGGGATGTTCATCAAGGTTTCGACGTTGTTGACGATGGTGGGCTGGCCGAAAAGGCCGCGCACCGCCGGGAAGGGCGGCTTCATGCGCGGCCAACCGCGCTTGCCTTCCAACGAGTTGAGCAGCGAGGTCTCCTCGCCGCAGATGTACGCGCCCGCGCCCCGGTGCAAGGTGATGTCGACCTTGTACGGACCGGCCGCGCTCGAGTGCTCCGTGCCGAGCAGACCGGCGGCATAACTCTCGTCGATGGCCGCCTGCATGATCTTCGCCTCGCTGACAAGCTCGCCGCGAACGAAAAGGTAGGCGTGCGTGCAGCCGAGCGCATATGCCGACGTCGCAATGCCTTCCATCAGCAAGTGCGGATCCCCGGACATCAGGACCCGGTCCTTGAACGTCCCGGGCTCCGATTCGTCAGCGTTGCAGACCAGGTAAGCCTGCTTGGCGTCCTTGGGCAGAAAGCCCCACTTCATGCCGGTGGCAAACCCGGCGCCGCCGCGCCCGCGCAGGTTCGACGCCTTGACCTGGTCGACGATGGCCTGCCTCGGCATGCCGAGCGCCTTCTGGAAAGCTTGCCAGCCGCCGTGCTCGCGGTACACGGGCAGATTGCGAATCCCGGGCACCTCCAGGTTGCGGGTGACGATCTTGTCGCCCGGGGTCGGACGAAAGACCCCGCGCGCGTCGATGGGCGGAAGCTGGCCTCGCCCCTTGCCGTCGCTTTGCTGTCGCAACTCGTCCAGAAGCGCGTCGAAGCGCGCTGGACTGAGGTCGTGGTAGCGCTCGTGATCGGTGACCACCGACGCGCCATGACCGCACCCGATCATGTCGTCGTCTTCGTCCAGACTGAATATTCCGTCGGCCGTGGTCTGTCCGGCGCGGATGCCGAGCCGCTTGTGCGCGTGCTCAATGGCATCGTAGCCGGCGCGCGCGACGCAGCCCAAGCTGGTGCAGACGTGCAATCGGTGACGTGCCGGCGGGGTTCGCCGGAACATGGTGTAGAAGGTCACCACGCCGAAGACGTGCGCGGCCGGCAAGTCGAGCAAGCGAGCGGCGTATTCCAGCGCCTCATCTGAAAGATGACCAACTTCGTCCTGAAGAAGGTGAAGCACCGGGATCAAGGCTGCCTGCGCGTTGGGATAGCGCCCCCGAACCCGGCTTACCGACTGTTGCGTCTGTGGAGAGAGTTCAATAGCCATCAGCCTAGGCCCTGCACTTTGAGTTGTGAAAAGCCTAACGTCAACTCCCGTTGACACAAAACCCAAACCGCATGGTCGGCGCGGCATGGTCGTGCTAAAGTCGCGGCTCGCCCCTTTACGATGGTCAAGCTGCTCTGGATTTGCGTGGCCGGCGCGCTCGGCACAGGCACCCGGTATATCGTCGGGCTCTGGGCAGATGAACACCTGGGCAAGGCCATCCCGTACGGCACCTTGCTGGTCAACGTGGTCGGCTGCTTCCTCATCGGCTTGGTCATGCAGGTATCGCTGCGCACCGCCGCGATTCCGCCGACGCTCCGCCTGACCCTCACCACCGGATTCATGGGCGGCCTCACCACCTACTCGAGCTTCAACTACGACGTGTCCCGGTACCTGAGCACGGGCGCGTACGCAACCGCGGCCCTCTACTTCGGTCTGACCGCACTACTGTGCCTGATCGCGGGCTCGCTGGGCGTCATTGTGGCTAGCTCGCTGTGCTCAGGCTAGAACATTTGTCGGTATTCCGACGGTAATGGCAGCTACGCAACGCCGGCAATGGGAACACCGCCACCCCGTGCCAGCCCCGAGTCGCTTGTCCGCCCCGCAACCCGGGCGCAAAGCCGAGGCTGACCCCAGAAAACGAGAGTACAATCGCGCTCTCCTGTTGCGCTTGGCGAGTAATCGGCCGGACCATCGACGCTGGCAGCTCGCGCGAGATCAGCCGACAAGGTCCCCACGGCCGCGCACCAGCGGACACCGAGAGACACAAACAAAAGCATGGCGAAACCACCCGCACGCCCACCGCGAAAAGGGCCGACGTCCGTCAAGTCATCGCCGACGGCAATCAAGCGAAGAAGCGGTGAGAGGACCTTCAGGGCGCACAGCGTTCCGCCGATTACGTGCGGGAGAATGCAGATTCGTATTCTCCTGGTCGACGACGACAAGGCCACCCGGGACGCGCTCGCCCGCGTGGTGGCTTCGCTTGGCTACGAATACCTAGCTGCCGAGAGCGCGACGCGCGCGCTGGACGCCCTGGCATCGAAACCCTTCGAGCTGTGTGTGGTGTCGCTTGCACTGCCGCCCGAGACGGTTCGCAACGTGGTTGCTTCGGCGCACGCGCGCAAGACTGCTGTCCCCGTGGTTGTCCGCGTAGCGACCGCGACGGTTCGGGAGATCGTCTCGGCATTCCGGATGGGAGCGGTGGACTTCATCCCGCAATCGTTTCACGACGAGGTTTGTGGCGAGGTCATCGAACGCGCCCTGACCGAGCGTGGTCGCAGCGTCGCACCCTTGCGTACCAGCGGTGCGACCCTGGTCGGCGAGCACCCCGCCATGCACGTGGTACTGGAACGGGTGGATCAGGTTGCCGACTCCGACGCCAGCGTGCTCATCCGAGGCGAAGAAGGCAGCGGCAAGGAAGTCGTCGCGCGACTGATCCACGCGTGCGGCACACGAAGAGGCGGGCCCTTCGTCACGGTTCGCCCGGCGGCGGGTGAATCGCCTCTCACGGCCAGCGACATGTTCGGCAGCCAGCACGCCTCGCCCCGGGGCACGTCGGTGGCCAGCGTCGGCAAGCTGCAGGAAGCCCAACACGGCACCCTGTTCATCGACGAGATCGCGAACCTATCGAGGGAGCTGCAGGTTGGGCTTCTGCGTCTGGTGCGCGACCCCGCCAGCCGAAGTGACGCCGATGTGCGCATCGTCGCGGCCACGGCTCGCAATCTCGATCAGGCGGTGCGCGAAGGGGCCTTCATCGAGGACCTGTATTACCGCCTCAACATCATCCCAATCGAGATTCCGCCGTTGCGCGAGCGACTTGAGGACATCCCGATTCTGGTCGAGCATTTCCGGCGCGCCGCCAACGCGTTCCGGGGCCGTGAGACGCCGCCTTTTCCGCCCGACGTGCTGGTGCGCCTCGGTGAGCTTCCCTGGCCGGGCAACGTGCGCCAACTTGAGAACGTGGTCGGCAGCCTGGTGGTCGCCGCGAAGGATCGTGGGGTCACGGTGTACGACTTGCCCGCCAGCTTGCGCACAGACGTGAAAGCGCTGGGGCCTGCGATCGTTGATCTGCCCCCTCACGGTGTGGATCTGCGCATGTTGTTGACTCAGCTCGAAGACCGCCTGATCGGACAAGCGCTGGAACGAACCGGTGGAAACAAGAATCGCGCCGCCGAATTGCTCGGCATGAATCGAACCACGCTGGTTGAAAAACTGCGCCGCAGAACCGTGGCCTGATCTTGCCGATGTAAAACGTCATCGCTGGTACGTTTTTTTCCGACCGGTCGTCACTCGGTTGACGGTTCAGATCCTTCCCTGACGTCATTCGGATGACGATCGACGAGCCGTAGCGGCACGAGTGCCAGGAAGTTGGCCAGGTTAGCCGCTGCACCTTCCTGGCACGGCAACTGCACACCGGTCCCGCATGCGAAAAGCGAAGCGAGCTCGGGTGACAAAGCGGCGTCCGGTCAACCACAAGGCGGCAAAGAAGGGCACACGAGCACGCAAGCTTTCTCCCAAGGCGCTCGCAGAACGACGTAGCGAATACGCGGCAAAGTTCTTTCCGTACATCGAGAAAGTTGCGCGGCGTCTGGCTCGCCGACTTCCGGCACACGTCGAGATCGACGATTTGGTCTCGGCCGGTGTCATCGGCCTCATGGTAGCGGCCGAGCGTTTCGATCCGAAGCGCGTGGATAGCTTCGAAGCCTTCGCCGAGTTCCGTATCCGCGGCGCCATGCTCGACGACCTTCGCGCGCGCGACACGCTTTCACGCGACATGCGCCGGCTCTCGAACGAGCTGCGCGAAGCGACCCGCAAGCTTGAATCGCAACTCGGTCGCACGCCGGACCAGGGCGAGCTCGCGGACACGCTTGGGCTCAAGGTGGAAGAGCTGTACACGCGGCAACAGAAGCTGTCGGGCTCGTCGGTGGTCGGCATCGACGACGCGGGTCCGGATTTCCTGGAGCGCACGAGCGATGCCAACTCGCCTGATCCATTTGAGCTCACCGCGCATCGCGAGGCCTTGGCGCACCTGGTTTCGGGCATCGACGATCTGCCCGAAAAGATGCAGCAAGTGCTTTCGCTCTACTACTGCGAGAACATGAATCTGAAGGAGATCGGCGAGATACTCGGCGTGACCGAGTCGCGGGTCTGCCAGATCCACAGCGAAGCCACCCGGCGCCTGCGCGAGTCGCTGTCGGACATCAAGGACGCGGTCGCTGCCTAGCCCAAACGTAATCTGCCGAGATCATTGCGCTTTCAAAAAGATGAAGAAATCTTCTTAAGATTTTCTCACCCAGGCCGATGTCCGATTACATGGCAGCACAGATCGAGATCCAAGTCCGCAAAGGCCCCAAGCTCGCCCCTGTCGCAGAAAGCGCCTGGTCGGTTTCCCGACAGCTTCGGGTGGAGCAATTGCGCCGTCAGGTGGCAGAGGGAACCTACAAGGTCCATCCTCAGCGCCTCGCGCTCAAGATCCTGGTCAAGGCACTGCGCGATCAAAGTTAAGCGCCAGTTGCCGCGACCGAGACGCGCTTCCAAGACACGTTCTGCCGCCCAGGCCGGCTGACACACGACGTTCGTGCGCCACCAGAGACGCGAGCGCCAAGGCCGGGCTGGTGGGCAGATCTTTCCCTTCTGCCGCGGCGTCGGATAGCCGACATTGCTCGTCGAGTCTGCGCAGCGCCGCCAACTTGTCGCCCTGCCCTAGCTTGGCGCGGCCGACCGCCGAACGAAGGACTCGCAGCGTCTCGTCGTAGATCTTGAGCGGCACCGGAAACGGATGGCCGTCCTTTCCGCCGTGCGCGAAGGAAAACCGCGCTGGATCCGAGAATCGGCTAGGCGCGCCGTGCAAAACCTCGGCGACCAACGCGAGCGCGAACAAGGTGCGCTTTCCGACGTTGGGCGTAAGCAGGAGCTCGGGGAAGTCCGCCGGGCCCTGCTGGGCCGCCACATAGAGCGCGGCACCGAGGCGTCGCAGGTCGAGGTTGTCCGCACGCACGTCGTGATGACTTGGCATGGTGAGCACGCGTTCGACCTGCGCTACCACGCGCGCCGGATCGGATCGCGCCAGGCCGACCGCTCGCTGCCTGGCTGCCAGCGCTCCTCGATCGGTCAGGTTCACGATGGAAAGCAGGCTCGGCTCGCCCTCGATGGCGGCGTGGGGCGCTTCGACGAACGAGCCCGCCCGATCCCACAGCCAGTGGTACCGGCGCGCCTGCCGCCTTTCCGGGCTCATCCCCTGCTGCACCACAACCCACTTGCCGTCGTCGGTGACCACGAAGCTGTGCAGGTAGAGATCGAAGCCGTCTTGCACGGCCGCGCTGTCGACCTTGGCGCAAAGGCGGCTTGCGCGCACGAGTCCCGGTCCGTCGATGGAAAGCCGTTCGCCCAGCGCCAAGAGCTCGCTCGGCGTCTGGCGAGAATGGCGACCCCGCCCGCCGCACACGTGAATGCCGAGCTCGGCTTCGACCGGCGCCAGCCCCCGCTTGAGCGCGCCCAGCACGCTGGTGGTGATACCTGACGAATGCCAATCCATCCCCATCACGCAGCCGAGCGATTGGAACCAGAACGGGTCCGCCAGCCTGTGCAGAACCTCGTCGCGGCCATATTCCAGCGCCAGCGCCTCGACCATCACGCGGCCGAGGCGTGCCATGCGCGTGGCAAGCCACATGGGCACGCGCCCGCCGTGAAGTGGCAAGTCCGCCGTGCCTGTCCTCATGGCCACATCTGCCGCGCGCGGAAGTGCCGAACCAAACCTACTCGCCCGAGAAGCGAATGAAGGTGTGCTCTTCTCCCGCCGCGGCTCTGGCCGACTTGAGAATCGCCTCGCAATGCGCTTTCACCTCGGGCTTCAACGATCCGCGGAGCCGCTTCTCCAGCTCCGCAATCACAAACGGAATCTGGATCTGGTTGAACAACGTGTCGCCGTCCCGGTCGACGAAACGCAGGCAGGGCGAGCTCGCGTCTTCGCGGTCGGGGAGCAACTTTTCGGTCAAGTTCCCGTCGTCGAGAACCTCGTCTTGCACTTCGCCTGATTCGGTCTCTACGCGTACGTCGATTCCCATGGTTCCTCCCGACCTGGAGTGCTTGTTCCATCCACTATACGTTCGTTCAGCAATGGCCGCAAGAAGCTGGCCCCCGAGAATCGGCTTACGCTTGCGGCGTGAAAGCCGGCGTGGCGCGCTCGCCACAGCCGGAGACGATGACGGCTGGGCGAGCCCGCAAGTCCGCGAAAACGCGGACAGGACCGCGCTGCCCGTCCGGCACAAAAGCTGCTAGCGTGAGGTCCCATGTATTCGCAAGGCCCGCGCACACACGTCGCTCGTCCGCTGCCAGCAAGCAAAGCCGCGACCGCGCTCGTCGCGTTCGCCGCGTTCCTGTCCTATGCGTGCGGCGGCTGCCTCTCGAACGAATACGTGATTCCCAAGGCCGAGCTCGCACGCTTGGCCTCGCTGCCGCCCGAGCAACGCGGGCGCTACGTGCACGTGGTCCAGTCGCTCGGGGAAAGGCGAAGCGACGCCATCGACACGACCCAGCCGCCGCCAACAGCGTCGCAGCCGTACCCGCAGGAGGGCTACGGGCCCGATGGACAACCGCCACCCGCGGGATACGTCGAAAGCGAGCCTTCCGCGGGCGTCGGCGCCGCCGTAATCATCGCCCCGGTTCCGCCGCCACTGTTCCCGCCGCCGCTCGGTCCCCCGGTCCCCGGCGTGATCGGACGTCCCGGGCCGCGCGGTCCCGGCCCCGGCCTGCCTCCCCGCGCAGCGCCGCCGCCACGAAGGCCCGGCGGGACCGGCGGGCACAACCTCGGCAACGTAGGCGGCGGCAGCGGCAGGGACGATCTGGTCGCGCTGCTGGTGGTGTTTGCGGTGCTGGCCACCGTCGGCATGGTCGCGACCGAAGGCGTACGCTATGACGGCGTGGTGGCGATGTATCCGTGGCAGGGCGTGCACCTGCGCGACGGGAACGGGCAAGAACGCGAAGTGCCGCTGGCGCAGCTTACCCAGGGCGACGTCGCCGCGACCTCGGAGGCCGTGGTCATGGACGACGAGGGTTGGGGCATGATGCAACTCGGACGAGGCCCGCTCAATCGCCGCGGCTTCGCCTACAAGATGAACGTTGGCGTGTTGCACTCGTCATGCGCGTGCCTGGCCGCCGACGGCGTCGGCGCCGACATCCAATTCGGATACTTTCCGCACCCCATGGTTGGGATCTTGGCCGACTGGTCGCCAGCGGGCGGCTCCGACAACGACGGCCATTCGTTCTATCGCCAAAACCTCGCGCTGGAAGCGCAGTTCTTCCCGCTTACGGTGTACCGCTTCCACCTGGGCGGATTTGGCCACGCGGGCATGGTCTACGCCGATGACAGCGCGGGCGGCACCCGCAGCGGCGCAGCGTTCGGCGGCGGCCTCGCGATTGAAATCTCCCTCACGGCGCGGCTCGCGCTGACCCTGCGCGGGGACTACACCTCAGCCAAGACCGCGCCGCTGCCGGTCGGGTTCGGCTGGCAAGGCACGGAAACCTTCGGCGCGGGGATCGCTATTTACTGATTCGCTGGTAGATTCGGCGCGTGCGCTGGCGATTCACTTGGCCAGAGCCGGCCGGCGTCGAGATTTCCAATCCCTCCGACGGCGGGTTCTGGTTCTGGCTTCTCAAATTCTACGCGTTCGGGACCATGTGCGCGACCGGCCTGCTAATTCTGTGCGGCATCGGCCTCTATCTCCATTTCGCGAGCACGCTGCCCGCCTTGCCCGATTTCGCCCGCTACCGCTTGGAGGCCGCGGAATCGACCCACGTGCGCGCCTGGGACGGCACCGACTTGGCCGAGCTGGCGAGCGAGCGGCGCGAGATACTGCCGCTTGAAGCCTTCCCGAAGCAGCTCCTGCAAGCCTTCGTCGCCATTGAGGACCGTCGCTTCTACGAGCACGGGGGCCTCGACTACCGGGGCATGCTGCGCGCCCTTTTCGCGAACCTGCGCGCCGGCCACGTGGTGCAGGGCGGTTCGACCATCACTCAGCAGGTCGCGCGGTCGTTCCTGCGCACGTCGGAGCAGACGTTGCAGCGGAAGATGCGCGAGGCCATCTTGGCGCGCCGGTTGGAGGCGCGCTACCAGAAGAACCAGATTCTGGCGCTGTACCTGAACCAGATCTTCCTCGGCCACCAATCCTACGGCGTCGCCGCGGCGGCGCGGCGGTATTTCAACAAACAGGTCAGCGAGCTGGACCCGGGCGAAATGGCGACCATCGCCGGTATCGCCCAGGCGCCCAGTCGCTACTCGCCGCTCTTGGCGCCCGATGTGACGCGCGCCCGGCGCGACCAGGTGCTGACCGCCATGGCCGCCGCCGGCGTGATTGACGAAGCAACCGCGAACAAGCTGCGCGCACGGCCCCTCGTCGTGCACCAGCCGCCCGACATCTTCCGCGAGCGTTCGCCCTACTTCGCCGAGCACGTCCGGCGCGACATCGCCAAGCGCTATGGCGACAAGGCACTGTGGGAGGGCGGGCTCGACGTCGAGACCACGCTCTTGCCGTGGGTCGACGAGGCGGCGCAGGAGAACGTGGATTTTTCCCTGCGCAAGCTCGACAAGCGCCAGGGCTGGCGCGGGCCGGTCGCACGACTTGGGGGCGCGGCAGCCGACGACCTCCGCCGACGTGAGGCCGCGCGCTACGGTGCCGCGGCGCCCGCGGAGGGACGACTGTATCTGGGCCTGGTCGAAAGCATTGGCGGCGGCAAGGCCTACGTGCGCGTGGGCGAGAAGATCTACCCGTTGCCCTCGTCGGGCATGGACTGGGCGTTTCCCTACAGTCCGGTCGATTCGACCAACGGCAAGACCCTCTCCAGCACCAGCTCCCTGTTGCATCCGGGCGACGTTGTGTGGGTCACGCCGCTTTATCGCTCGTACTTGCGCCGGTTTTCCGACTGGACCTACGACAGCGCGGGCGAGGTGCAGTGGATGCCGGCGTACACCGATCGCCCGCCCCCGCGTGGCCCGGTGGCGCTGGAGCTGGAACAAACTCCGCGCGTACAGGGCGCGCTGTTTTCCTACGATCACCGGACCGGCTACGTCATCGCGATGGTCGGTGGCGACGACTTCGACCGCTCCGAGTTCAACCGGGTGGTGCAGGCTTGCCGGCAGCCAGGATCGACCTACAAGCCGGTCTACTACTCGCTCGCGCTCGATCGCGGCTACGGCTACGCGTCCTTGCTCAACGATATCCCCCGCGCGGAAGTCGATCCCATCACTGGCGAAGTGTGGACGCCGCAGAACCTCAACAACACCGTCGAGTATCAAGTAAACTTGGAATACGCCCTGATCTGGTCCAAGAACGTGCCATCGGTGCAGCTTTTCAAGCTGATGGGTGGCAAAGACGTGGAGGCGTGGGCGCGACGACTGGGCATGACCACGCCCATCATCCCCGACCAGGCGCTCGCTCTCGGCGCGTCCTGCACGCGCGTCGACGAGATGACTCGCGCATTTTCCACTTTCGCGCGCAACGGCTCGCTTTCCGATCCGGTCTACATACGCAGGGTCCGCGATCGTTCAGGGCGCCTGCTTGAGGATTCGACCGCAGTCTCGGATCCCATGTCGTCGCCCGACGAGCGGCTGGACCGCATGGTGGCGCTGGCGGGCAAACGCATCAAGGATGTGATTCCGCCACGCACGGCCTGGCTGACCTCGCAGCTTCTTCGCCACGTGGTCACCCGGGGCCACGCGCCAGCGCTGCGCAGCTCGGGCCTTCTGGTCGCGGGCAAAACCGGCACCTCCAGCGCGACCATGGACGCCTGGTTCGTGGGCTACACTTCGCGCTGGATGACCACGGCGTGGATCGGCGACGATCGGCGCGAGCGACCGCTCGGATTCAAGGATGCGGCCTTCATGCTGACCGTGCCGATGACTGCGCGGTTCCTTTACGAGGTCACTGCCGGACAGCCGCTCAAGGACATTCCGTGGGAGCGCCCGCCCGGCGTGAAGCCTAACGACACCGGCGGGAACCTGCGCACCACCATGGACGAAGTGAAAGCCGACCGCAGCGGCGATTCGCACAAGAAGAAGGGATAGAAGTCAGACGGCAAACCTCGATAGCGCGAGGATCAGCGATCTGCTTCCTTGCTGCCGACGACCGTCAGATTGAGGCCGATCTGGATCGACAGCGGCTTGCCGTCGACGGTGATGGTGGTCTTGCCATTGTAGTACCAACCGAACGAGCCGGTCGAAAACTCGCGCTTGTCAGCGATTAGCTCGGCGGTGCCGATGGTGATCTTCACCGGCTCGGCCTTGTCCAGAAACTGTGTCTTAGAAATGGGACAGGGTGACTTTGCCATACCGGCGACGCTAGCCCGCATCACTCACTGCTGCAAGCCCTGTCGACTGTCCGCCACGAATGGTTCCGAACCGAACGTTGACCGGCGGCATCCAATTCTCGTGCTGGAGGATGGGCATGGCCTCGTCGTGCCGCGGGATGACGGCCGACTCTTCGCGAGCGTGACTGGAACGCCCATCATCACCGTCGAGGCACGACGGCCTCTCTCGCGACGTCGTCTCCGCTTGGGGCGTGCCGTCGCCTTCTGCATCGGTGCGGCGACGACGTCGGCAAGCGCGAAGACGCCATCCCATGACCCAGTGACCGACCTTGGGAAGGCCTTGATGAAGTCGCGGTCGGCGCATGAGCGCCACGATGCAGCGGTAAACCTGTACAACCTTGGACCGAACGCCGCGGTGGCCTTGCCCACGATGGTAGCCGCCGCGCGGGCCGAGGCAAACGCCGATGTTCGCTCTATGATCGCGCGCGCACTCGGCACGGTCGGGGCAGGCCGCGATGATGCCATCGCGCCACTCGCGCAATTGCTGAGCCACGATTCAGAGGCCGAAGTGCGCGCCTCGGCAGCGTGGTCGCTGGGCTCCATCGCGCGGCAGCCGCAGATCTCCACAACCGCGCTGATCAACGCCTTGAAACACGACCAGGCCAAGGAGGTCCGCATCTCGGCGGCAGAGGCGTTGGGCGCTACCGGGCTTGCTGCGGCTGCGCAGCTAAGCACGGCCGCCTTGGCGGAGGCACTTGGCGATGCCACCGTGGCGCCAGCCGCCGCGCGAGCGTTGCAGTCGCTGGGTCCGGCAGCCGCGCCAGCGGTACCGGCCCTGAGGGGCCTGATGAAGCAGGCGGATGCGACGCCGCGATTCAACGGGGCGCGGGCTTTGGCCGCGATCGGACCTGCGGCGGCGGCAGCTCTACCCGAGTGTCTGGCAGCTCTCGCCGACGCGGATCCGGAGTTGCGTGTCGAGGCTGCCATCGCCCTGCTGGCGATGGCACGCGAGCAAGAGCGCGCAGTGCAAACCTTGATCGAGGCGTTGTCTTTCGAACCCAGCACAAGCAGGATCGCCGATCGTTGGCTGCGGCGCGCGGTCGTCGTTCGCGCATGCTGGGCCTTGGGGCACTATACAACGATGACGCCGGCCCGGGTGCTACCGACGCTCGCAAAGCTCGCGAGCGACGGGGACGAGGTCGTCGGTCGATTTGCGGCCCAGGCGCTCCGCGCGGTCGCCATGGCGCAGGCTTCGTCCAAAGAACGCGCTGCCTTCCCAGCGCTGACCGAGGCGCGCGCGATCCTGCAGAGGTCCGGTGCCGCGACCGATTTCGCGGCGATCGAGGCGATCGATCAGGTAATCTCCCAAGCGACCCCCGCCGCGACGACACGATCGCTGTGGCTGCAGGTCACGGGCGGGCTCGCAGGCATCGTGGCGTTGCTCTCAAGCGTGCTCGCCGTGCGACGCGTGCGGAGACGCAGGCCCAGGGTGTTCCTCAGCTATCGACGCCAAGACAGCGCCGCGATATGCGGCCGCATTTACGATCGGCTGGCCGACCGCTGGGGCACCGATCACATATTCCGCGACGTCGATTCGATTGCGCCGGGACAGGCTTTCGCCGACCGCATCGCGGAGACCATCCGTGCTTGCGATGTGCTCATCGCGATCATAGGCCCACGCTGGGCGGGTGTGCCCGTCGACGGTGCGGTCCGGCTCGGCGATTCGGCTGACTTCGTGCACCTTGAGCTTGCCGCCGCCCTAGCCCAGGGCAAGTTGGTGATCCCCGTACTGCACGATGGGGCCCGCGTACCGAACCTCACCGAGTTACCAACGGACATCGTTGCGCTTCCGAGCCGGCAAGCGATCGAGATCTCGGACGGACATTTCGGCGCCGACATGCTTCGCCTTGAGCAAGCAATCCTGGGCCTCCAGCGAGGCCCGCGGGCGAGCATCTGACGCTCGGAATCTGCAGGTGCGCGCCGCCTGATCGCCTAGAGCATCGTCTGGGTCGTGCGCCAGCCGCGTGTAGGTCGATGGACGAGGTGATTCTTCGTGGCGAGGATATCGATGGTGATACACACTCCCATGCATGCGAGGTTTTCTAATCCACTGGTTCGTCACCGCTGCGGCGCTGGGTGCTGCCGCGCAGGTCGTACCAGGAATCCAAATCAGGTCCTTGGGGACGCTTCTCTTCTCTGCTCTAGTTCTTGGATTGGTCAACGCTGTCGTGCGACCAGTCCTGGTCATCCTCACCCTCCCTATTACGATCATAACCTTGGGAGTCTTCTATCTGATCGTCAACGGCGTGGCCTTCGCTATCGCCGCCGCGCTGGTTCCCGGCTTTACCGTCGCATCGCTCGGCTCTGCAGTGATTGGCGCGCTCGTGGTTGGGTTGGTGTCGTGGCTCCTTGGCTCGGCATTACGCCCACGTTACGGCAGACAGTCGTAGTCCTTCTTGTCACCCTCTACTGATTGGCTTTGAAGTCACGGATTTGACCTTTCGATGGCGACTCTCCTGCCCCGCGCCTTCTACGCAAGACCTTCACCGGTCGTGGCCCAGGAATGCCTCGGCAAGATCCTGGTGCTCGAGACCAAGGACGGACCGCTGTCAGGTCGCATTGTCGAGACCGAAGCCTATTTGGGTATCCCCGACAAGGCCGCGCACAGTTATGGCGGGCGGCGCACGCATCGCAACGAAGTGATGTATGGCCCGCCTGGTCATGCTTATGTCTACCTCGTGTATGGCCTGCACGACCACCTCAACCTCGTCACTTCCGCACCTGGCGATCCTTGCGCCGTCCTCGTGCGGGCGGTGGAACCGCTTTCCGGCGAGGGTCGGATGCGACAACGCCGGCCCGTCGTAACCTTGACCGCCCTGACCAGCGGGCCAGGCAAGCTGTGTCGCGCTTTCGGGATCGACCGTGGTTACAACGGTCACGATCTCTGTTGCTCGCCACTCTTCCTGGTTGACGGACCGGCGCCTGCCCGAGTAGTGCGCACACCACGAATCGGGGTCGCGAACGCCGGAGCCTGGGCCAGGCGACGCCTTCGCTTCCTCGACCCTGAAAGTCGCTTCGTGTCTCGACTGCGAACCGGGTGAGGGCGATGACTGCAGTTGAGGGATGCACCTCTCGGCTACGAGATGTTCCTCGAGAAGCGTGACAACTGCAAAAGGGTGGTGCTGAAGGCCGCTCAGTGGCTCAACTCGGATTCGAGCTTGCCCCCGGGGCTCTGCTATTTGCCGGGCGCATTCGCTCCGGTCGCGTCGGCATGGATGCGCTTGCGGATTTCCGCGGTGGCCTTGGCGTCTTTGCTGACGATGTCGATGGCGCGCGGATCCGTCGTTTCGCGGACTCGACGCTGGGCACACGGCCGATGCTCCATGGTGGAGGATGAAGCACGCAAGGGATGGCTTCGCGTTCGATTCACTCAAGCAGCTCGTGCCTCAGGGCCCACGGCGTCTTGTGGCTCGGCCTTGCCCGGGCCGCGGATCAATGAAAACACAATCCCGCTCATGGCGTAGAGCGCGACAACCGTGTACCCGGTCGGAAGGTCGAAGAAATAGGAAGTCACGATAGCGATGAGATTGAGCACGGTTCCCAGCCCCCAGGCGAGCAGCAACTGGGCTTTGAACGAAAGCTTCAGGCTCGAAACCATGAACGCGGGCGCGACCAGGATGGAGAACACCACCAGGACGCCCGCGAGGTTCACCGAGCTGGTGACCGTGAGCGAGAATGTGCCGAAGAAGACCAGCTCGCGCCAGGTCCCGCGCAGGCGTCGGAGGCCGAACCACAGCACGGCCCCGATCACGGCGTAGAGGATCGCCGTCTTCAAGACCGCGTGCATCGACACGAACAGAATGTCAGCGGCGACCAGGTGCTCCATCTCCTCTGCCCCGCGGGGTGCGCGGGACAGAGCGATGACTGCGGCGCTCATGCCGAATGCATAGAGAAGCCCGATGAAAGCTTCGTGGTTGCGCGTGCGCTTGGTCGACAGGGCGATGAGAAATGCACCGAGGAGCGAGAAAACCAGCGACACCGGATACATGTACTTGCCGTCGAACACGAGGATGGCGATGGCCGCGCCAAAGGCGGCCATTTGCCCGATGCCGAGGTCGGTGAAGATGATGCCGCGTCGGATGATGTGCAGCCCGTAGTAGGAATGGATGCCGAGCAGCACCACCGAGAGCAGAAATGCGCTGAACAGAACGTCAATCATCTCAGACGCTCGCCAGCAGTGTGTCGAACAAAGTGAAGATGTCCTGCGCGGCTGGGACAGCGGCTACATCTTGCGGCAACACCACCCACGGGACCGACATCTTCTGGGACAGGCCCTCGGCGGTCTTCTGCTCGTGATAGGGGTCGTTGATGATCTTGTAAATGCTGCCGGGCGGGTTGGCCTGAATGAGCTCTTCGATGTGTCGGCTGGTCGGGGGAATGCCGGGTTTCGGCTCAAGCTCGCCCACGATCTTCAGGCCGGTGCGCGCGGCGAAGTAGTCGAACAATCGGTGGTACTGGATGACGGACTTGCCCCGCAAGGGCGCGGCCTTCTTGTCCCATTCGGCGCTCTTCGCCTTCCAACGCGCCAAGAATGCGTCGAGGTTCGCCTGGTAGACTGCGCCGCCTCCCGGATCCGCGCGCCGGAGCGCATCCGTGATCATGCGCGCCAAGGCCGGAATGTTATGCCAGTCGAGCACGAAGTGCGGGTTGCCGTCGGGATGGATGTCGCCTTCGGAACGACTCACGTTGGTCGGCTTCTCGATCAGGGTCACGGCCTGTGACAGGTCGACCAAGCCCTCTCCGCCCGGCATGATTTTGGGATTGTTGGCCTGGCGAATGAGCGGCGGCACGAATCCGATTTCGAGCGAGGCACCGTTGATGATCAAGAGATCCGCCTGGCGCAGCTTTCCGATGAAGGACGGGCGCGGCACCACGAAATGCGGATCTTCGTCGCCCTTGGCCAGCGTGCTGACGCTGACCCGGTCCTTGCCGATTTGCTCGACCAGGGACGCGATGTACGGGTAGGTAACCACAATCTTGGTCTTGGCTTGCGCCGGCGTTGCGAATGCGCTGCTGAGCGCGGCGGCGACCAGGATACTTGCGATGAGCTTCATGGAATTCTCCTAGTTTTTCTTAGAACGAATGGGCTCCGTGAGGACCGACGGCGATGTTCATCTCAAGCAAGATTTCGTGAACATCCCTGCGCGCTCCGTTCAACAAGCGGGATCGGTCATAGGCGTATTGAAGTCGGAATCGGGAAAACTCGGTTGGGCTGCATTCGAGCATGCCGGTGTAGCGCTGAAGCAGGTTGCCCGGCGACTGCTTGGCGCCGTCGACGGTGAGCGAATTCTGATCGAGCAGGTCGAAGCGCGCCCCCACCCGCCAGCGCCCCGGCTCGTCGAAGCGCCAGATGAGCTGGCTGTAGAAGCCGCCCTGTCGCTTGTCGGCCGCGTGCACGACCCCGTCGGCAGCCTGCGCGAGATCACCGGACGACACCAGGCCGAGATACTCGCTTTGCCAGGTCAGGCTGCGGTACGAGCTGATGAGATACTTGTAGGTCAGCTCGCCGTTGTAGAGGATGGTGCCGGGCGCGCTGAAAGCCGTATCGGTCGGCAGGTCTCGGATATGCGCCTGCAGGGCGTGGCCGTACATCACGGACGCGCCCAGCAAGAAGACGTGGTCACCCACGTCGAACGACGTCTTGAGCGAGCCAACCGCCATGGAAGGGGCGAAGGAGGGGCTCGACGACAGGACTGCCCCGTTTGCTGCGGTCAGTTGGTAGCTGGCGGCGCCAAAGAGCGGCGACTCGTCGGAATAGCCCTGGAAGACTTCGAGATTGAGCTGGAGCAGAAAATCCAAGGGCGCGGTCCACGACAGCCGGATCCCGGGATTCTTGAACCCTTCGAGGCCCATGAATGCCTCGTACACCATGGGCTCGTCGTAGAAGTCCCACACGTGCTGGTGCATTGCATTCAGTCGGCCGAACGAAGAGAAGAACTTGCCGATCCGAAGTTGGAATCCCAACGGGAGCTGGCGCGTATCCGCGTAGACTTCCTCTAGGTCGTATCCACCTGGGGTCAGGGTGACGATGCCCGTGAAATCGAAGTACGGATCCACTGCGGCCGAGAACGCGAGCTCGAGGTAGTTGAAGTTGAAGCCGCGCAGCTTGCCGGTGCGGTCGCTCTCTTCGATGAAACCTGGGACCGCAAGGGTCTTGGCGGTGTCGTCGCCCAGGTTCGTACGCACGAGGCCGAAGTCTGCGATCAGCGATAGGTCGGGATTGAAGTGATTCTGGATGAAGGCGGCCGCGGTCGAGCGCGCCGCGGGTTGCGGCGTGCGCTCGGCTTCCAGGGCTTCCAGCGCTTCGATGCGGCTCCGCAGCTCTTCACAAGAAGAGGTGGGCGGATTTTGGTCTGAGGCTGGCCTGGTATCGGTGGACCCTGGCAAATGATCGACGGGCTCGGCGCCGGGTGTCCCCGGCGAACGGTCGGTGGGTTGGCTTTCCTGCTTGGTGGCCGCTGGCTGGGCTTTGGTGACATCAGCGCCGCCGGCTGCCAGCGAGTCGCCTTGAGGCGGCTGCGCCGACAGCAAGGTGGCAATCATGGCGATGGAAATCATGAACGCGTCCTCCCTGGCTCGTGCTCCTGCTGAAACGTCGCAACGAAGACCGGAAAGTCGTGACGTTCCGAAGCCGACCTTCCTGCTGGCAACTGAAATGCGGGCGGCGCGTGTGGGCCGCCTGGACCATCAGGCCGCGGGAGGCGAGTTCTTCGGCGAAAGCAGGATCAGGTCGAAAGGCGCGAGGGACGCGGTCCTGGAATGGGAAACCAGGGCGACCGCTATGGAACGATGGACTGGCGTCGAAATGGCCAGCGGGAGCAGGGCATACCGCCGGCTGGTGTCGATGCAAATCACGCAGGCTTCGTGATCGCCATCGACAAGCTGGCGGCCCTCCGCAGCCAACGCAGGGAGCGTGGAGACTGGAATGGAGTCGCCCCGCGCGGACGCCGCCGCTGTCGAGGGCGCCACGTGGATGATGTCGCCATGCTCGGGGCACGTAACGTGGTGAACCAGGAGCAGGTGACCAAAGGACAACACCTGAACCGCAAGCAGGATCTGGCTGATAGTCCTCAGCCCACGCAATCGCGGGCGCGCTGAGTTGTCCTGCTTCGCCATTGAATTGTTCTTAGGAAACGAAAGCGGGTCTGTCAAGTCAGGTTGAGAATCGGCGAATCGCCAGGCGACCTTCGCTTGCTGCTTGCACTGCTCGCCGGTTGCCGTCGATAAGGAAGCCGTGACCGCCATCGAGCTGCTTGCGCCCGCCAAAGACGCGGACATCGGAATCGCCGCCATCAACTGTGGCGCCGACGCCGTGTACATTGGCGCCCCGCGCTTCGGCGCCCGCGAAGCCGCCGGCAATGCGCTGCCTGACATCGCCCGCTTGGTGGAATACGCCCACCGCTACTGGGCCAAAGTCTACGCCGCGGTCAACACCATCCTGCGCGACGATGAAATCGACCGGGCGGTCGGGCTCTGCCACGACCTTCACGGCGTTGGCGTGGACGGGCTGATCATCCAAGAGGTCGGGCTCCTCGAATGCGCCTTGCCACCGCTGCCGCTTATCGCCAGCACGCAGATGCACAATCACACCTCCGAGCGGGTGGCGTTTCTGGAAAAGGTCGGCTTCTCGCGCGCGATCTTGGCTCGTGAGTTGGATCTGAATCAAATCCGTGCGATCCGCGCCGCCACGACCATCGAGCTCGAAGTCTTCATCCACGGCGCGCTGTGCGTGTGCATGAGCGGCCAATGCACGCTGAGCTACGCCATGGGCGGGCGCAGCGGTAATCGCGGACAGTGCGCGCAGCCGTGCCGGCGCAGCTATTCCCTGGTCGATTCCAATGGTCGCACCGTCGTGTCGGATCGACACTTGCTATCCCTGCGCGATCTCAACCTGACCCCGCGGCTGGGAGATCTGCTCGAAGCGGGCGTGACCTCATTCAAGATCGAAGGCCGGCTCAAGAACCAGGGCTACGTGATGAACACCGTCGGGCACTATCGCCAAACGCTCGACCAGCTACTCGACGGAAGAGGGCTGCGTAAATCCTCGTCGGGCAAGGTGACGCTGGGTTTCGTCCCCAATCCCGACAAGACCTTCAACCGTGGCTACACCACCTACTTTCTCGGCGGGCGTGGCGCCGAGGTCGCCTCGCCCGATTCGCCCAAGCACGTCGGGGAGCCCGTCGGCAAGGTCGCCTCGCTCGGCCGCGATTCGTTCGTTTTGGACGGCAGCGCCCCGTTGCGCAGCGGCGACGGCATCACGTTTTACGACAAAGACGGGCAACTAGAAGGCTCGCTGGTCAATCGCGTACAGGGCCGCACGGTCTTTCCGCAGAGACTCGAAAGCATCGCCCGGGGCGCGCGCGTGTTTCGCAACCACGATCACGCCTTCGCCGCGCAGATTGCGAAGAGCCGACCTTCGCGCAAGATCGGGATTGCCCTCAGGCTGATGGAGGCGACGGACGGTCTACGGTTGCAAGTGGTCGACGAGGACGGCGTCTCGGCGATGGCGCTCATAGACTGCGAGATAGTTCCGGCCGACAAGCCCGAACCGGCGCGCCAGGCGGTTCAGCAACAACTAGCCAAGCTCGGCGAAACGGAATTCTCGGTCCATTCTGTTGTGCTTGCGTGGGACAAGCCGCTGCACTTGCCGGCCAGCGTGGTCAATACACTGCGCCGCTCGCTGGCCAGCGAATTGCGTGCCGCGCGTGCCCAGGCCCGCCCGGTGACAGGGCGGCTCGCCTGCGATGCGAGCGCTCAGTTTCCCGAGGGTCGCTTATCCTTCCGAGGCAACGTTCTCAATCAAAGGGCCGCCCAGTTTTATGAGCGCCACGGCGTGCACGATATAGAGCCCGCCGCCGAGAGTGGCGTCGACCTCGCAGGCCGCCCCGTCATGACCACGCGCTACTGCCTCAAGTACGAACAAGGCCTTTGTCCGCGCGAGCACGGAAGCCGTGCCGCCCCCGCCGAGCCTTGGTTTCTCATCGACGACCAAGGCCGCCGGTTTCGCCTGGAATTCCGCTGCGAAGAGCCCCTTTGCGTGATGGAAATCGTCCTCGGAAGCTGAAACTTCCTAGGGCCTGTCCCCAAATTCGGCGACCAAAAATTTGCGCGATAGCTCATCCGGT
>CAZBIU010000096.1:0-20047 GCA_964491625.1 uncultured Myxococcales bacterium
AGGTGTTCGAGAAGATCCTAGACCATTAGAAATCGATCAGCGGCAAGATCGCGGCGCTGTTCGAGCTGTCTCGCGTGGAGAAGGACTACGCCAGCGAGGTCACCTTGCAATGGTACGTGACCGAACAGGTCGAGGAAGAGTCCAACGTGGGTCAGATCCTCGATCAACTGCGCGCGGTGGGCGAGCAAGGCGGCGGCATCTGGTACCTCGATTCCAAGATGGGCAAGCGCGAGCTGGGCAAGTAGAACCGCGGGGCCGAATCCCAGGTCATTCTGCAGCGGCATCCACTGGGTGCTGGTTGGCGTCGGGGGGGTCCTCGCTTGCGCCGGACGCGCCTGAGTCGAGACCTATCGCCTGGACCGGGGGCTCGCAGCCCCACGCCAAGGCGCCGTCCACGTAGGCGGTGATCTTCGGGTTTTGCCCGAGCGACTTGGTCAGGTTGGGATCGTAGGAGTAGTCGTTCGACTGGTCGTAGGTCCCGGCGTAGCTGGTCTTGTGGAAGGCGAAATTGAAGCCGCGGGTCTCGACCCACGAGATCCCCGAGTCGGGCGTATCCGGGAAAGACAATTCCAGCACAGTGTCCGCCCCTTCCCGTGGCGGATTGAGTGTGACGAACTTCATCTTGGTGGTTATGGGGACGTAGTACTGCTCGACTACATTGGCCGATGCAGCATCCTCGTCCGTGAACCAGTACCGCACAGTCACCTGCGTTAGACGCGAAGTGAATGCGGTGAAATTGACGATATCGAAGTGCAATTGAATGGAAGAGCCGCTGACCGCGCTGTCGTCGTACGCGTAGACCGCGAGGCGTGCCGGGCTTTCAATGTCATCGCAGGCGACGGGGCCCCCATCGATGCTTCGCGCATCGCCCTGGCCGGCGTCGCTTGCCGGGCGCCCGCCTTGTCCGCCGCTCCCGCCTCCGCCAGCCCCGCCTGCCGCCCCATCCCGGCCCACGATTCCGCCGCTGGCCAGCGTCGTGCCCGCCGCGCCCCCTGATCCCTCTGCTTTTCCGCCGCTTCCCCCTGGGGGAGACCCGCCGCTTCCACTTTGACCGACCGCGCTGCCACCGGTTCCCGCGCCTGCGGAGCCCCCACTGTTGCTTCCTCCCAGACCTCCGCCGGCGCCGCCACTGTGATGGCCGCCGCTGCCGCCCGCGCCAGGTGCCGGGGCTCCCCCATCGCTCTTGCACGCGCCAGTCAGGGCCAGCAAGCCGACCAGTGGGAATGCCAAGTGAGTCAGTGCGGCGATGCGAGTGGTCATAGATTCCTCTGGCGACTGTGTTCGAATTGAATCTCCACCATGCCTGTGCTGAAGTATTGTCCCGAGAATGAGAGGGCATACTAGCACGGCGACGCGACACGAGGGGGACGTAAGGCAATCCGATCCCACGCCCCTCGGGTTCATGCTCCTGATGGGGACGACCCTATTCTATGTTGCGGCATGCAACGCTGGCGGCAACGTTGTGACTTCGCCCACCGTCGAGGACGCGAGCACCCGGCGCGACCCCGACGCCGCAGCGGGCTCGCCCGAGGACACTGCCGTCTCAATCAAGCTCGACGTCCCGGGCAAGGAGAGCCACCCGAAAAGCTGCACGCAGGATCCCAGCGCGTGCCCGGTTCCGCCCGGCTGTGGCGACGGGACCTTGGACGGCGACGAGGAGTGCGACGACGGCAATACCGCCTCCGGCGACGGCTGTTCGCTCGCCTGCCGGCTGGAGACCGGCTTCGCTTGTCCGACGCCAGGCTCGGCTTGCGTGTCGACCGTCGTCTGCGGCGACGGTCGCGTCGGTGGCAAGGAAGCCTGCGACGACAAGAACACCAGCGACGGCGACGGCTGCTCGGGAGATTGCACCAAGGTCGAGCCCGGTTGGACCTGCCCGGCTCCCGGGGTGCGCTGCCTGCCCAAATGCGGCGATGGCGTGCTCACGGGCTGGGAGGAATGCGACGACGGCAACAGCAAAGCAGGCGACGGCTGCAGCGACGCGTGCAAGGTCGAGGACGGCTACGCCTGTCCCAAGGCGAACGCGGCTTGCCACAAGACGGTTTGCGGCGACGGCGTGAAGGAAGGCAAGGAATCCTGCGACGATGGCAATACCATGCCAGGCGACGGCTGCGCCGCCGATTGCACCGCGGAGCCCATCTGCACGGGGACCAGCGGCTGCACCTCGCCCTGCGGCGACGGACTCAAGCTGCCCGACGAGGAATGCGACGATGGCAACCAGCGCTCGGGCGACGGATGCTCGGACACGTGCAAGCTTGAGCCGGGCTGGGACTGCAGGCAGGTCGTCGAAGGCTCCGATACCGACATGGTGGTTCCCATCATCTACCGCGACTTCATCCGCCACGACGCCACCACCACCAATCCACCACCCCATCCGGATTTCGAGTCTCCCACCGACGGCAAGCTCACCCTGGGCGTGGTGCTCGACACCCTCGATGCTACGGACCGAAAGCCGCAATACAACACGGCCGTGGACACGACCCTGTCGCACACCTCCACCAAGGCGAATTTCGACACCTGGTACCGCGATTCGAAGTACGGGAAGACCGTCGTCGACACCCTCACGCTGCTGGCCCAGCCGAACGGCACGTTCATGTACGACCACTCGTCGTACTACAGCCAGGATCTGAAGATCTGGCTGCGCCCATACTTCTTCCCCCTGGACAACCGGGGCTGGGCCGCGCCCGGCGGTCCGGAGATCCCCTACCTCGGTAGCACCACCGACGGCAGCAAGCACAATTTCTCATTCACCAGCGAGCTGCGCTACTGGTTCGAGTTCAAGGGTGGCGAGTACCTGGATTTCATCGGCGACGACGACGTGTGGGTCTTCCTCAATGGCAAGCTCGCTGTCGATCTGGGTGGCATCCACGAAGCGGCCGAGGGCAGCATCACGCTGGACAATGCCACCGCGACCAAGTTCAACCTGAGCAAGGGTAAGGTCTACGAGATCGCGCTGTTCCAGGCCGAGCGCAAGCAGACCCAGTCGAGCTACAAGCTCACGGTCGGGCAGTTCAGTCGAACCCACACGGCGTGCAAGGACCACTGTGGCGACGGCATCGTCAACGGCAGCGAGTCGTGCGACAACGGCCCGGCCAACGCCGACGATTCGTACGGCGGCTGCACCACCGCGTGTACGCTGGCGCCCTTTTGCGGCGACGGCAAAGTCCAAGCTCAGTTCGGCGAGGAATGCGACGACGGCGACAACCAGACCAGCTACGGGCACACCCAGGGTTGTGGTCCCGGCTGCCATATCGTCCCCTACTGCGGTGACGGTAAGGTGGATAGTCTGTTCGGCGAGGAGTGCGACGACGGCGACAAGAACGGTTCTGCCAGCGACCCGTGCGACGTCGACTGTCTCTTCATCATCCCGAACTTCTGACCCGCGCGGGAAGCCAAGCTCGCGCGAGGCAAAGTCGTCACCGCTATCAGATGGCAAAGGGGTGCGACTCCAGATAAGCTTCGACCGCCCGACCTTCACTTGTAGCTATCGAGCCGTCACAATGGATATGCAAGACGCGTCTGCCGCGACGGAAACTGTGATGCGCAAGTCCACGCGCCAGGGTTCCGAAGGCGCCTTTCCAGGCGCTACCCTGATGATTCTCGGGGCTGCGCGCTGCGGAACTTCGTCGATTCACGAGCTTTTCCGCCTGCACCCAGCGGTGTGCGCGTCCCGGCCGAAAGAGCCGTACTTCTTCGAACGCGAGTACGACCGCGGCCTCGACTATTACCGCCGCACGTATTTCCCGCACTGGCACGGCCAGCGCGTGGTGGTCGAGGCGCGGGTTGCCAACCTGGTGCTGCCGTTCGTGACGCCGCGGATCAAGCAGACCTTTCCCGGCGCGCGTTTCGTGGTGTCGCTGCGGGAGCCGGCCGAGCGCGCGTTTTCGCACTGGGCGCTGAAGTACTCGGTGGGGCTGGAAAAGCGGCCGTTCGAGGTCGCAATCGCCCAGGCTCGCGAGCGCCTGCGCGACGGCAATGAATTGGAAGGGCCCGACGCCGAACGACTTTGGCGGGCGTCCATCAAAGGACGGCCGATGCACGTGACCCGCGACGTCTACCTGGAATCGGGATTTTACGCGGCCCATCTACGGCGCTTCTTTGCGCTGTTCCCGCGCGACCGATTCCTGATTCTGACCATGGATGAATTGCGCGGCGACTCTGGCAAAGTGGCGCGCAGTCTGCTCGATTTCGCAGGGCTCGATCCAGCGCTCGGGTTGGCGCAGGTTCCGTGCGCCAATGGCGTCGGGACGGCCGGGTCGCGGTTTTTGCACAGGATCAACAATCGCGTGGGCTTGCACCGGGTGCTGCCCGAGCGTTGGCGCCAGCGACTGCGCGTCTGGACCTCGCGGTTGCAGCCGCAGCTTCTGCCGCCCGCTGGCGTGATGGAATCCCTGCGCGAGCTCTACGCGCCCCACGACAGGGATCTTTGCGCGCTCATGGGTTGGGCCAAGTGTCCCTGGCAGGCGGCAGTGTCATGAGTAGCGACGTCCCGGTCTTGTCGGTGATCGTGGTGGTGGCCGGCGACCGTGAGCGCATCGTCGGGCTCGGGCAGGCGCTCGCGCAGCAGAGCATCGCGCCCGACCTCGAAGTCATCTTCGTCGACATCTCTGAGTCCAGCACGTCGGCACTGTCGGAGATTCCTGGGGTCAAGACCATGGTCATCAACCTGCCCGGGTCATGCGACGTGGGGCACGCCCGGGCCGAGGCCCTGCGAATCGCGCATGCGCCTCTGGTGGCGTACCTGGAGGACCATACAATTCCGACGCCCGGCTGGGCCGCGGCGATCGTGGATGCGTTCCGCGATCCCGCTGCCAACGCCGCGGCCTACGCATACACCAACGGCAGCCCCGACACCTGGTGGTACCGCTCGGTGTTCATGGTCGAGTACGGCAGCACGGCGCATCCGCCGCCCGCGAAGGCCGAAGGTTTGCGGCCCGCCAACAACGTCGCGTACCGGCGCGAGCCGCTGCTCGCCCTCGGCACTCGGCTGGACGCCTTGCTCGAACAGGACTTCTTCCTGCATAACGAGCTCGGCGCCGACTTTCGCACCGTCATGGCCCACGGGGCTCTGCTTGCCCACCAGACCAATGCATCGATTTCGGAGCTGATGCAGGGGCACTACGCCTTCGGCCGAATCTTTGCATCCCGTCGGGTGGAGCACGAAGGTTGGAGCTTGGCGAAGCGATTATGCGCGGCGCCGGTCACGCCTTGGTTGGTGCCGCTTCTGCGCCTTGCGCGGGTGGCGCGCGGGCTGCCAGGCCGAAAGCTGTGGAAAGACTTTCTTGCCGCGTTGCCGGTGTTCGCGCTGATCTTCACCGGCGACGCTCTCGGCGAAGCGCACGGTTATCTCGATCCTGACCCGCAGCCGCGCTCGCTCGTCTGGCTGGAAATGCAAGCCGAGAGAGCGCGGCGATCATGAACGGAAGCCCCCGCGTCTCGGTGGTGATTCCGGCCTACCATTCGCACGCGACCATCGGCGCGTGCTTCTCCGCGCTTGGGCGCCAGACCCGTCCGCCCGACGAGATCATCGTGGTCAACTCGTCAGCCGAAAGCGCGACCGTTGCGATCGTGAAGGAACAATACCCCAAGGTGATCTTCGAGCAGAGCCCGGTGCGCCTTTTGCCCCACGCTGCTCGCAACCGCGGGGTCGAGCTGGCCTCGGGCGAGATCTTGGTTTTCACCGACCCCGATTGCGAGGCCGAGCCAGATTGGCTGGCGAGCCTGCTGGCCGGGGTCGCGACCGGGCACCGATGCTTCGTCGGTGCCATGGACATCGGCCGCAACACCTGGTGGCAGGCGGGCGTGCACCTGTGCAAGTTTCACCCGCTCTTGCCTGGCCTTGCCGCTGGGCCGCGCGAGCACGCGTGCACCGCGAATGCGTGCTACACCCGGGCGCTGTGGCAGCAAATCGGGCCCTTCCCGCGGGGCGTGTTTTGTGGCGATGGCGTGCTTTCGTGGCGGGCCGCCAAGGCCGGACAAGCGCCCCGCTTCTTGCCTGGCGCCGTGGTCAAGCACGACCACGACGCCGGCATCCTGAATCTTTGCCGACAGCGCTTTCGTCGCGGCCAGGAATACGGCCGCGTGCGCATGGAGCTAGCTGGGGACGCGCGCCGGCGGGTCTGGCTTTCGCTCTTGCTGAGCCCGGCAGCGCTTCCATGGGTCCTGGCGCGGGCCGCGGCCGACGCCCGCCGCGCAGGCTGGTCCATGCGCTTCCTGTCGACCTTCCCGGTCCAGGTCATGGGCCATGCGCTGTGGGGGCTTGGCGAGTGCAGCGCGGCCCTCCTTTCGCCGCGTGCGCAACTCTTGCAGGCCACGGAGCTCTTCTGAAGCTCTGTCTCGTGACCAGCTTCTTCGGCGCTGCAAGCTTCGGCGGCGACGCGGTTTACGTCGAACGCCTTGCCGCTGCCCTGCTCAAGCGCGGTCACGAGGTGCACGTGATTCACAGCGCGGCCGCGTTTCGCTGCGTGCAGGGGCGGCATCGGGGCAGGATCTACGAGCCGCCGGCAGGGCTCCGTGTCCACACGGTAGCCAGCGATGCACGCGGGATCGCCGCCGCAATCTGGAGCCATCAGACCGGGCGCATCGGCCCTGCGCGTGGCTTGATTGGGCAGGTGCTTGCCAGCGTGCCATTCGACGTGGTTCACCTACACAACGTGTCCTTGCTCGGCCACGCGCGCATCTTCGATCTGATCCCGCCCGGGCAGCAGCCGGTCAAGCTCGTGACCGCGCACGACTACTGGTGGATCTGTCCGCAGAGTCTTTTGTGGAAGAATGGTCAGCGGGTCTGCGACACGCCCAATTGCTGGGTGTGCTTGCCGCGCGCAGGCCGGCCCCCGCAGTGGTGGCGTGGGCGCGACCACGCACGGGCTGCGCTCGGCCGCGCCGACGCCGTGATTTTCCCCAGTCAATCAGCGCTGGCGATTCACCAGGCGCGCGGCGTGCGCCATCCCCGCATGTGCGTGTTGCCGTGCTTTCTGCCCGACGGCTGGAGCACCAGCGCGCCTGCCGGCTTGGCGAGCGATCGGCCCTATTTCGCCGCGGTCGGGCGCCTGGTCACCGAGAAGGGCTTCGAGGATCTGGTGCCGCTCATGCGCGAGTTTCCCGAGCTCGATCTGCGCATCGCGGGCAGCGGCCCGGTCGAGCCGCAGCTGCGCGCACTGGCAGCCGGGCTTGCCAACCTGAAGCTGCTCGGGCAATTGTCGAGCCAGGACGTGGTGGGTCTTTTGCGCGGGGCGCGGGCCTTGCTGGTGCCTTCGCACTTTCCCGAGACCTTCGGCTACGTCGCGGCCGAGGCGATGGCCTTGGGCACGCCCGTGATCGCGCGTCGCCTGGGCGCATTGACCGAGCTCGTCGGGGCCGCGGGCGGTGGGCTGCTGTTCGATTCGGTCGACGAGCTGCGCGCGCACATGCACACTCTCGCGTCGAACCAAAGCAATCGCGCTGCGCTTGCGGCATCGGCGCGGGCAGCGAGCTTGTGGTCGGAAGACGCGCACCTTGCGCAATACCTGCAGTTGATCGAGGACTTGCGATGAACCCGCGTCGCTTGCTCTTCGATCTGGTATCGCTCTTGCCCGCGAGGGCGCGCGCCTACCTGAAATCGGTGCGCGCGCCGATCGTGGGCTTGCTCGAACGCCGGCGGTTGCGGGCTGCCATCGCGTCTGGCCCACCTTATCGACCTTCGCACGATCGCATCGTGATCGACCTGACCTCGGTGTGCGACCTCGGCTGCGTGGACTGCAACCGCTCCTGCTCGGCCCAGCAGGCCCCGGCCGAAGAGCATCTTTCGCTCGCACAGATCGAGCGCTTTGTGAACGAAAGCCTTTCGCAGGGGCGGCGCTGGCGCGTGATTCAACTCGAAGGGGGCGAGCCCACACTGCACCCGCAGTTTCGCGAGATCGTGGCCTGCCTCGTCGCCTACTGCAAGAAGCACGCGCCCGCCACCGTGGTGAAGGTCATCTCGAACGGGTACAGCGAGGCAGCTCGGGCGGCCCTGGCTGCGCTGCCCCGGCGCGTGCAGGTGTTCATCACCGCCAAGCGCAGCCCTAGGCAAGCCAGCCATTGCGCTTTCAACCTCGCGCCAGTGGACGTGCCGGAACTCGCGGGTGCCGATTTTTCCCAGGGCTGCTTCTTGCCCGCGGCCGAGGGCCTGGGGCTCACCCGACACGGCTACTATCCCCATCCGGTCTGCGGCGGCATCGATCGCGTATTCGGTTTCGACGTGGGACGCCAGTCGCTGCCAAAGGTGGAGGACGACTTGCGCGAACAGTTTCCGCGCCTCTGCGCCGAGTGCGGGCTCTTTCGCTTCTTCGCGTCTCTTGATCGTCGGCGTCCCGACATCATGCCCGATGCGGCCGAGCTGGCTCTGCGGGGCAAGATGTCCCCAAGCTGGCAACGCGCCTACGCCCGCTACCGCGAATTCCGACCGCGGCTCAAGCTGTACAGCACGTGACGTGGGCCGTTCGCTGGCGCCAGCGTATTCGAAGCCCTTCGACCCGCTGGTCCAAGGGCTTTTGCCTGGACCTGCCGCCAGATTTCGTCCAGTCTCAAGGTCCAAGGTTGGGCATGGCTGACCTCAACGTACTCACCGCTGCCGGTCCGCGCGGGCCTGTGCCTATCACTGCGCGGCGCATGCTGATTGGGCGCGCCGAGGAGAGCGATGTGTTTCTGCCCGACGCTCTGCTTTCGCGCCGCCATGCAGAGATCGAGCAGCGCGACGACGGCTGTTACCTAATCGACCTCGGCAGCTCCAACGGAACCTTCCTCAACGGCCAGCGCGTCGTCGGCGAGCAGCGGCTGCGCAATGGCGATTTGATCGCGCTGGGGGACTCCCGCTTGCTGTTCTCGGATACGGCTGCTCCCACCGACGAAGGTCTGTCATTGGAGGGCGCGCAGGCCTTCACGCTGCACGATTTGCGAACGCGCACGACCGTCCAGGCGATGTTTCAGCAGGACCCGAGCTCACAGACGCGCCTTGTGCACCTGGTATCCAAGGCCACGTCGTCGCTGCTCGGCCATCGTCCCCTATCCGAGCTCTTTGAACGCGTGCTTGACGTGATCTTCGAATCGATTCCCGTCGACCGCGCCGCCATCATGCTGATCGACGCGGACGGGAAACACGAAATTCGTGCGTCGCGATCGCGGCTGGGGTCGCCCGTGATCAGAATTAGCGAAACCATAGCGCAACAGGTGATCGGACAGCGCTTGGCGCTGCTCTGCCCCAACGTGCTCGAAAACCCGGACCTGTGCAGCCAGGACAGCGTTATCCTGCCCGGCACCTTGTCGGCGATCTGCGCGCCGTTGTGGCTGTCACCGCGCCAGGGTGCCCCCGAGGAAGTGATCGGCTTGGTCTACGCTGACACCATCTCTGCGCTACAACCGTTCGGCGAGGCCGAGGTCGAGATCTTGACCGCGTTTGGCAATATCGCCGCATCGAAGATCGAGAGCACGCGCATCATCATGCGCAGCCTCGATCGCGATCACCTGGCCAGCGAGATCGAAGCCGCCGTCGAGATCCAGCGCAGGATCCTGCCGGCAAAGGCGCCCGTGGTTCCCGGATGCGAGCTGGCGGGAGAGAGCCGCTCCTGTGAGGCGGTCGGCGGCGACTACCACGACTACGAGTGGGACGGTCAGCAACTGTTGCTCACCTTGGCCGATGTCGCAGGGAAGGGCCTCGGCGCCGCGATGCTCATGAGCGCGCTGCGCTCTGCGGTGCGCGCGCACTGGCGTGAGCCGTCGCTTGCCAACGCCGCCGCTCTCATCAACCGCACGTTCTTCGACAGCGTCCCTTCAGACCGATACGCGACCTGTTTCCTCGCCCGGTACGATCCCGCAACCGGCCAGCTCGACTATCTCAACGCCGGACATCCGCCCGCGCTGCTCGTGCGTGCCAATGGTACTGTCGAGAGCCTCGAACCCGGCGGCCCGGGCCTGGCGCTGTTCGATGCGGGCGTCTTCGAGGCGAGGAGCACGCAGCTTTGCTCCGGCGACACCTTGTTGGTCTATTCGGACGGCGTCAGCGAAGCGTGGCCGGCGGCAGAGGAAGCCGAGGCGGTCCTGGCCGAGGTGGTTCGTTCCGCCGCCGATTGGCCAATTGAGCGATTGCGTTCAGGGATTTTCGCTGCCGCCGACAACCGGCGCGGGCGCGCGCGCCCCGACGACTGCGCGTTGGTCCTCTTGCGCCGAGATGGACAATCTGAGCAGCGCTCCCCCACGCCTGGCCGCCCGGCCCGCGTCTGGCGATCGGAAGAAGGCTGAAGCCCGCCGGTCTTCCGCGGGCAGGTTCAGAATGTGCGCCGAATTTCCGCCTCGATGAGATCGGCCTGGGCGCGCATCCCGGTTGCGTTGGGATGGTAGTTCTTGCCGAGCATCCCCAAGAACGTCGCGTCGGCGGGTTGGAACGTCGTGGAGCTCGAAGTCGAACGTCGCGAGGTTCTCCTCCATGCGCTCCTTGCGAACGGACCTCGGAATCACGACGACACCCCGCTGAACGGTCGCGCGCCTAGATGCAAGTCTGTGACAGCGTCGTCCAGAGGCCCGAGCGCTTGTCGCCGTTGGAGCATAGAATCATCGCAGACGGTCCCGCGCACGATTATGAGCAGCATGGCCGAACGCTCAAAGAAGATGGCTCTGGCTACTTCTCTTGCTACGTTGCGAGGCTTCGATGCGCCGTCGCACTTGCGATCGGATGTGCCTTGAGGTACCCCAACAAGTGATCTCGAAACGCCGTTACTTTTGTCGGCACGTGCCGCGTCGGCGGATGCACCAGGTAGACGGCACCGATGCGGACGGACACCTTGGGCAGCACCCGCAAAAGGCGCCCGGCCGCTGCATCCTCCTCAGCAACGTAGGGCGGGAGCAGCCCGAGGCCCAGCCCGGCTTTCACGGCTTGTTGGACGAAGAGCATGTCGTCACTCACGATGCGCGGTCGCACCTGCGACTTGGGCAGCGGCGGCGGATATTGAAGCTGTCGCAACACCACGAAGGAATGGCGGGCGGTTTCGACCAGCGTCCGCGGCGTCCCTACACGATTCAAGTACGATGGAGCGGCGAAGAGCTGCAGCTCGATGTCGCTCAGCCGTTGTGCCACGATGGTTGAATCGTGCAGCCGGTGAAGGACGACTTCCAGCGCCAGGTCAAACCCATCGGCAATCAGGGCGACGGCCCGGCTGGTGCGACGAACATCGACCTGGATCCGCGGATAGCGCTTACAGAAGCTGGCGATGACCCGCGGAAGAAATGTCGCTACCATGTCGTTGGGTGCGGTCAGCCGCAACTCCCCTGACGGCTCGGTCTCGCGCTCGGGCAAGCTCTCGGCGGCATCGCGCAGCGCCGCGAGCTGGGTCGCCACTCGTTCGTAAAGCTCTGCGCCGGCGCTAGTCAGCGCCACTGCACGCGTGGTGCGACTGAAGAGCTGCACGCCCAGGTCCTTCTCCAGTGCGCCGACCGCGCGGCTGACCGACGAGCGTCGCTGCCCGAGCTGGCGTGCCGCCGCTGCGAAGCTGGGCGCGTCCGCCACCTTCACGAAGACCGAGAGTAGGCTGAGATCCATTGGTGCGTACCGTGCGACATAGTGTATCGCTGCGTCCGAGAATCACAATGCCCTCAGGGGCATCTGAACAGCACGCGAGAAAAGCAGGACGGCAGCGAAGCCATCCTGCGACGGCCCAAGGATGGTCCGCCCGCCGTGCTCGCGACACCCAATCAACAAGGCAAGATGACCATGACATCGTTCAATCGTATCGTTCAGATCTCCGGCATGGCACTGGTCACGGCGCTGGTCGCAACTCCGTCGCTTCACGCCGGTGAAACCAAGTGGCCCAGCACCAAGGCCGGCGAGCCCACGCCGAAGCCCAAGGGCGTGCCCGCCGAGCTTGCGAAGAACCTTGCCAATTTCGACGACCTCGACTTCCGGGTCTACACGGGTCAGCAGTGGCAGGACCTTCACAAGAGCCACTCGAAGGATGTCATCGTCCATTGGCCCGACGGCCACACCACCACGGGCATCGACAAGCACATCGAAGATCTCAAGGTGATGTGGACGTTCGCGCCCGACAATCGCATCAAGGAGCATCCGGTCCGCTTCGGCACCGCGGATGGCGAGTGGACGGCGGTGACGGGTTGGCTGGAGGGCACCTTCACCAAGCCCATGGCCATCGGGGGCGGCAAGAGCATCCCGCCGACCGGCAAGGCCTATCGCATTCCGATGGCGACCCTCGGACACTGGGGAAAGGACGGCATCATGTTCGAGGAGTACCTGTTCTGGGACAACGGCGAGTTCATGAAACAAATCGGGCTTGCCAAGTAACGAGTCCCTAACCACAGGAGACAGTCATGACGACAAAGATCGGAATCATCAACAACGGTAATGTGGGCGGCGCGCTCGAGCGCGGCCTAAAGCGGACAAGCCACGAGGTGCGGTCGGTGGGAAACGACCCGGCGGCGGTGCGCGCGGTGGCAGACTCGGCAAACGTGGTCATCCTGGCTCTGGGATTCTCCACGAGTGGCGCGGAAGAGCTGCAGAAGAAGGCGCCCAAGGCGCACGTAGTGAAGGCCTTCAACACCGTGTTCGCGCAGAATATGCCGTCGGGTCACGTGGGTACGCAGGCGGTGAGTGCGCTGGTTGCCGGCGACGATCCGGGCGCGAAGAGCACCGCGCTCGAGCGGGCCAAAACCATTGGCTTCGAGGCGGTGGACGCGGGGCCGCTTCGCAATGCTCGTCTGATCGAGCCGCTCGGTTACCTCAACATCCAGCTCGGCTACATGCTCAAGATGGGAACCGATATTGGCTTCAAGGTTGTGCGGGCGTGAGGCGAGGATCATGTCAAACGACGATACCGCAAACTGGATCTACGCTATGGCTGAAACAGCGTTGCTGGAAGGCCACATGGCAGCAGCCTATCCCAGGGGTGTGAACGTCCTGTTGGCGCGTGTCGGTGGTGACATTTACGCGGTTTCCGGGAAGTGCGCACACATGGGATGCCCCTTGTTCACGGGAAAGCTCGAGGGCTTCACGGTGACGTGCCCGTGCCACGACTGGCGATTCGATGTTCGGACGGGCAAGTTTCTCGACGCTGCAGAGCTAGGCCTCGAGGTCTATTCCACGAAGTCGGAGGCCGGCAAAGTCTTCGTCAGTCTCACCTGAAAGGAGGTCGTTATGAAAACGGTTAGCATGTACACGCTCTCGACTTGTCCGTGGTGCCGAAAGACAAAGGCCTTCTTCACCAAGCACAACGTCCCGTTTACGTTCATCGACTACGATCTCGCCGATGAAGCGACCCAAAGCCGGATATCCGACGAGCTCGATGCGGCGGGCGCCACCGGCTTCCCGTACGTCAAGATCGACGACGAGGTGATCACGGGTTACCAGCCAGCACGCTACGCGCAGGCGCTTAGGATTCAGGCGGTGTGACATGAACGCTGAATCAAGAAAGAAGGCTCTGCAGCACTTCTTCGAAAAAGTGGTCGGGCCACTGGGCTTCAAGTTCACCCCGGACTTGGAACTGAAGGAATTTCTTCTCGACCAAGAGGTGATTCTGGAAGCCAAGCACGGAACCCCCTTTTGTCCTTGTCAGCCGCTGCGGCAAGACCGTGCTCGCAACATGAAGATGGTTTGCCCGTGCATCCCTTTCCACAGGGCGCATTTTGATGCCATCAAGCGCTGCTGGTGCGGTCTCTTCGTGCATCAGGATGTCGTCGACCCGGACACACTGCCGCAATTGGACCAGAAGGACGTCGGCCATGAGTGACAAATTCGTTCGTGCGATCCGCAGCGACGAAATCGCGCCCGGCGGAATGAAGGCCGTCGACCTCGAGGGTAAAGAGATCGTCGTGTGTAATTGCGGAGGAACCTATTATGCCTTCGAGCGGCGCTGTGGTCATATGAATGCTCCGCTCGAATTGGGTACGCTCGACGGAACCTACGTTACCTGCCCCATGCATTGCGCCCAATTCGACGTGATCACCGGCGAAGCCTTGTCGGGGCCGGTTCCGCCGGATCTCGGCCACGACGCCCTGCCGCCAGTGGTGGGGGCGTACATGCAGAACGTCGGTATGTTGATGAGCCACGTGCGCACCGAATCCGTGCGCACCTATCGGACAAAGCTCGAAGGTGGCTGGGTCGAGATTGCGCCGTTGGGATAGTCGAGGAGGCGCTCCGCAAGACCATGTTCACCGCGTTCCATCTTGTGGGCACGACGGACACACGATGTAGCATCGTTGCCAGCCTGACCTGGATCGATGACGGGAACCGCACAAGCGGCAAGCATCAGATGTCCCGTTCGGCCCACCCTTAGTCGTGGGTGCCACGTCCTTGGACCAATCGTCCCACCAAGCCGGCACGGGATCGCGCGCCGGACTTGCGAAACAGCTCGGTAACGTGGTTCTCCACTGTCACCTCCGCGCACGCAAGCTGCCCCGCGATCTCTTTGTTGCTGAGGCCCTCGGCCACCAACTCCAGGACACGCGCGTGCCTGGTCGATAGGCCCCACGGACCCTGTACGGCGAACACGCGATTACGAATCCGTGCCGGTGTGTTCCGCACGGCCAAGACATATGCTGGCCAGCCAGGCGCGCGCACCTGCGTGATCGCGTAGTCGGCCATATCGGCATCGGCGGACGCAATGGACCCTTGAATCGATCGCAGAACTTCTTCCCGATCTTGCTGCAAGAGTGTCAGACCCGCCGGATTAACGAACTCGAAGTCCCATGCTGGGCCGAGCACGAAGGCTGGTGCACCAACCGCTTCCAACAAGGTCTCGACCACGGCGGCCATGGGCGGGGCCGAATGGTTGTAGCGTTCGAGGCGCAGGCGGCGAACGAGTGGCCTCGTCAGTCGGCGAAGAATGGCGACCTCGCGCTCTTGAAACGGCAGCTCTCGCGTGGCACCAATCCAGCTGAGTGCCTGTGGACCATCGCAAACCAGAACCCGAACCTGGTCGTGCCCGAGAATGCCCAGGGCTCCGAACAGTGCCGCATACGGGGCGCCAGAATCAGCGGTTGTGAGCTGGGCTGCTGTCATCACGCGATTTCTTTGGTCGAACGGCACCAGATGCGGGTTTCCCTGCCCGAGGAACGTGTCAGACGGGGGCAGCGCCTCGACGTAGCTGGTAAAGGTCGACCTGAGGCCGGTGGCGTTTGCACCATCGGCGTGCATGAAGTCCAGTGCCCAGCCCTGCTCCTTAACCCGCGGCCGATACGCTCCGGCGAATTCGGCTTGCAGCAGTGACCGCAGCTCGGGCAAGAGCCAGGTCGTGGCGGGCGGGTCTCCTGGTGCCCAGCATTCCAGCCCGTGCACCAACGACCGGACATTCTCGGACGTTCTCATCTGGCACTCTCCTGATCCGGATCCGGCTGAGCGAGAAACGACGCAATGGCCTCGATGGTCTGCCGCGGCTCTTCGATGAGAAGTGCGTGTCCCGCTCCGGAAATCCCTCCGAACGTGCCTCGGGGCGCCAGAGTGGCGATGGCCCGCGACAGTCCGAAGGGCACCGCCCGGTCCTCGGTCCCGGCGCATACCAAAATCGGACGCGCAAGCTCCCCTAGTCGCGGGCGCAGATCCGGGGCATCCGCAATCGCGGCGAGCTCGTCGCAGATGAGCCGAAGTGGCGCAACGTCGAGCCAGGCCAGCACCTGGCCGGCTCCTTTGGGATCGCGCGCGGAAAACCCCGGGCTCGCCATCCGGTCGAGCCACGTGGTCCGTGGATCCCACTTTCCTGTCCGGGCGGCCAGCGCAGCCTCGCGCATGCCTTCGGCTTCTGCCGGTTCGAGTCCCAGCACGGGCGCCAGCAGCACCATCCTGCGAACCTCGATGCGATGCCGAAGCGCGATGGCCACGGCCCGGTACGCGCCACCTGAAACCGCAAGAACGTCCGCCTTCAAGCAACCCTCGGCGACTAGCTGGCCTTCCAGCTCTCGGATGGACCCTTGGAGAGAATAGTCACCGGCAGGAACCGCAGTCCTTCCGTAACCAGGCAGGTGGGGCACCAGCACGCGGCACTTGCTCGACATCGCCTCCGCAAGCTGGGTGAAATCGGACGGTGCTGTGGGCATACCGTGAAGCAGCACCAGCACGCGGTCCCCTGAACCGTATCTGTCAACATGGATCTGCCCCCCGCTAGGGGCTCCCGCCCTATCGCGTGTAAGGTTAGGGTTTTCCATGATGGCGGATGGGTTCGGTAGACGCTATGCGAAGTCGGTCAATCTTTTATAGCATACTGAAGTAGTCCGCTTTGTTTCGATGAGATGTCCGCAACGCAGTTCTGGAGACAACATGAACAGCCCAGCAAAGGCCTTCCCGTCCGGCGCGATACCGGTTCTGGTTACGCTTCTTTCTCTATTTGCCTCGGGCTGTCCGAGCAGCGGTAGCCCTTCCCCGCATCCCGACGCTGCTACGGCAGACGCGCCCATTGCGACAGGTGGAATCACCGGAGTGGGAGGTGCATCGAAGACCGACGCGATGGTGGGAACCGACACTGGCACGGGTGCGGGTGGCGCAAGCGGCAAAGGCGGTGCTACGAGCGCGGGCGGATCCGCGGGAGGTGGCGGTGCAATAGGTGCAGGCGGTGCCAAGGGGATTGACGCTGCGACCAGCGGAAGCGGCGGCGGCGCTGCGGTCGATGGGTCGGGTGTAGCCAGGGACAGTGGTGCAGGTTTCGATGCCGACGCCGGCTCACTGACAGTGACGCCGGTTTCCCTCTTCTATCAAGCTGGGCCGGATTTTAGCTTGGATCCGGTCGCCATTGCGATGGATGACACCTACATCTATTGGACCACATCTTATCAACCTGGGTACGTCATGAGGATCGCCAAGTCAGGCGGAGCTCCCGAGCTCGTGTACAGCGCAGGCCCCGGTTCCTTGGGTCCTATCGTGGTGGATGGGACAAGCGTGTATTTCGAGCAGTACACGTGCTGTCCAATCGCCAATTCGGTTCTGAAGGTGCCGAAGGCTGGCGGCGTGGACGCTGGTACCGCCCTTCTATTGGCGCAGACCGGCTCACCGAGTGGGTTGGGTGAGATCGCCATCGACGCGTCAAACCTGTACTACTACGACGGCGGCGGGATCTTCAGCGTGCCGCTTGCAGGTGGGGCCGCTAAGACAGTCGTGGATACGACTGGCGCAAGCCCTGTCGATCCCGTTATCAGTATGGCCATCGGATTCCCTGGGGTCGTTGGGATGATATCGGACGGCACCAATCTGTACTATACCGTGGGCCAGACTTACGGCGGCGCCATCTCCGTCGACTCGCCGCTCGCGTACTCGGGCTGGCTTCTTTCAGTTCCCGTGGGAGGAGGTGTGCCGACCATCCTCGCTCCAAAGAAGGTCATTGATACCAACGGAGACACCTACGTTGACAGTAATGGCATCTATCCCTGGGTCCATGGCGGACTTGTCTATTGGAGGGATCACTTCTCCGGCAACGTCTACAGCGAGTCTGTTCAAGGCGGTACGCCAAGCCTTCTCGCGACGAGCGCAATCAATGGTGGGGGCATCGCAATATCGGACGGGATGAACGTCTATTACATCATAGACGGGCTATTCAAAGTTCCGGTCACCGGGGGCAACCCAGTCGTGTGGGTCTACGATGGCAGATACCTTGGTGCTTCTGCCCCTTATGGCTTCGGAACCGACAGGCGTTCGTTGTTAGTCGACGATACGAGCGTGTACGCGATCGCGTACTATGGACACGGGATAGTGAAGGTCGCCAAGTGACCGGGATGCCCCTGTTGGTACGGGCGCATTGACAGGAACATCCAGGGGATTCCACGATCTCCAGAGTCGGGCGGATTCTCCAGAGGCCGTGGCGCCACATCACAAAGGCGGTGCACGCTACGCGGCCACGCTCTCGCCAACGACCGGCGGGATAGGGGCGCCCAAGCGGGCGTTCTCTGCTTTGCGGAGGGCGACCAGTTTCTCGCGTAGCTCGTCGGCGAGGGCCGGGTGCTCACCGAGGTACTGGCAGGCCTTGTCTCTCCCCTGGGCGATGCGCTCTCCGTTCCAACTGTATTACGCACCGGACTTCTCCAGCAGTCCGGCCTCGCTGGCTAGGTCGACGATCTCGCCGGCCGCGCTCACGCCAGATCCGTAGAGGATCTCGAACTCGCACTCGCGGAAGGGCGGGGCCACCTTGTTCTTCACCACCTTCACGCGGGTCTTGTTGCCCACGGCCTGCTCGCCGTTCTTCACCACGCCGGTCTTGCGAATGTCCAGGCGCACGCTGGCGTAGAACTTGAGCGCGTTGCCGCCGGTGGTGGTCTCGGGGATTGCCGTACACGACGCCGATCTTCTGCCGAAGCTGGTTGTAACTCCAAACGTGGACAAGCGGAGTTTCGGGTCACCCTGGTCCGGGGGGCCTGACGGAGCGAGAAGTGGTTTTGAGCACCCTTTTCCTGTCGCCATATCGCATCGGAGGTGTCCGATAAGACGCATTACGTCGCCTACAGGCAAACATCCCCTATACCCGGCCAGTCGAGGTCGTTCCGCATGGCCTCGTACAAAGGTGGCAAAGAGGCGTCGGCAGGTCCGGGCGCACAGCGATCCGAAACGCAGGCGAAGCGCTGGCGCAGCACTGCCCGATCCACGAGCACGCCACCCACCAGGACTACCTCTCGCTGGCTCATTCTCCGCAACAGACGAAACGAAGGCATCGTCATGCCTGCGTATCGCACGGCCCCAAAGCCGCAGCCCCGTCTTTCTACTGCAGGTTGAACGATTCGTCGGTCTCCTCGAAGAGTGTCGTTCCGTTCTTCTGGGCTCGGAGGACGAGGTAGCATTTCGTTCCCGAGGCGGGAGCCGTAATGTTGATCGACTTGGTCACCATGGTGGCGAACGGAACATCGACGGTCAGCGTTCCCGTAGCGCCGAGTGTCCCGGTCGCACTGTCCGCATGAACCTCCCAGGTGATGTCGATGGACGTTCCCGAAAAGGTGTCGTTGAAGATGAGGAGGGTCGTCGCGCGAGCCGCGCCTTTCGCGAGGCTTGGCACCGATGCCGGCCAATCCCCGTTGGCATTGGACATCTTGTTGGACTCCCAGTAGTCCTTGTCCGCGACGAGCACGGCACTGAAGCCGTGCTGGACACGTCGGATGATCTGGCTCGACCACGGGTCGGGCAAATTGTCTTCGCCGAACACCGGATTTCCGCCTTGCTCGATGGTCATCGTGGTCCGTATGGTTCCCGGCACGAAGCTGGACCAGCCCGAAAGCAACGTGTAGGGGCGTACGTCCGAGGCATCCTGCCTTCGCATCGCCATCGCCGACGTTCCAAACCACGTCAATCCTTGACGGGTATTGTCCTTCGACCAGATGTACTCGCCCTGGCCGTAGGGATTGTTGTTGTTGGCGTTCACGTCTTCGGTATACACGCCGAGGCCGCCGATATAGTGGCCGACGACTGCGAAGTCCGGGCTTGGCAATCCATAGTTCGTGCCGGTGCCGAAGGGATCCGTGCTGATTGGCCGCGTACCGTCCAGTTTGGTGATGGCATTGAAGAGGTCGGTCTCGAATTGAGCCGAATCCGTGCTGGCACTGCCCGCCTCGTTGCTTTGGCTCCAGCGGACAATCGACGGGTGGTTGCGATCGCGAAGCACCATCGCCTGGGCATGCCCGACCATATTGTCGTGTCCGGCGACAAAATCCTGTGTGTTGTTGCTACCCCGAATGGCCGTTTCGCCCATGAGCATGAGGCCGAGCTCGTCCGCCGTGTCGAGCATGTAGGGTGCGGCGAGCTCTTGATGGATGCGAATGAAGTTGTAGTTCAGTTTTTGGTAGTTTCGCACCGCCTGCGGCCAACCCGGGTTTTGCGCGGTGGGCGGCATGAATCCTGGGAGCATGTCATAGGCATCGCTCTTGCCGTTGTTGTCGATGCTGTCGTAGTTCGCGCCTTGTAGATTGTCGCCCCGGTAGTTCACGCGAATGCCGTTCAAGTAGTAGTAGATGTGCTGAGCATCGGCTCGCTTCCTTTCGCTTTGGCGGAAGCCGAAACGGACGACCTTGCTCTGGGTCACCTTGCCGCCGCTTTTCACCTGAAGGGTCAAGTTGTGCAGACGGGCCT
>CAZBIU010000097.1:0-20034 GCA_964491625.1 uncultured Myxococcales bacterium
CGCGCCGCAGATCGAAGTCGCGTTCGACATCGATTCCAACGGGATCGTCAGCGTGTCGGCGAAGGATCTCGGCACCGGCAAGGCGCAGACCGTGATCGTTCACCCGACCTCGGGGCTCACCGAGGGGGAGATCAAGCGCTTTATCGCCGACGCGGACACCAACCGGATGGCCGACCAGGCGAAGAAGGAAAAGGCCGACCTGCTCAACAACGCCGAGACCCTGATCTACGGCACAGAGAATACCTTGCGCGACTTCAGCGACAAGCTCGACTTGCTTGCGCGCGAACGCATCCAGCTCGCGCTCGACGAGTGCAAGTACGTCGTCGAGTCAGACCCTGACAACGTGAATCGGTTGCGCGAATCGCTCGGACGGCTGGAGACCGAGGCGCACGCGCTCTTCCTTTCGCTGCAAGGCGGGGCGGCCCCGAACAGCGGTTCGGGTACCTAGTTCGGCATGAGAGGCGCCCCAACTCGCGATCCCTACGAAGTCCTGGAGGTTGACCGCCAGGCGGGCGCAAGCGATATCAAGGCCGCCTACCGCCGGCTGGCACTGCAATACCATCCCGACCGCAATCCGGGCGACCCCGCCGCCGAGGAGAAATTCAAGGAAGTCTCGGTCGCCTACGCCGTGCTGGGCGACCCGGAAAAACGCGCGCACTACGACCGCTTCGGTGCCACCGGCGATCTGCCCCTCGGTGCGGACGCCGACCTCAGCGCCGCGATGCGCTTCTTCGACGGCATCTTCGGCGATTTATTCGGCACCGGACGCAAACGCGCCTCCGGGCACGACTTGCGCTACACCCTCGAGCTTTCCTTCGAGGAGGCAGCCCTGGGTTGCGGAAGAGAGATCAGCTTCATCCGGAGCGCTGACTGCACCGCATGTCGCGGCACCGGCGCCGAAGGCGGCGCCGCCGGGCTTGTCCCGTGCAGCAAATGTGAAGGCCAGGGCGCCTTGAAGCAGAAAGTCGGTCTATTCGCCGCGCGTCGGGAATGCCCAGCGTGCGACGGAACCGGGGAAGTGGCGAAGGTCCGCTGTGGCGTGTGCGGCGGCGCCGGGTTGGCGGAATCGGAGCGCAAGTTCACCGTGCGCATTCCCCCCGGATCGCAAGAAGGCACCAGCCAGCGCGTGCCAGGCGAAGGCTCGCCCGGCCGTCGCGGCGGCCCCGCGGGCGATCTGCACGTCATCGTGCGGGTGAAACCGGATTCCATCTACCGGCAAGAAGGCGACATCCTGGTCTGCGAGGTACCCCTGTCGGTATCGGAGCTAGCGCTCGGGGTGGAAGTCGATATTCCGCTGCTCGATAGCTGCGTGCGCATGAAGATTCCGGCGGGAGCTCAGCCCGGCGCCATGTTCCGGGTGCGCGGCAAGGGGCTGCCCCGACCGAACGGCGCCGGGCGTGGCGATGCCCATGTGCGGGTGCGCATCGAAGTGCCAAGTGGAACTTCAGAGGAAGGCCGAGCGCTCTTACACCGGCTCGACCAGGTGTTGGGCGAAGATGCTTATCCTTTGCGCAAGGCCTTTCGCGAGCGTGCGCGAGGCACCCGTCACGAGTAAAACAAGAACATGCCCATCCTGAATGTCGCCCTCTTTCTGACCACCCTGCTCACCACGACGGTTCAGGGGGCGATCACGCAGCACGCGGGCGGCGGCATTTTTCCGCTCGCCGACGGACTTTCCTTCTCGATCCCGCTGATGGCCATCTTGTTTTGCCACGAGATGGGCCACTACATCGCGGCCCGTATCCACCACGTGCCTGCGTCGCTGCCGTATTTCGTGCCTTTGCCGCCCGGAATAGGGCTTTTCGGGACCATGGGCGCGGTGATACTGCAGTCGCGCACCTCGGACAGACGCAAGCTCATCGACATCGGCGCCGCGGGCCCGCTGGCCGGGCTGGTGGTCGCGATTCCGGTGCTCGCCTACGGGCTTCATCTCTCGCCGGTGGGGCCTATCGTCGGGCAGCTTCAGGAAGGCAACTCCGTTCTCTACGCCGTGCTCAAGCGGCTGGTGTGCGGGATGTGGCTTCCCGAACGCGGCATCGACGTGAACCTGCACCCGATGGCTTTCGCCGGATGGGCCGGCCTTTTCGTCACCATGCTGAACTTGATTCCCATCAGCCAGCTCGACGGCGGCCACGTGGCCATCGCGTTCTTCGGCAACGCCTACGGCAGGGCCAGCCAATTTCTTCGCCGCATGCTGCTGCCCCTCGCGGTCGGCGTGACCATCGCGGTCTACCTGTCCACCAGTCGGGATCTTGCACGGGTCGGGATCAGCGACACCCACACGGCGTGGTACGCCGCCACCAGCGCGGGCGTTCAGTGGTTGGTGTGGTACGTGATGCTCGGCCTTCTCCGCCGCCTGTCGGGTGGAATCGATCATCCGCCCGTCGACGATCGCCCGCTGCCGCAAAGCCGCGCCTATCTGTTCTGGGCCGTGGCGCTGAGCTTCCTGCTCATCTTCATGCCCGTACCCATCCGCCCGGCCGTCGAAGCGCAGGTACAGCAGGCAGCCGCAGCCACGTCCGACGAACGGTAGTAGGGCCCGATACGCGAGACAACTGCCCAGCCCCCGAGCGCTCGCCCGGGCCGGCTGGCGCTGCTCGGGCAACGCGTGTGCATGATCACGCAAACGCGGACGGAACGCACGACCCTTGCCTCTTCGCGACGGGTGACGGGACGATGATGGGCTAGAATCTGGGGCGATGGATTTTCGAATTGGCGGCGTGTTCGCCTGCCTGCCGGCTTTTGTGCTCGCGGCCTGCGGGCGTACCGGGCTTGAGCCGCGGGTCGGCGGCGCGGATGCGACGACGGCGACGCTACCGGATGCAGCTCGCGATCAGCGCTCAGCGAGCGACCGAAGCTGCCGGTGGACCGGCTTCGCACCACAGGCCAACTATTCGGGCGCGGGAGACTCCATCGCCGCCGGAGACTTCGACGGCGACGGCCGTGTCGACATTGTGGTTTCGGCTTGGGGCAATGGCGTCCGGGAAGGCACCGCCAGCGTGTTCCTGAATCGCGGCGACGGCACCTTCGCATTGCCTGCAACCTATTCCGCGAACCTGCAGGCCCAGTCGGTCGCGGTGGGCGACTTCAGCGGCGACGGCAGGCTCGACTTCGCGGTGACGAACGGCCTCGACCAGCTCGACCTCTTTGTCAATCTGGGCAACGGGACCTTCGCGCCCCGCGCGCGCTTGAACGGTCCGCAAGAGGCGGTGGTCATGGCGGCCGGCGACTTCAACCGCGACGGGCGGCCCGACCTGGCCTTCACGACACAGATGGATTGGATTGCGGTGCTCCTCGGCGACGGCGCAGGTGGCTTTGCCGCCCCTCTCACCTTCCCCACCGGCATCAACGTCAATTCCATTGCGGTGGACGACTTCAATCGCGATGGGTTCCCCGACCTGGTAGTGACGAGCGCCGACTGGGCTGGCACCTGCCCCGGAAGCGGGGCGCTTTGCCTTCCCGTGGGACTGGCGGCGGGCGCGGTCAACGTGCTCATCAATCAAGGCGATGGAACCTTCGCGGCGCAGTCGACCTACCCAGCGGGCAACGGCACCGAAGCGGTCACTACCGGCGATTTCAACGGTGACGGCGCACCCGACATTACCGCAACCAACAGCGTCGACGACACCCTGAGCGTCTTCTTCAACACGAAAGACGGCAGCTTCGCGCCCCAAGTGACCTATCCCAATGCGGGCAGCGGTACCTCCGCATTGGGGGAGCCATTTCCCGGCACCGGCGGCGGGGTTGCAGCCGCAGACTTCGATGGCGATGGCGATGTGGATATTGTCGTGATGCACGGTTCGTCGCGGGACCACAACACCGGCGTGATTCTCGTGCTTGCCAACCAGGGCGACGGCACCTTTCGTGATCCGCTCAGTATCCCCACGACCGGTCTCCCCATGGGATTCACCGTCGCGGACTTCAACGGTGACGGCTTGCCAGATGTGGCCGCAGCCATGATCGGCGAGACGCTCGGCGTGTTCCTGTCAACGTGCGAATGAAGCGCCGGCTTCGCCGCATATGCGACGACGACCAAACACCGTATACTCTACGGCATGGTGACCGTCCTTCTGGCAGCGCCGCCCAATGCAAATTTGCGGAGCGCGCTCGATCACCCACCCTCGCGCAGGTTGGGTGTCGTCGCTCTAGCGCTGGCGTTGTTGCTCTCTGGCTGTTCGTCGACCGACAAACCCGGCCACCGCGATGGCTCGACGACAACGGGCGGCTCGCGCAGCTCCGGCGGAGCCTCGACTGGCGGAGGCGGTTCGGGTGGTGTCGTGGATTCGACCAGCACCGGCGGCTCCGGCGGTGCTCCCCCGACGGACGGTGGCGCGGACCAGGGGGCGGACGTCAGCGCGGACTTGGCGGCGAGCGACGGCGACGCTTCGATGACGGCCGAACAAGCGTGTCGGGCAGCGATCGAAGCGCTCTGCCAACGCGGGGCAGCCTGCGGCGGCGATCCCGACAATTGGCAGGACTGCGCCCGGGTGTCGGCCGCCTGTCCCGAGTCATTCTTTAACCAGGCCTCGACCCGCACGGTCGCTGGCATCGTCGCCTGCCTCGACGAGCTGGCGCAGCAGCCTTGCACCGACAGCGAGCTCGGTCTGTTTCCTTCCTGCTGGAGTCCGGGAACGCGCCCCTCCGGCGCGAGCTGCGTCTACGCAAGCAACTGCGCCAGCGGCAGTTGCTCTGGGAATGCCACCACGTGCGGGCATTGCGGCGATGGTCCGGCAGCCACGGGCGAGTCGTGCGCCTCGGTTGGCTGTCGCGCCGGCGACTTCTGTCATCCGGGGACCAAGCTCTGCATGCCAGGAACCAGCATCGTCCACGCGGCGCAGGGCGAGGCGTGCGATCTCGCTGCGGTTCCGACGGTAGGTTGCACCGGCGACCTGCACTGCATCGCCCCCAGCGGACAGACCGCAGGTACGTGCCAGCCGCTCCCGATATTGGATCTCGGCCAACCCTGCTATCAAGTAACCGGCCTCTGTCGCCCACCAACCGTCTGTTTCACTTTGGTTGACGGGGTTACCAACCCATCCGAGTGTCGGGCGCCTGATCCTTGCGGAGCGGCGCCATGTGACGCCACCACGTTCTGCAAGGATGGCGACGTCGGGCGCTATTGCGCACCTCTAGCCGCCGTCGGCGAAGCGTGCGCCGGCGACGCCGGGACCATCGCAACGCTGTGCGCGTCCGGCGCAGTCTGCTGGGCAAACACGGGGGTTTGCACCAAGTACGGCGAACGAGGGGATCCGTGCGACGGTGACGTCCAACCTTGCGGCAGCTACCTCTCGTGCACGAACGGCCGCTGCGCGCCGCTCGCGACCGAGGCGTGCCCGTAGGGGCCGCCCCCCGGCTGGCCGCTTGGCGTAGCCTCGGTTTCTCGACCTACATCGCGGTCCAGCGCTGGCGCCGCAACCCGAAGGCAGCGTCAGAGGGCGGGTCGAAATTCGATTCGTAGAACGTAGGGGGCTCGATCGTCTTCCCCTTGTCGATCTGACGCTGCTCCTTCTTGAGGGCGCGCATGACGATGCGGCCGAGGATCGGGGTCACCAGCCGCGACCACCAACCAAACTCGCGATGGATCTCGCGCAAGAGATCGTCGAGCTTCGCCACAAGCTCGCGATTGTCGGCGAACCAACGCTTGGCGGCCCACAAAGCACCCGCGTAGACCGTAGCGAAGCCCTGCACCTCCCACTTGAAGCGGCGGCGCACGCGCGGCTCGGGGTGATGCTTGTGGCGCTGGTACCCGAGCAGAGCGGTGCGCACCATGCGCAGCACGCTGGGGCCGTTGATCCGGAAGTCTTCGTTGAACGCGCGCAACAGAAGATCGGTCTCCTTGCCCGCCGGGATGCCCGGGTGGCGATAGTTGAACTTGAATTGCCCGTGCATGTCGGCCTCGGGCATTTCCTCACGGGTCAGCATCACACCCTTGGCGGTCATCTCGCGCCACAGCGGCGTGCCTGCCATCGGCATGTACAGCATGAACTGATGGAAATCGGTGCAATGGCTGACCGCGTGGTCGATGGCATAGTCGATGTTGTCCGGCGTGTGCTCTTCGAGCCCGATGATGGTCGAGCCGAGCACGCGCGTGCCGTTTTCCTGTAACTCGCGCACCAGCCTGTGCGTGTCCACGCCGTCGGTCTTGTTGTATTGGCTGTCCTTGCCCTCGAGGCCCATCCACAGCCAGGAGACCCCCAACGACACCAGCTCTTCCGAGGTGTACTTGCGAAGCGCGTTGGCGGAGCTGAAGACGTAGAGCACCCAGGCCTTGTCGTGCTCGCGCATGAGCTCGAGCAGGCGCAGCGCGCTCTTCCGGTTGAGCAGGAAGTTCTCGTCCATGATGAAGAAGGCCTGAATCCGCAGCTCCTTCTCGATGCCGCACATGAGCCGAAACAGGTCTTCGCCCGACTCGAAGAAGTGAACCGCGTTGCCCTTGCCGCCGAACAGCGCGGACGTGCAACAGAAGTTGCAGCCCATGGGGCAACCCACCGACGGAATCAGCGTGGCCGAGCCGAACCCCTTCTCGTTCGGGAAATTGAAGCCCATCACGCGCCCGCCGACGCCCGCATGCACGACCGGATGCTTGAGAGGCCGCTCTTCGTCCTCGCCGAGGAAATGGCGAAACCAGCGTACGCCCTCGCCCCTCACGACGTGGTCGGCGTCGATTCGCTCTGCCAGGTCGGGAATGCCGGTGATGTGTCCGCCCACGACCAGAGTGGCCTGGGGCTGATGCTCGCGCACCAGCCGACACATCTTCTCGATCTTGCCGAAGTTCGCGACGATGCCCGAAAGCCCGATGATGTCGTAGCGATTGGTCTTGAGCTCGTCGATGAATCTGTCGAGGGAAGGAAAATCCAAACAGGTACAAGGCGCGTCCATGTTCGCCTGGATCAGCATCAGGCCCCAGCTACGATGGAACATGCGCACCGAGAAAGGCCCCTGCACGCGGGTGACCTGGTTGTGCCACAACTCCATCGGGTTGATGCGGCGGCTGCCAAACGCGTCGTCCTGCGCGTAGGGTCCAAACACACTGGACAACAGCACGCGGGCCTTGCTGCCCAAGGGATGGCGGGAGGCCGGCGGATGCGCCTCGGCGTGACCGGCAGGTTCGCCTGCTCGCCCGGGCGACATCAGCGACTCGGTCATGAAACCTCGAGCTTCCTTGGCGCGCCGGGAACCGAGGACGCGTCTACTCTTCGGGGAGCTGGGGACCGGGCACGATCCCAGCGATATCTGGATCCTCGGCTTGGTCCGAGGAAGAGCGATCCTGGCGTTCAGCCTGACGCTGTTGCCTTCGCTCGGTCTTTTCCTTCTGCCGTTTGAGCCGCGAAATTTCCTTCCTTCGCTTCTCGGCAGCGTTGTTTGTGCCCGGTCTCACGCCTGTGACTACCAGCGCTGTTTGCGACCACCACGGTCGCCGCCGTCGCGGCCACCACGATCTCCGCCGAAGCCGCCACCGCGACTCCCGCCAAATCCGCCACGGCCGCCGCCGCCGCCACCGCCGCCCGTGCGCTCACGTGCCTCGCTGACTGCGATGGTGCGGCCCTGCAAGTCCTTGCCGTTCAACGCTTCCGTCGCGGCCAGCGCACCCTCGTCGGTCGCCATCTCCACGAAGGCAAACCCGCGGGGCCGGCCAGTGTCGCGATCTAGCACCAGCTTCACTTCAGCTACTTCGTGGCCGGTACCCGCGAACGCGTCACGCAGATCCGCCTCGGTGGTCGAATACGACAAATTGCCAACGTAGAGTCTCTTTCCCATCTTCGTTTCCTTCTTTCTGCAGGGGTTCTCAGTCGACTACCCAGCAGCGGCATATGCCAAAGACGGGAGGCGATCCAAAGAATGGCTGTACCGAAGTTATCGGCCAACCGTGAGCTTCAAAGGATGCCGTTAGCCGCGGCAAAAGTCCAGAATATTTGTGTCCGGGGGATTGCCAACGGAGATCGCCTTGGCCCCATGCGGCACCGACCGGTTAGCTAGCTGCGCAGGCGGTTTCCGCCTATCATCTATGGCGTGACCGAGGCACCGGCCGACAGCGCAGCCCCGCCATCCTGCCCCAAGTGCGGCAAAAAACGAACCGCAGACACTGCGTCGTGCCCGCGCTGCGGCCTGGTGTTTGCGCTTTGGAACGCGGAGCAGGAAGACGCAGTGGTTTGTCTCGACAGCGCTGGCGAGCAGCTGTGGCGCAGTGTACAGGAAAACTGGAGCGATTCGGCGGGGCACGAGGCGTTCCTCAAACACTGCTTGCAGACCGGCACCCTGGCCCCGGCGGGGCGCCTTTATCGCGAGCGACTTGATGCCCATCCGGGCGACGCGCTCGCGGCCGAGATGCAAAACCAGGTCTTGTCCAAGGCGGCGTTGGGCCTTTCCATTCACAAGAGCCAGCCGCGCACGTCGGTGACGCGCAGTCGGTGGTTCTGGGTCGTGGTGCTGGCCGCCATGGCGCTGGGAATCGCGGGCGGCCTATTCTGGCGGCGATTGCGCTAGACCCCGGGGCCGCGCTATCACTGCGCCCCACCGATGAAGGTTCCCGCGTTCGACATTCCCCTCGACGAGGTCAAGGCCAGCCTTGAGCCTCTGCGCCGCCCACTAAGCGTCGCGATCCTGAGAGCGCGCAACCCCTTCAACGTGGGCGCCATCATTCGCGTCGCGCATTCCTTCCTGGTCAAGCACATCGTGCTGGTGGGCGACGAGCCCTTCTACCAGCGCGCCGCCATGGGCATGCAGCGCTACGAAAACATGGTCTACCTGCCCGACGATGCGTCGCTGGTGGGGTGGGCGCACGAGCGGTCGCTGCCCATGCTCACCTTCGAGCGCGAGCACGCGCGCGCCGACCTGTGGCACGCGACGCTGCCCGAGCAGTGCCTGATGGTTTTCGGCAGTGAATCGACCGGCGTTTCGGACACCCTGATCGCTGCCGCCGATCAGGTGATCGCGATTCCCATGTACGGCATCAACAATTCCTTCCCTGTCACCGTGGCCGCCGGCATCGCCATGGCAGAATGGACCCGCCGTCACTTCGTCGCCCATTCCCCCGGAGGTCATCTGTGATTCCGTACTTCGAGCAGCCCAAGCTTCACCTCGGCCCTATCACCATCCACGCCTTCGGCGCGCTGGTGGCGACGGGCATCCTGCTCGCCTTCCGGCTGATCCGCAAAAAGGCGCCGCAAGTCGGCCTGGATCCGGTGTTAGCGGAGCGCCTCGCCATGCGCATGGTCATCGCGGGCTTCATCTTTGCCCACCTCTTCGATCGCATCGCCTACTATCCCCGCGACGTGCTGGCCAACCCGCTCAGCCTGCTCTACATCTGGGAAAGTATCAGCTCGTTCGGCGGCTTCCTCGGCGCCACCATCGTCGCGATCCATTTCATGCACACCCGCAAGGACGTCCTCGGCTGGCGCTATCTCGACCTGATCGCCTTCGTGTTTCCGCTGGCGTGGATGTTCGGGCGCACCGGTTGCACGGTGGCATTCGACCATCCCGGTCTCGAAACCCATTTCTTCCTCGGCCAGCGCTACAGCGACCACGTGGTTCGCCACAACCTTGGCCTTTACGAGGCGATGTACACCGCCCTGTTGGTGCTGTTCTTCCGTTGGCTTTGGCAAGGTCCCCGACGCGGTCCCGGCTTCTTTGTGGGCATGCTCGCGCTGGCCTACGCGCCGGTGCGATTCCTGCTCGATTTCCTGCGCATCGAGGACGCGCGCTATTTCGGTCTGACCCCCGGACAATACGGTTCGGTCGTGCTGGTGGCGGCGGGGCTCCTGCTCCTTCGCCGCGCCTCGCGGGCGCAATCGCCGCAGCCGGCCGGGTGATCTCCGGAGCAACATGACCAGCGCGGGCGACACGACCCGGATCTCTTTGTCGTAGCGGACTTCCAGCCCGGCGCTGAAGCGCCCTGATCACAGCGGGATAGCTATGGAACACGTGTTGCAGGGGGGGCCCGACATGCGCGACTTACCTCGATGGAGCCCGTTCACGCCACGATTCATCAGGACCTCCCAGCTGGCCTCCTTTGCCTGCGCCCTGCTACTCGCCGCTTGCAGCCGAGGGTCGCTCCCTCCGGATCCCAAGACGGCCGACGCCGGTCCGGATCACCCGGCCGATACAACATCGCCCGCGACGGAGGCCGGCCCTGAGCTTGCCGCGAGCCCGGATCTGGCCAGCGACCCGAGCCCGGTCGACACGCGCGACGTGCCGGAAGACCAAGGCCCCGACACGCGCGACGTGGCCGCCGCCGAGACGACGTTTTCCGAGGTTTCGCCCGAAACCGCCGGCGAGACCGGTCGCGACGGTCCCGATGCTCCGGCCGCCGCGACCTGCGTTGCCGACCTTTCAGGGTCAGCGCCCTTCGGCAAGGCCCTGTCCGGCACGGCAAGCTTCGGCTCCAGCTATAGCACGGCGGCCCCCATCACCTCGACGTTCACGGCCTACGTCTACTTCCCCGCTGGTCGGGTTGCCGGCGCCCCCGTCCAATTGGCAATCCAAAGTCGCGTGATTTCGGGCCAGTACTTCTTCGGCCCGCAAGCGACCTTGGCGAGCGATCTGTCGGCCACCGGCCTCACTGTCGGCGGCCACGACGTGCAAATCACGGGCGGCCTGCTGCCCGGCGCTGGGGGACTGCAAGCCACGGTGGCCGCGAACTTCTCGGACCCCGCCAGCGACCTCGGCGACGATCGGAGCGCCGCCATGTTGATGTGCCCGACGGGGGACGTACCCGCGCCCGCGCTGAAGGTCGCGTCGGGAACCCTCTCGCCGCTCTCGACGATTGCGCTCGGCTCGACCACGCCGCTCGCCCAGGAGGCGATCAATGCACTTCGGATCACCTCGCCACTCGGCGCCGTGGCGTTCAATACCTCCATCGAATCCAATTCGCGCTTCTCGCGCGGGCCCAACCTCTCGATCGCGGCAGTTTCGGCCTTCCCACCCAGCCAGCCGTTGACCTTCGACCTCACCGCGGTGAAGGACGTACTCGGCCGGGACGTGCCGCTCACCTTGGCGGGAACCCAAGTGCTCACCACCGCTGCCGTGCTCAGCGACCTGGTCTTCGCCACGACGCCGCCCGCGGGAGCCATCGCTTGCTCGGGTTGTTCGGCGTCGGGAATGTCGGCCGTGGATGGAGGCACGACCGGGATGTTGGCGTGCACGGGCGGAGGCACCGTCGCGGGTGGCGTCCTGAAGGTCTCGCCCAGCCGCTACAGCGGCAGCCCCAACGTCGACGCCCTGCTGGCCCTGCCGGCGTCAACCGGCTCGACCAAGCTGCGGGTGCGCATGGCCGTGGGCGATGTGGTCGAGGCCGGCTCGGCCTGCCTCGACGACAATTCCTATGCCATGGGGACGGGCACGTTGGCCGTCGTGGGCGCGAATGGTGAGGTGTCGGCGCGGGTGAGCGTGACCTGCGGCGGTGGGCTGGCCGACCACCTGATCGACCTGCCCAATGCTTCACCGCTGTGGCTGGCGGTCCACGTCGAGGGCAGCACGCCGATGCCGTATTCGTTGCCAACCCCCGGACCGCCGTCGATCACCATCGACGAGGTAGCCTTCCAGTAGGCCGCTCCGTAGGGTTTCGTCGTCGTTGTACCCGGACATCACCGGCACCTTCACCCCCGGGATTCAATATCCCGGGCGCTTTCGATGGTCGCTGCCTCCAGAGCTTGGCCGAATCACGAATGGTGGGTTAGCCTCATTGAATCGCGAATCACCCCTGGAATCACGGCCGTTGGATTAACGATCACGAGTTTGGAAAGGAATCCGATTTGCTCACGCCTCAACAAACCTGGTCGGTCATCACGGCGCACATCGCTCGATTACCCACTTGCGCCCTGCCTCTCGACCAGGCGATTGGGCATGTCCTGGCCGAGCCCGTGTACGCGGATCGGGATCTGCCGCCGGCAAACCGGTCGGCGATGGATGGGTTTGCCGTACGCGCCGACGATCTTGCGCACCTCCCCGTCACGCTGCCCGTCGCTGGCGAGGTGGCCGCCGGATCGCCTGCGACACCCGAGGTCGCGCGAGGAACGTGCGTACGCATCTTCACCGGCGGCAACCTTCCCCCTGGCGCGGACACCGTGGTCATCATCGAGACCACCCGCGAAGCCGACCCAGGCGAAGTCACCTTCACGGCCACCGAGCGAAGCGGCGCGAACATCCTTCTTCAAGGCGAAAACGCCAAGCAAGGCAGCGTGCTTGTCCCCGCCGGGCGGACGCTAGGGCCGGTTCATCTTGGCGTCTGCGCGGCGGCCGGGAGAACCCAGGTCAGGGTGTTTGGCAAACCGCGCGTCGCGATCATCACCACCGGGCGGGAGTTGCTCGATCCGGGAGCCGTCGCGGGCGCGCACCAGGAGCGCGACGCGAATGGCCCCTTGCTGGCGGCCACGCTGATGGCGAATGGCTTCGTGGTCGCAAGCTCCACCAGGGTTTCCGATGAGCGCGAAGCCATCATCGAACAGTTGCGCTCGGCCCTGAATCGGGCCGACGCGGTGGTGCTGAGCGGCGGCGTCTCCGTGGGCGCCTTCGATTTCGTGCCCACTGCGGTGACCTCCGTCGGCGCGCGCGTTCTGGTTCACGGGGTGGCCATGAAACCGGGCAAGCCCTTCCTCTTCGCCCTGGCGCCCGGTGGCCGGCCGATCTTCGGGCTGCCGGGCAATCCGTTAAGCGCGGCCACCACGTTGCACGAGTTCGTTCTCCCGGCCCTCCGGCTTGCGGCGGGTTGGTCCGGGGAGGAATCCCGGCCGCTTGTTCGCGCGCGCCTGCGCGAAGCCATACCCAACAAGCCGGGCCGTCAGCGCTTCGCTCTGGCCACCTTGGCGTGGTCGGCAGATGGCCCCGAGGTCGCGCCGGAGCCGAGCCAAAGCTCGGCCGACCTGGCGGCTGGAGCACGTGCCGACGGAACTATCATCGTTCCCTCCGATGCGAGCGGCCTCGACGCCGGCGAGCTGGTGGATTTCAGGCCTTGGAGGTCGTGGCCATGATGACCGCGGCCGGCTCGCCTGAGATGGCCGTGCGCATTTCGGTCGCGAATCGCGGGCCGGTTTTGGGATGGCGCCATACTTCGGCGCCGCTGTATACACTGGGCCCATGAAGCGCGCGCTCATCGTCGTCGACGTCCAGAACGAGTATGTCGACGGCAATCTCCCCATCGCCTATCCCGACCCGTCGTCGTCTCTGGCCAACATCGGTCTGGCAATGGACGCGGCCGGTTCCGCTTCCCTGCCCGTGGTGGTGGTCGAGTCGGTGTTGCCCGAGACCTCGCCGATCTTCGCCAAGGGCAGCCACGGGGTTGCGCTCCATCCCAGCATCGCCGGCAAGCCGCGCGATTGGCTCTTGAGCAAGCCCATGCCGAGCTGTCTTGCCAAAACCGATCTCGAGGCGTGGTTGCGCGAGCGCCAGGTCGATACGGTGACGCTCGTGGGCTACATGACCCACAACTGCGTCGATGCCACGGCCCGGGACGCGAGCCATCGCGGCCTCGTCGTCGAGGTCCTCTCGGATGCCACGGGTTCCCCGGCCTACGCCAACAGCGCGGGAAAAGCCAGCGCCGAGGAGCTCCACCGGGTATTCCTGACCGCCATGCAAGCGCGTTTCGCGTCGGTGCTGACCACGCGCGAATGGACCGGCCTTCTGCCCGCAACCCCCGCCCCGCCGTGCACCGGCATCTGGCGCTCGTTTCGCAATGCCGTCGGTTGAGCGATGGCGGTCAGGTCGACGGCCATGTGCGCTAACGCTCGATGCCAATGGGTTTGACGGTTGCGGCCTCGCGGCCCCCCTAATCCAAGCGAGGGGGGCATCATGAACACGCGTCGATCTTTAGGGTTTCTCGTAGCCTGTCTACTCGCCCTGCCGACGGCGTGCGGAAAGTCCGGCGACCCCGCCCAAGGAAACGGCGGCGCTAACGGGGGATCATCGGAAAGCGGGGGTGCATCTGGCGCCGGAGGTGCCACCGGCAGCGGCGGGGCGCTGTCCGGCGGGAGCGCCAGAACCAGTGGTGGCGAGGGTGGCGGCGCGTCCGCGGTCGGCGGCAAGAACGGCAGCGGCGGTGCGACGGGCAACGCCGGCGCCAGTGGCGGTGGAGGCTCCACCACCGACGCCGGTCCTCCGGTCGCTAGCTCGGGGTGCAACTCTCCCTTGCCACCAGCGTGCAACACGACAACCACCGGTCCGTGCAATCTCGACGTGAATGGCAAGGCGCGCGAGTATTTCGTCGTTCTGCCCGCCGGCTACGACAACAGCAAGGCGGTGCCGGTCGTGTTCACCTACCATGGCCGCGGTGGCACTGCCGCGCAGTTGCTGCCCGCAGGATCCGGACGCGGAGGCTATTCGCTTTATGGGGTTCAGGCCGGTTTGCCCAACGCAATCTATATCGTCCCGCAGGGGCTCGATTCGGGCTCCGACGCGGGTACGGACTACGGCTGGCCCAACACCGGCGGACAGGACATCAACTTCGTGAAGGCGATGCTAACCTGGGCGGAGACGAATCTGTGCGTGGACAAGAGTCGCTATTTCTCCGACGGTATGAGTTATGGCGGCATGATGTCCGAGACCATCGCCTGTCAGGTGCCCGACCTCTTCCGCGCCATCGGCTCGATGTCGGGCAGCCTGTTCGGCGGCGCGAGGTCTTGTGTAGCCAAGCTCATCGCCGCGTGGATCACCCACGGTGATGCCGACACCACGGTGCCCATCTCGGGCGACATCACCGCACGCGACATGATCATCGCCAACAACGGTTGCGACACGACCAACACGCACACCATAGATGTGGTCGACACAGCACGCATTGGCGATGCCGCGACCACCAACGTGACCTGCACCGTGTACGACCAATGCACGTCCGGCAACTACCCGGTGGTGTGGTGCCCGGTTTCCGGCGAGGGACATGCCATCCCGAGCTTCGCAGGGGCCGAGATCGCGAAATTCTTCGCACAGTTCTAGGGATTAGTCTCCAAGTGACAGCGTCACCAGCGTCTCGACATGCGGGGTGTGCGGCATCATGTCGTAGGGGATCGCGCGGGTGATGGTCGCGCCAGCGCGTGCCAGAATTGCGAGGTCGCGCGCCAGGGTGCGCGGGTCGCAGCTCAGGTAGACGACCGAGCGGGGCGACAGACGGCGAACCTCGGCCAAGACCGCCTCGGAGCATCCCTTGCGAGGCGGATTCAGTACCACGAGGTCGGCCGCATCGATGGCGGCCAAGCCGGCGGCGGCATCGCCAGTGATCACGCGCGGCCGATTCCCGCAGAAGTCCGGGCGATCCCAAGCTGCAAGCGCAACCGTGGTCGCCGCCGCGTTCGCCTCGACAGCGACGACCTCCTTCGCCCGGGCAACAAGCGAGAGCGCGATGCCGCCGGCGCCGGCGTAGGCGTCCACCGCGCGATGGAAATCCCCACGCAGTCCCGCAACCAGGTCGCGATAGATCCGCGAGCCGACTTCTCGATTGGCCTGGAAGAACGATCGCGCGGCCAGCCGCACGCGCACATCGCCCATCTCGTCATCGATGCTGGGCTGGCCGACCAGCAGATGCTCCTCTCCGCCCAGCAGAGCGTTGCCGGCCGCAGGATTGACGTTCAACACAACGCCGGCCAGCGCGGGAAGCTTGCACGCAAAGTCTTCGGCCACCGACTGGGCACGATCCCATTCCGCGCTCGCCGCTACCAGCGTGGCCAGCACGCGGCCATCTCGGTTCGCCCGCAGGATCGCGTAGCGAAGCGTGCCCGTGCGACGAACCTCGTGGAAGGGCTCGACCGCGCACGCGCGCAGGACGCCCAGCAAGACTTCCCGGGCCTGGTCGAGAATCGGCTCGACAACCCGGCATCCGGCCAGGTCGACCACATCGTGGGAACGTGGTGCGTAGGCCCCAAGCACGACGTCTCCGACGTCCCCATCCTGGCACCGCGCATAGATGTATTTCGCCTGATTGCGATAGCCGAAGGTGGCGGGCGACGGCACGCACGGCGCGACCTCGACCGATGCCAAGGTCGGATGCTTGGCGAATTCCTCGCACACACGCGTCCGCTTCCACGCGAGCTGCGCCTGATAGGAAAGGTGCATAATCGCGCAGCCGCCGCACTTTCCCTGCGCCGGACACTCCGGCGTCACGCGATTGGGCGAAGACCTGACGAGAGCTTCGAGATCGGCCCACGCCTCGCGGCGGGCGGACTTCACGTGAACCGATCGGAAGGTGATGCGCCCGGCGATCCGCTCGCCGGGCAACGCGCCGGTTACGTGCAGGAGCAACGACTCGCCGCCATCCGCGACCTCGGCCACGCCGGCCCCGGACTCGTCGAGGCCGACGATTTCCGCCTCGAATCGGTCAGCCGCGAGAGCGCCGATCGCTGCCACTGGGACTAGGGTCGCCCCGGACCGCTCTTGCGTTCCGGGCTGTCGGGAACCGCGAGTCCCTGGACCGCGACGGGTCGTTCGAGTCCGGTGCCCGTCTTCGCGCATGCCAAGGTTCGCGCGCCGCCGAGGAACTGAACCTCGACCTTACCCGGCCCGGCCACGGTGGCCACCACGCCGACGCCGAAGGTGGCGTGAATCACGCGCTCGCCAGGCAGGAAGTTCTGCTGGGGCGAATAACTGCGTGGCGGCTTGCTGGGATCGAAGTCGGGAAGCTGCGGTTCCGGCGTCGCGCCGGTTCGCCCCGCCTTGCGCCGTCGCGGCCGGCCCCACGAGTTGGTTCCGCCTCGCGGTACCTGGGCGTTCTTCTCGCCGCGGTAGTTGTGCTGGCTACCGCAAAGCTTGCACACGACCTTCGCGACACGGTCTCCCACCTTGGCCATTACCACGTGCCATGTGTCACCGCACCGCGTGCAAATGTCCTCGATGTCCTCGCCTACCCCTGGGGTCGACATGATGATTTGCTTCGCGCGCTCCTTTTCCTACCGGAAATTGTACCAGGCTTAGGGCCGGCGCGCGGCCTACTTTTTCTTGAGCGATACCGAATAGATCACAAGCGCGTCCACCTGGTCAGGCGTAAGCCGATCCTTGAACGGTTTCATCTCCTGCTCGACGCCGTTGCGCGTGCGCTTGATGCCCTCCAGCACCGATTTGCGCGCACTTTCGAGCGTCAGGTCCTTCCAGTAGGCGGCCTTGGTCATGTCGTCGATGGCCATGTCCCTTCCGGTTTCGGTCTGCCCCTTTCCGTCGTCGCCGTGACAGGTCGAGCACTTGGCCTCGAAAAGCCGGACGATCTTCTTGCTTGGCTTGTAGCCTTGCGGCGGAGCAAGCCCGTCGGCCAGGAGAGGCAGGGAGAGCAAGAACGACACAAGTAGGCCGGCGCCGGCGATGATGCGAATCATGGGTACTTCCGGCCTGCAAGGCTCCCTCGGCCGAGGGGCACTTGTCAAGGTTCCGGGCCGACGGAGGGTGGCCGGCGAAGGCTGGCCAGATCCGGATCTGGTTCCGGGTTCCGGCCTACTGCGCGCCGCAGGCGGGTCCGGGAGTCGAGCACGGGGTGATGCCGCATCGACTGCCGACGTTGATGCCGCCGGCGTTGTTTGCGGCATACACGCCGGAGCTCAGGTTCCCGGCGGCGATGCTGGAGCTGCAGTCAAGCCCGACCTGCTTGTTGTCACTGACTGTAATCAGCGACAAGGTGGCCGGCCCGGCGGCAGGTGGATTCTGAATCTCAATGCCGCCCCAGACATCGGGATTGGGTCCGTTGCGAGTCACGATGGTGTCGCTGATGGTGAACGCGGCACCGCTTAGCAAGATGCCACCCCCTGGGTTGTCGGAAACGGTGCACCCGTCGACGTGAAGCGTGACCGAGCCCCCGGTGGTGGCTGCGGCGTTGATGCCAATTCCTGTCGCCGTGCTCGCACTGCCTTGAATGGTAAGCCCGCGCAGAAGGAGCTCGCCGCGCACAATGCCGACGCCGTCGGCGCCTGGGGCCGGCGTGACCACTGCATCCTTTCCAACCACGGTGAGAGGCGAGGTCAGCGAGATCCCGGTGAAGCCGCCGGTGATCGGCCCCGCCACCACGACCAGCGACAATCCCCTGGACTTGGCCTCGGCCACCGCGAGTTGCAGATTGCAAAACGGCGCCACAGTAGATCCGGTGCTAGTCCCCGAAATCGGGCAACGCGCCAGGGCCGTGTTTCCCGCGTAGATGGTTTCTGCGTCGGTGGCGCAGTGGCCGTCCTGTTCTTTCATGCACACGCCTGGGCCGCCCGGAATGCCTGCGCACTCGGCGTCGCTGGAGCAGCGCTTGCACAGATGGTCGGCGGTGTCGCAGATCGGGTTTGCAACAATCGCGCAATCGGCGTTGCTGGCGCACTCGGCGCAGGTTCCGTCGGGCAGGCAGACGGGGCTCGCCGAATCTCGCTTGGCGCAGACATCGGCCGCCGCCGTCCCACAGCTTGCGCACGCGCCGCCCACGCAGAACGATTTGCCCGGCGATGCGGTACAGTCCCCGTCGGCCAGGCACTCCAGGCATCGACCAGTGCCTGGATCGCAAGCGGGCGTGGTGGCAGGACAGCCCGCATCGACCGCGGCGCAGGAGACGCAGTCATGCGCCGACGAGCACAAGGGCGTACCGCCTTCGCACTGCTGGCTTGTGCGACAGGCGGCGCACAGGCCGGCCACGCATACCGAAAGCCCCAGGCCGTGGCACTCGTCATCGCTCGAACAAGTCCCGGGCGCATCGGGAACCAAGACGTCGACAGCCACGTCGACAACGGTGTCCACAGACACCTCGCCCGGCGCGTCGGCTGCAGCGATGGAGACGTCGTGCCCGATATCGGCCGATGCGTCTACCGTCCAATCGCTTGCCACGTCCACCCCGTAGGATGCCGCGATATCCACGCCAAAGTCGAGCGCAGCGTCGGCAGCGAGAGCGTCGACGGGAGCGTCGGCGGTGGGAGCATCGGCGGCGGGTACTTCCACGTCGTGGATGGTATCGATGACCTCGTGGCTATCGACCGCGCTAGCATCTGGGGAATTGGGAACACAACGGTGCTGGACCTTGTCGCAGGTACCGCCGTCGGCACACGCCTCAACGTAGCAAGTGTCCCAGTTGCGTCGGCGGGCATCGCAAGCCGAAAGCGAAAGGGCGGCAAGTGCGAGGACAACCATCGACGGCGCGGCCGATCGATTCACGAGCTTCATTGAAATCGCCCCGCCAAGAAGATGCCTGACGGCCCCATCGACACGACTGGTGCCGACGGCCACAGCCGCCAAAGGAGAAGTCCCGCGCCTGCCGCCAGCGCAGCGCCGCCGCCGATCGCGATCGACCTTCCGTCCTTCGCCGTGTCCCGACGCCAGTCGCACCGGTCGCAGGCGGGGTCGCCATCGACGGCGACATAATAGATTCCGGCCGCGAGCAATGCCGCTCCGGCCACGGCGAGCGTGAGCCCGGCGTAACCGGCGAACCTCCGGGCCCCATCGGTGGTCGCTTGGCCTTGCACCCGTGTGCTCGCTGGCCCCGGTGGCGGTGGGGAAGCCGCAGGAACCGACGCCATTGCGGGTGGCGCAGCAGGCCCCTGGTCTGGCTGTCGTAGAGCGCGGTCGAGCAGCCCCTGCGCCAGCAGGGCAGCCGATCCCCACAGATCCTGCTCGTCACAGATCGGACAATCGCGGTCCTCTCGGCCGAGCCGCTTGCCGTCGTCCGAGCTCCACAGCTCGACGGCGAGCTTGAAGCTTTCCTTGGTGAATCTCGCCTCCACCCGCAAGACGAAGGTGGCACCGGACGCGGCCGCGATCTGCGACAGACAGCCCGGCAATTCGCAGCGAAGCAACTTGTCGGACAGGGTCTGCGACGGAATCAGGTCAAGTCCATGCTTGGCGACAACCTCGCCAATCGCCGCGCGCAGGCGTTCCTTGCCGGCCTTCGACAGTCGATTGCTGGGCGATTCGATGAGCACGAGGCGCTTCTCACCGTCCGCGTTCATGCCCGACGAGCGCCCAGGCATGGCCGCCAGAGAAACCAGCAACGCAATGAAGAACAAGCCAGGGCGCATGGCGGGACGTTTTACGATCCGGCAGCCCTAGTCAAGGTTATTGACCAGCTTGCTCGGCCCGGGCGTGCGCAATCCGCAGGCGTTCTACAAC
>CAZBIU010000098.1:0-20025 GCA_964491625.1 uncultured Myxococcales bacterium
GAGCAAGTGCATTCAGCGGCATTGACGAGGTACCCGCCAGAGGTCTGCGTCTGCGACGGGACAAGCCAGGTCACGCCAGCGATGCGCTTGATCCGCTTGTCGGTGGAAAGGATGCGTCCGCGCTCTTGCCGAAGGTCCGTTTCGTTCGTCGTGTCCATGGCAATAGGCAGTGCACACAATGTGCCAGATTGCGAAGTTATGTTCGCTATACAAGTAGCGCACTTACATTCGCATGTTGGCTGTGGTGCGAAATTAGATACGCATGGCAAAGACTGGTTGCGCTTCTAAGTGCGCAACTTCATTGCGAACGTATGTGCGCAACATGGTTCGCAGTAGTGCGAACGTAAGTGCGCAACTAGTTGGCGCGAGGACCGCCGATCCCGGCTTCTAGACGGGATTTGGCGGCCTCGCTTCGCAACTCATAGGCTGCCATCTTGTGCTCAAGAGCGCGTCTTGTGAGCCCGAGCGCATCGGCCGTTTCCCCAACGTGGCCCTTGTGTTTTTCGAGGTATTCGGCAATTACGTCGCGTTCGCGCTTTCTCAGTTCGCGGGCGAGCACGTCGGAGCGCCCCTCCTTTGGGGCGCGGGATCTGCTTGGACGCGCGATCTTGGCCATGCGCCAAAACCTTGCAAGTGGTGCGCCGGACTCGGTTACGTTTCGTCGGTGCCACCAGAGGGACGGGAAAGTGGAAGCAAGGTCCCCGCGTCTTCCTTCTTCCTGAGATACTCGAACAACGGTCCGTCTTTGTCGGGAGGATTCTTGACGGCGATCCCGATCAACTTTCCAAGTTCGATCATTCCGTCGTCGTAAGTATAGAGCACGTCCACGTCGTCAGCCGCGTCTGCCGTCGCAACGGTGAGCGCGTCCATCACCTTGATCGATTTGCCCTTCAGCGACCTGCAACTTGAGCACGGCGACGCATCCTTGGAGTTCAGACACTTCGGGCAAACTCCGGTCTTGCTCCGGTGCTTCTGCAAAAGGTCCGCCGCGACTACGGACATCGGGCCTTCCAGCGCATGAACGAATACCCTGTTTTCGTAGGTTGCCAATACCTTCTTTTCCGCTTCGGTAAGGCGAGCCACGCGCTTGAACTCCATCCAGCAGATGGCCGAGACGCGTATTACTTCAAGCTGGCTTAGCAGGTCGATGCTGTTTGACCTCATTATCTGGATCTGCTTTGCGTCAGTCGAATCGCTCACCGGCGGGGCCTTGAAAGCGTAGGTCAGGATCATGGTGTCGACCATGCTTCGCCGAGGGTCTACGTCTCTTTTGCCCTTCACTCTGAAAGGTCCTCCAATATTTGAGCAAATTCCTCTTCCGTCGCCGGCTTGATCGCTTCCGAAAGGTCGCGGACGAAATCCGCTCCGGCTACGGGCTCAATCAGCGTAACCGACACGATCTTCATGCTGTCAAGGTCCAGCATCCATCCTCCCTCGCCGCGTAGCCATCGCGAATAGATTCGGAAGCGAAGGATCGCCTGTGTGCGAACCGCATCGAAAAGGACTTTCGCTTGCTCATCCGACATGTCGCCGACGGCAATATCACGCGAGGAGCCATCCACGGAGATTCTGGCTTTTACCGGCTGAGACTCGCTCATGCGCCCAACCCGCAGCGCCGTGCTATAGATTTCGCTGTGTCCATGCAGACAATCGGCCTCGGCGATCTCTTTCTTGGCCGCCCCGTCTAGAGTTGCCACGAAGGTTTCGTTTAGGGGAATCGGATCGTCCTCTTCGCCCGGAACGGTGAGACTTCCGCCAAGCTTGCGCAGCGGCTTTCCATGCTCTGCTAGCGCCGCAGCAATCTTCTGCGAGGCTGGGTATTTGTTGATCTCTTTGAGGGGTGATTTGATAACGCTCGCGATGTGGCGAGCCGCCCTGTATGTCGCCGCGTTCCACGTATTGAGCGCGACCTTGGCGTCTCGATTCTCAACCGTCATAGTTACGCCGTCGTCCGTTCCATCATCGGTAGCGGCCCGTACAGCCTCCTTGAACATGCGGGCGGCGTGCTCCACGACCTCGGGTGTCGCGGCCACTGGCAGTTTCAGCCAGATTCTTGGTGTTCCCTTTTCCTTCTTCATCGGGCGCCATCCAAGGATATTCCGAATCCCAGAAGGAACGCACGTTTTCGCACCATCGCAGGATGTCACTTGGCGTCACCGCGAATTATTGGGCAGCCGTCCGAATTGCTGGGCAAGAGCGAATTGTGAGGCAAAGCCCCTCGGCACCTGCCACCCACCCTGCTCTGCACTCGGCACCCGCCACCGGCTCATCCAAAGAAAAGGCCCGGGAAACCCTCGCGGGATCTCCGGGCCTTCGTCGTGACGTCTCTGTCTACTTGCTGGCGCCGATCAAGGTGAACTCGGTGCGACGGTTCTTCGCCTTGTCAGCCTTGGTCTTGTTCGAGGTGATGGGCTTGTCCATGCCGTATCCGACCGCGGTCAAGCGGTCCCCGGCGATGCCCTTGCTGACCATGTACTCCCTCACGGACTCGGCTCGCTTCTGCGACAGCTCCTTGTTGAACTCTTCCTTGCCCACGTTGTCGGTGTGGCCGCCGATTTCGAGCTTCACGTCCGGGTAATCGACCAGCACCTGAATGGCCTTGTCTAGCACGCGGTGCGAGTCCTGGGTGATGGCGGCCGATCCGGTCTTGAAGTGGATGCCTTCGATGACCCCAGTGAACTTCTTGACCGCCTCCGGAACCTCGTCCGGGCAGCCGTCGCTGTCCTGGTAGCCGTTGAAGGTCTCGGGCTCGTTCGGGCACTTGTCGTCCTTGTCGAGGATGCCGTCACCGTCGTTGTCGGGATCCGGGCAGCCGTCCTCGTCCTGGAAGCCGTCCTTATCCTCGGGCTCGTTCGGGCACTTGTCATCCTTGTCCAAGATGCCGTCACCGTCGTTGTCGGGATCCGGGCAGCCGTCCTCGTCCTGGAAGCCGTCCTTATCCTCGGGCTCGTTCGGGCACTTGTCATCCTTGTCCAAGATGCCGTCACCGTCGGTGTCCTTGTCGACAACGCGCGCCGGCGGGGGCGGCGGAGGCGGCGGGGCAGGCTTGGCCGCGCCGAAGCCGAGGTACGCGCTCAGCAAGATCTCGTAGTCGAAACCGGTCCAGCCGCCTTCGCTGCCGGCTGTCGGAAACTTGAGGTACTTGCTGAAGAAGGTTGCGGGTGCCAGGCCGCGACCATCCAGGCGCAACCCGAGCGAGTCGGTTAGCGGGAACTTGGCGCCGATGCCGGCGTGGAAGAAGCCGTCAGTATCGCGGCCGCGCGGATAGTTCTGCCCGTCCTGCGAATCGAAGGTGCCCGGAAACGCGGTCAGCGCTCCGTAGCCGAGCAGAATGAACGGGCGAACGTAACCCGAGTGGATGAACGTCGCGATGAGGTGAGCGCGGTAACCGAGGATGATGTCCCTGGTCGAATCGTTGCGCGTGCGGGTCGGCGAAATCATGAATTCGCCTTCCGCCCCAATCCACTCATTCAGGTTGTACCCAAGCCGCACGCCGAAGGCGCCGCCGGTGTCGGGCGAGGTCCCGGTTGCGTCGCCCTCCATCCGACTCAGGCCGTGATTCTTCGTGTAGAAGTGCACCCCCCCAAAAACGCCAACCTCAATTGGATTCACCTCGGCGGCAGGTCCTTGGTCATCCGCTGCTTGGGCTGGTAGCGCGCCTGCAAGAACGCAGGCCAGAGGCAACAAATATGCCCCCGCGGAAACTCTGTTTCTCCTCATGGGCTCTCCTTGTAGTAGTGAACGTAGATGGCGTGCATACTACTCCAAGGTGCGAGCAACCCCAATACCAGACCCATCGCACCTGGCGCGACGATCTCGGTGGGGCTGGAGGGCGCCGTTACCCGACAGCCATTTGTCGCTGTCGAAGCGATCCGCGAATTTCGGTGACTACCACGTCGCACACGACGGTTTCGATCTTCTCGCGCGCGTCAGCCGGCAATCCCTCGAAAGCGACGCCCATCAGGATACTTCCTTGCTTTGGTATGATCTTGACGACCTGGCAGCGTCCGACGATGACCGCGCCGCCGCCGATCTTCAGCCGCAGCCACACCACTGTCCCGGTGGGCGGCGATTCCGCGACCAGAGCCGAAAGACCGCTGGTACTGATGTCGTTCGTGACCGAGGTAACGGCGCCCGTAGGAAGCCCGAATTCAACTTGATAGGCTCGGGCGACGCGTAGCGCGCCGCGCGCGGCGGCACCGGGCTCGATGGCGAGGCGTTGCGCCATCAGGAGAGAGCTGCAGAGCTCGTGTCGCCCCTGCATGTAGTCCTGGGCGGTGTCCGCGTCCAAGGTTCCGCGCTTGAAACTGTCGTGCCATTCGCAGAACTGCGATAGCCACTGGTTCAGGTTAGGTGCCGCCATGTCCACTGTCCTCGTTGGGGTACGACCAATCGCGGTATTCGGTGTGCTTGGTAAATCGGCAGACCGGTCAGGTTCTTTACCCGGGAAATCTTGGTGCGAACCTTCCGGCCGGCGGGCGTGATACGCTAGGGCCCGTGCCAGACGATCAGCAGCTAGTGCGCCGCCCGAGGGCGCCCACAACGGCCGAGCGCGAGCGGACCATTGCTTTGCTGTCGGATCGCTTTGCCCAGGGGGATCTGGACATGGACGTGTTCGAGGAGCGGATCACGATCGCCCACCGTGCACAAAGCGCGGAGGAGCTCGCGGCGTTGACCGCGGATCTCGCTCTCTCGGCAACCGAGGCAGCAGGACCGCAGGCCCTAGAGGTCGCGACAGATGCGCCTGCGAGCGGCGAGGTGACCGCGATCTTCGGCGGCGTCCAGCGAGTCGGCCGATGGCGCATGCCTCGCCGCCTGCGGGCGGTGGCCTTCTTCGGCGGTATCGAGCTGGATCTGCGCGACGCCGAGCTACCCGCCGGGCTCATCGAGCTGGACGTGCACACCACATTCGGCGGGGTCCAGATCATCGTTCCGCCCGGCCTCGCGGTCGAGGTCCAGGGAACCGCCATCTTCGGCGGCTTCCAGCACGTCCATCGCGCGCCGCCTGCGCCCGATCCGAAGGCCCCGCTGCTGCACATCATGGGCAGGGCGATCTTCGGCGGGGTGAGCGTCGAGACCCGGCTGCCGGGGGAGTCTCAGCGCACGGCACACCGCCGTCGCCACCAAGAACTGCGCCAACAGCGGCACCGACGGCGCTTGGGCCCGTAGCCGCCCCTCCGGGCCGCGCATCGGTTGGAATCCGTGCGGTGTTGCGGGCCATGCGGATTCGGCGAAACCCGCGCTAGATTCTGTTATGGTTAGGGTTTTCCATGTCGCTGTCAGAACAACTACTTGCTAGCGGGCAGAAGCTGCTCATCAACAATTACGGTCGGGCTCCCATCGTGATGTCGCGTGGGGAAGGCTGCGTACTGTGGGATGCGGACGGCCGCCGTTACCTCGACATGACGGCCGGCATTGCGGTGTGCATTCTGGGCCACGGCGACGCGGGCCTTGCGCAAGCCATCGCCGACCAGGCAGGCCGCCTGCACCACACCTCGAACCTTTACTACATCGAGATGCAGATTCGCCTGGCCGAGGCGCTGTCCCGGCGGGCATTTGCCGGCAAATTCTTCTTCTGCAACTCGGGCACCGAGGCCAACGAAGCAGCGCTGAAGCTGGCGCGGCGCTATCAGGCAGTCGTTCGCGGCCGCCCCAACCGCGTCGAATTCATCGCATGCGAGAAGAGCTTCCACGGCCGCACCATGGGCGCGCTGTCGGTGACCGGCCAAACGAAGTACCGCCAGGGCTTCGGTCCCATGCTCGGCGACGTGAAGTTCATTCCCTTCGCCGATCCGGAAGCTGCGCGAGCGGCCATCAGCGACCGCACCTGCGCCGTCATCGCCGAGCCGATTCAGGCCGAGGGTGGCATCAACCTGCCGCCGCCCGGTTACCTGCAGGAGCTGCGACGCATCTGCAGCGAACGGGGCGCGCTCTTGATCTTCGACGAAGTGCAGACCGGTGTCGGCCGAACCGGAACCTTTTATGCCTACGAACGCGAGGCCATGGTGCCCGACATCGTGACCCTGGCCAAGGGCCTCGCGGGCGGCATTCCCATGGGTGCAATGCTGGCCAGCGACGAGGTCGAACGCGCCTTCGAGCCCGGCACCCACGCGTCCACCTTCGGCGGCAATCCCCTGGCCTCCGCGGCCGCTCTATATATCCAGCAGGCCATCGACGAACGCGGCCTGCTTGGCCACTGCCACGAAATGGGCGCCTATCTTGGATCGGCGCTGTCGCGCATGGCGGAACGGCGCCGGCCGAAGACCCGCGGTGCGCGCGGCCGCGGCCTTTTGCAGGGGCTAGTTCTCGACGGTGATGCCGGCCCGGTGGTGCAAAAGGCGCGCGAAAAGGGCCTGCTGCTCTCGGTCGCTGGCGGCCAGGTGGTGCGCTTCGCGCCGCCCCTGGTTGTGGACAAGGCCGAGATCGACGAAGCTTTGGCAATCCTGGACGAGGTCCTGGTCGAAAGTTAGAGCGATGGAGAAGAAACGCGATTTCCTGAGTCTGTTCGACGTCAGCGAGAACGAATTCGCGGCGCTGGTTCGCCGGGCGGAAGAGCTACGTTTTTTGCGCCAAATGCGCGAGCCGCACGCGTCGCGCCCGGGCCGCATGCTGGCGCTGATCTTTGAAAAGGCGTCCACCCGCACACGGGTCAGCTTCGAAGTTGCCATCAGCGAGCTGGGCGGGCACGCCATCGTGATGGGGCGCAGCGACTCGCAGCTTGGCCGTGGCGAACCCATCAAGGACACCGCGCGAGTGATGGCGGGTTATTGCCACGGCATCATGGTGCGCACCTTCGGCCACGACCGCGTGGAGGAGCTTGCCCGCTACGCGTCGGTTCCGGTCATCAACGGCCTATCTGATCTCCTGCACCCTTGCCAGGTGCTGGCGGACCTGCAGACCGTGTACGCACACCTTGCCAACCGCGAGACCAACCCATCGGCGACCGCGCCCGACGTGCTCTCGGCTCTTCGTGGCGTGCGCTATGCCTGGGTCGGCGACGGCAACAACATGGCCAACACCTGGGTGGAAGCCGCCGGCCTGCTCGGCCTCGACCTGGCGCTGGCCTGCCCGAAAGGCTACCTGCCGAACGCCGAGGTGCTGGGGCGGGCGCGCGCCACCGGCAAGGGTAAGATCCAGGTGGTGCAGGACCCGCGCGAGGCGGTGGCCGGTCGCCACGTGCTCTCCACCGACGTGTTTGCTTCCATGGGCAAGGAGGACGAAGTCGAGGCCCGGCGCAAGGCTTTCGTCGGTTATTGCTTGGATGCGAAGCTGGTGGCTTCTGCAGACGCGAAGGCGGTCGTGCTTCACTGCCTGCCCGCGCACCGGGGCGAGGAAATCACCGACGAGGTGATTGAAGGCCCGGCCAGCGTGGTCTGGCAGGAGGCTGAGAATCGCCTGCACGCGCAGAAGGCGCTGCTCGAGTGGCTGCTGGCGTAGTCGCTTAGGGTTCGCCCTTGCCTGCGAGCGACCAGATAGCGGGACTCGGAGCCAAGACGACGCGTCCCCGTCTCAACCTGAGAGCAGACCTGTCGCGGCTCAAGCTGACACCGACGGAGGGGTTCGTTCTGTCGCGCATCGACGGCCGGGCCAGCTACGACGAGATCTGCCGCATGTCGAGCCTGGGTCGCGAAGAGACCCTGGCCATTCTGCGCAAGCTCAGGCAGCAGGGCCTGGTGCTGAATCCTGGCGAAACCGCGCCGCCTGAACCCGCGCCCAAACGACGAAGCCCGTCGCCAGACAGCGCGCCTCGCACGCCCCCGCCGACACTGGTGACCGACGAGATGCTGCGCAAGGCACAGGAAAAGTCGAGCGGCAGCGGCGACGAGAACCAGGCGCAGGTCCCCTCGGTGCTCGAACGATTGGACGATGGATCGCGTGTCGACCCGAGCGATCTTGCGCAGGGTCCCGGCCTGTCCGAGGAGATGAAGACGCGAATCCTGCGCCTGCATCGTCGCCTGCGCAGGCTGGAACCTCATGAGCTCCTCGGCGTGCCGCCCGACGCGGACAGCGCCATAGTGAAACGTGCCTTTGCTGCGGCTTCAAAGGAGCTGCATCCCGACCGCTACTTCGGCAAGGACATCGGCCCTTACCGAGAAAAGTTGGCGCAGATCTTCGCCCGCATCACCGAGGCCGTGCAGGCGCTGCACAAGGCGAGCAAGGGCAAGAAATAGCCGAGGCCGAAGCCCAAGCCGGAACCGGAGCCGGCCGGCGCCTCGTTCGCCGGCCTCGCAATCACCGGCCGGACTGCGACGACGGCTTCACTTGAGCTGCCGGCTTGGCTTGGGCTGGTGCGGCTGCACCCCGCTTGCTCACTTTGGACGCCGCCTTGGGGCTGGTTCGGCCGCTCGCACTGCCGGCTGCCTTGTCGCCTTTCCCGAACCCGTCGCGGAAGCCGTGCCCGGCGGCCACGGCCCCGTCGCGGAATCCGTGGCCGACGTCGCGTGCCGGCCCCTTGGTCTGTCGGCCGACGTCCTTGGCGCCCTGGCCGACCGCCTTGCCCGCGTCGCGGACAGCTCGACCGAAGTTTCGCATGGCCGCGCCGATGCCGTCGTCGGCGCGGGTTGGCGCCGGCCCCAGAAAGGCAAGGCCAACCACGAGAAGCAGTGCGATTCTCGGTGCGCCAGGCATGCGGGACGACAGTATAGCCTGCGCGGGCTCGACACCGCAGCGTGAACGGCCCACGTCTGCCCGGCTTGACTCGGCAAATCAGTGAGCCAGTTTTCACGCCCGCCCCGACTTCTATAGGGATAGAATCGATAGATCGTCGTTCGCCCCGCGATTGCTTGCGGAAGGCTCCAACCTGAGGAGATGCCGATGAAACGATCCCAGCCATTCACATCGTCCCGCTTTGGTGCTCTCGTCCTGGGCGGCTTCGGTTTGGCGCTCGGCGCCTGCTCAAGCGACTCCCCGGCGGGGAAAGCGACCGGGACCGGAGGAAACAAGGCCGATACCAGCAGCGCTGGTGGCTCGGGCGGTTCCTCTGCTGGGAAAGGCGGCAACGGCGGGTCGTCCGCCACGGGCGGGTCGTCCGCAACCGGCGGGTCTGTAGGCAGCGGCGGCGCAATAGGCTCGGGCGGAAGCAGCGCTGGAGCCGGCGGCACGGCCGGGTCGGGCGGGCGCACCGACGCGGGCGGCTCCGCCGGATTCGGTGGGCGTACCGGTTCGGGCGGCTCGACCAACGCAGGCGGGGCCAGCGGTGCCGCCGGCGCGGCAGGCTCGGGTGGCGGTGGAGGAGTAGCCAATTTGGGTGGTACCCAATCGACGGGTGGAAGCGGGCGTGATGCCGGCCCTGATCGGCCCGCGGACACGAACAGCGCCACGGGAGGCCAGGCGACAGGTGGCAGAGCCAGCGGCGGAAACTCAGGCGGAGCCGCCGGAGTCGCCGCAGGTGGAAGCGCCGGCTCGGCCACGGGCGGAAGCGGTAGCGGCGGAACGGCCAGCGGTGGAACGTCAGGGGGCACCATCAACGACGGTTGCACGGACCAGTTGGCCGGGGGAATCACTATTGGCGAGATCGCCGTCTTCCAGGCGGGCAAGATCTCGGTCATGAAGGGTGGAGTTGCGGCGACGCCCACCACCACCCAGGGCGCCGAGATCGTGCAGGGCAAGGATGCCCTGTTCCGGGTCTACGTCACCGTGGACAGCGGCTTCCAGTCGCGTGCCTTGTCGGCGCGGCTCATGCTCAACGGGCAGACCGCGGGCTATTCCGCGAAGGTGACGATCTCGGCGTCTACCAGCGAACTCACCGCGACCAATTCGTTCAACATCCCGGTTCCGGGTAGCGCCATCACTGCGAATCTGGACTACCAGGTGCAAATCGTGGAGTGCGGGACTGCATCGGGCACGGATCACAGCCCCATCTTCCCCGCCACCGGGGTGGCTGCGCTGGCGACGCGCAAGACCGGGCCCGAAAAGCTCACCGTCGTTCCGGTGACCTCGGGCGGCGTCACGCCCACCCTCGACCAGAGCTTCGCCGATTCAATCAAGGCCTACATGGATTCGATGTACCCGACCTCCGGGACAGAGGTCACCATCAGCAGTACGCCGGTCGCAGGTTGCACGATCACCGGTGCGACCGCCATCGACGAGACAGCCTGGAACAATTGCCTGAACAGCGTGCTGTCTCGTCGCAGGACCGACAAGCCGGCCAACGACGTGTACTACGTCGGGGTCATCGAGCCCGAAGCCACCTTCCAGGCGTACTGCGGAACCGAATGCATCATGGGTCTAAGCCCGGTCGCGAGCGTGAACACCCCGAACTACCGAGCGTCCCTCATCGTAGGATACGCGACCTACGTCGGGTCGACCGCCGCCCACGAGGTCGGGCACGCCCACGGGCTTGAGCACTCTCCCGGCTGCGGAGCGGCCTCGCCCGACAACGCCTTCCCCTACGTGACCAACGGAAAGGCCTACATCGGCTGGGTGGGCTGGGACAAACAACAGACCACGATCAAGTTCTACGATCCGGCCAAGTACACCGACATCATGGCCTACTGCAGCCCGCAGTGGGTCAGCGACTACGTCTACAAAGAGCTCGCGGATCGAATCATCGCTCTTGAGGGCGCACACATGGTCCAAGGGACTGGCGCGGCCCAGACCTGGCGCATGCTCATGGAAAGCTCGTCAGGCGCGATTGCCTGGGGCACGCCGGTCAAGGACCCCATCGCTGCCGAAGGGGCGCCGACGGCGGCGTCGGTGCTCGACGCCCAGGGAACGACCATCGCCCAGATCACCGTGTATCGGACCCCGACCTCCATGGGAGGCGCGTTCTACATGGTGCCCAATCCACAGCCAGGATGGGCTGCCGTCGCCATCGGTGGGCGGACGTTGGCGTTCTAGAACCGCCTCTCGCAACGAGAGGCGGCGGAGCCGGGGGCCGGTAGCCGGGAGGCCGCCTCTCGTCAGGGCACTCTCAATCAGCTTCCGCGCGGTGGTACTAGGTGAGCGCGGTTACGCGCGCTGGCCGCGGCCGATGCCGAAATAGGTCAGGCCCGCGGCCCGCACGTCGGCCGGCTCCCAGACGTTGCGGCCGTCGAACACGACCTTGCCGCGCATGACGCCCGCCAGTCGCTCGAAGCTCGGGCGGCGGTAGTCGCGCCATTCCGTGACCAGCGCCACGGCGTCGGCGCCCTCGGCGCACACGTAGTTCGATTCGACGAAGCGCACACGAGCGCCCAGAACCTTCATGGCCGCCGCGATGGCGACCGGATCGGTTGCCACCACCTCGGCCCCGGCGGCGAGCAGGTCCTCGGCCAAAACCAGCGACGGCGCCTCGCGAATGTCGTCGGTGCCGGGCTTGAATGCAATCCCCCACAGGGCGATGCGCTTGCCCTGCAAATTGCCGCCGAAGTGCCTGCGGATATCCTCGGCCAGGCGGTGCTTCTGTCGCTCGTTGACCGCCACAACTGCCTGTAAGACACTCAGATCCACGCCGGCGTCCTTGCCCGTGCTGATGGCCGCGCGCAGATCCTTGGGGAAACAACTGCCGCCGAAGCCGACGCCGGCGTAGAGAAACTTGGTGCCGATGCGTCCGTCCGAGCCCATGCCCTTACGCACGAGCTCGATGTCGGCCCCGACCGCGTCGCACAGATTGGCCAGATCGTTCATGAACGAGATGCGCGTGGCCAGCATCGAGTTGGCGGCATACTTGGTCAGCTCGGCCGAGCGGCGATCCATCACCAGCATGCGATCGCTCGACCGCGTGAAGGGCGCGTACAACGACTGCAGGGTCGCGATCGCGTGAGCGTCGCTGGTACCGATGATGACCCGATCCGGCTTCATGAAGTCGCCCACCGCATCGCCCTCTTTCAGGAATTCCGGGTTGGACGCCACCGCGAAGGGATGGCGGGCGTGGCGACGCAAAATCTCCTCGATCTTGTCACCGGTGCCGACCGGAACTGTGGATTTGGTCACGATGACCGCCCAGCCGGTCAGGCCGCGTGCCACGGTCTCGGCGGCCTTGAAGGTGTAGCTGAGATCCGCGGACCCGTCGGCAAGCGGCGGGGTGCCGACCGCGAGGAAGATGGCCTCGGCGCCGGCTACTGCAGCGCCCACGTCTGTGGTGAAGCAGAGCCGCCCTTCCTTGACGTTGTGTCCAATTAATTTGTCGAGGCCGGGCTCGTAGATGGGGATTTCCCCGCGCGCAAGCATGGCAATCTTTTCGGGATCGATGTCGGCCGAGACCACGTCGTTCCCCATGTCGGCGAATCCGGCCCCGGCAACCAAGCCGACGTAGCCTGACCCAATCACAGCGATTTTCATGACGATGGGAGGGTAGCACGCGAAGATCCAATTGGTAAACCAACCGGCCGGCAAGCGCGTAGAATAGCTGCGCCGCCATGATGGATATCGCCCAGATTGAGCAGCTCCTGGCCCGAAGCGGGTCTGGCCTTACGTCGGTGTTCGAGATCCTTCCGGATATGATCTTCGTGGTCGACCAGGAAGAACGGGTCCTCTATGTGAACCGTGTCGCGGCCAGGGCGATCGGCAGAGCGCCCGCCCAGATAGTGGGGCGACAGCAAGCCGAGCTTTTCGATCCCGCCTTGGCGGAGCGCCACAGCCGGGCCATCCAGAACGTGTTCCGCACCGGTGAAACCTACTTCGCCGAGAACCAACAAGACCTGCATCTTCGTCCGGTTTGGATCGACACTCGCCTCTTACCGTTTCGCGATCCGAGTGGCGTCATCGTGGCGGTGGTGGGCATCGTTCGCGACGTGAGCGAGCGCCGAAATGTGCTCGACGCGCTCGCCTTGCGGGAAGCCTACCTGAGCAGCATGCTGGACAACCTTCCCTATCTCGCCTGGTTCAAGAACACGCACGGGAGGTTCCAAGTCGTGAACCAGACCTTCGCCACTGCGGCCGGCAAGGCAAGACCGGCCGATTTGGTCGGCCTCGACGACTTCGATGTCTGGCCGCACGAACTTGCCGCACGCTACGTGGCCGACGACAGCGAGGTGATGGCGTCGCACGAAAAGAAGCTGGTCGAGGAGGAAATCTCTATGAGCGGCGAAAACCGCTGGGTGGAAACCTTCAAGTCACCGGTATTCGATGCGACCGGACAGGTGATTGGAACCACTGGGCTCGCACACGACATCACGCTGCGCCGGCAACTGCAGGAGGAACAGCGACGCTCGCGCGAACAGCTACGCGCGCTGGCGGCGCACGTCGAGTCGGTGCGCGAGCAGGAACGCGTGCGCATCGCCAGGGAAATCCATGACGAGCTCGGGCAGTCCCTGACCTGCATGGGGATGGACCTGGCGTTTCTCGACAAGCAAATCGATCCGGACAACAAAGAAGCAGCCGCCCGGGTGGCAGCGCTGGTCGAGTTGGTCAAGGACACCATCCGCTGCGTGCGCCGGATTTCATCCGAGTTGCGACCGAGCATCCTCGACGACTTGGGCCTGGGCGCAGCCATCGAATGGCTCGCACACGACTTCGAAACCCGCACCCAGATCGGCTGTTCGGTGACGGTGCCCGAGGATTTGTCGCTGCCCTTCGAGCTTGCGACCCCGCTGTTTCGCGTTTGCCAGGAGGCCCTGACCAACGTCACCCGTCACGCGCACGCGAGTCACGTCAGCATCGACCTTCGCTGTTCGGGCACTGAGATCTTCCTGCTGGTCGAGGACGACGGACGAGGCATCACCGAGGAGGAGATCAATCGCCACGGATCGCTGGGGCTTCTCGGCATGAAGGAGCGCGTGGCCATCCTGGGCGGCACCCTAGACCTGCAAGGCGCGCCGGGTCACGGGACGAGCGTGGCCATTCGCATACCGCTGGCGCGCGCTGCAACCGCCGAGAGGTGACCGGGACCTCGGCGGGGCGGCAGTCCAAGCTTGTTTGCTCGGGCTGCCCAACCTATGGCAGCATCGCTGAAGGAACAATCGACCTGCCGGCGATGTCACACCCCGATGGTCAGCAGCCGGCCGAAGGGTCTGCCCATAGGTCCTTCGGCCAAGAAGCGCGGCGCAAAGCTGCGGTCTTCGCCTATGTCGTGTTGATCGCCATCGGGGGGCTATTCGCCGCGTGGATACCGATGATCCGGCATCGGTTCTTCGATGCCGACGAGTTCGAACATGCCCACGCCGCCTGGTGCGTGTCCAAGGGCATGATTCCTTACAAAGACTTCTTCGAGCATCACACGCCCTGGTACTACTACCTGCTGCGCCCGTTCTTCCATTGGTTCGACGTAGCCGGGTCGTTCGAGGGCGCCACACACTTTTTGTTCTTCGGACGTGCGCTTTCCATGGGGCTCGCGATCCTGTCGGTATTCCTGGTGGTCAAGCTCGGACGCCTCTGGGAGCATCGCGAGGTGGGCCTGCTGGCAGGGCTGTTTCTCGTCAGCCAGCCGGTCTTTTTCGAAAAAGCGATCGAGATGCGGCCCGACGTGCTCGCTCTTCCCTTCTTTCTTGGTGGCCTGTGGCTTCTGCTGCGCGGGCTCGCGGGAAGGACGAGCTTTACGAAGGAAGGCCCGCGGTATTTCTTGGCTGCCGGCCTAAGCCTCGGCGCAGCCATCATGTGCACGCAAAAGATGCTCTTCGTGCTTCCGGGCGTGCTGTCGGGACTTCTGGTTTGGTCGCTGATCGGGGGCCGCACAAGCAAGTCGCTGGAGAGTCTGCATCGCGAGATGGCGCTTGGCATTCGCCGGCGAATGCTCTTCATGCTGGCCTTCCTCGCCGGTGTCTGTGTCCCAGGCGCGCTGACCTGGGCAGGATTTGCTCTCAATCACGCGGGGAACGAGTTCATCGCAAACAACTTTCTGCTCAATGCCAGGTGGAAAGAGGTTGTGACCCTTCAGCTCGGCAGGCTGATTGACAGAAGCTGGCCGATTCTGGGCTTGGCCCTACTTGCGGCGGCGATGTTCGCGTGGCGCTTCTTCCGTTTTCGGGAACGACCATACGGTGGGTTGGTTTTGCTTGGTACCCTGGTCGGGCTCTTCGCGGCTCTGGTCGTCATGCCGTCGGCGTATAGCCAGTACTACCTCGTGGCCTTGCCGCTGGTCTCGTTGTTTGCCGCCAAGGCCCTGCTCTTCCTCATCGCGCGCGCGCGAGGGCGTGCCCGACCCGCACTCCTGGTTCTGGCGCTCGGCGCTCTGAGCGCATTGCCCGCTCTCAGCTTGCACGAAACCTTCGGCATGCGAAACGATGGTCAGCTCGCCAGGCTGCAGTACGTGTTCGCGAACACCAAACCCGACGACGTGGTCATGGATGGCTGGCAAGGGCTTGGGGTCTTTCGCCCGCATGCCTTCTACTACTTCTTCCTTCACTCCGAGGTACGGGCCATGCTTCCGAGGCCGCAGCTGGATGCCTACCTGACTGCGCTCGAGCGGGGACAGATTGGCCCCAGACTGATCGCGATGGACGGGAACCTGTTTGCGCTGGGGCCGAGATTCGTGGGGATCGTCAGGAGGAACTATGCGACTCACGACGGCTTCTTCTACTTCCGGAATGGCTTCTGGCAAGCTCACCCGGGCGGCCTGTTACGCACGGTTCGCGGCTACTGAGCGTTTTGCGTCGTAACAAAACCGCGGCTCGCCCTTGACTGGCCCGTCGTTTAGTCCTGAGATCGTCCTGATTCTGGTGATCTAGGGCACTTGACCGAGTGGCGACGACAGCTACTCTGTGGGAAAGATCAGGAGCTGCCTGCAAGAGGACCTCGGGTTCGGGTAAAGGAGAAACAATGCGGCCTACGTTGTATCCGTCAATGCTTGGACTTCTGGCAGTGGTGGCAGGTACGCTGGTTGGCTGCGGCAAGAGCGGACTGTCGGTGGAGAGCGCCTGCGATCAAGCGATGGCCATCAGGTGCGAACGGATCGCCACCTGTAGCGGGGCCACGGCCTTGACCGCCCTGGGATACGCTTCTGAGGCGGACTGCACCAAGGCGCTGCAAGCAGCCAACTGCGCCTCAGCCCAGCCATGGTGCGCTTCAGGTGAGACGTATCACGCAGACCAGGTCAACCCTTGCCTCGACGGCCTTCGATCCCAATCGTGCAGCGACTTCAGCAGCGGCGCCCAACCACCTGCTTGTGGTCTTGTCTGCAGCGCTGGGACAATCGCCGGCGACGGCGGCGCGAGCGGCAACCCCGGCAACGGTGGTGCGATTGGCGTCGGCGGCTGGGCGGGCGGAGGTTTCGGCGGCGCGGTCGGTTTCGGCGGCTGGGCGAGCGACGGTTTCGGCGGCGCGGTCGGTTTCGGCGGCAACGCCGGCAACCTCGGCAACGCCCTTCTGTCCCCCCTCGACGCCTGCAATCAGACGGTCGCCGCGATCTGCGAGCGGACATCCCTCTGCGGCGGGCCTTTGGCCCTGTCCAAGCTTGGGTATGCTTCGGTCTCCGATTGCACGACGGGACTGCAGAACCTCAACTGCGCCCCTGCCCAAGTGGCCTGCACTCCGGGCCAGACCTATCATCCGGACCAGGCACAGATTTGCGTCGACAGCTTCCTCGCCCAGTCGTGCACGGACTTCAGTAACGGCGCCGAACCAACCGGCTGCAGTCTCGTCTGCACATGGGCGGGCGGAGGTGTTGGGGGGGCCGGCAGTGGCGGTTGGGGCGGAAGTGGTGGCTGGGGTGGCGCGGTTGGTTTGGGCGGTGACATCGGCGTGGGTGGCAATCTCGGCGTGGGCGGCTGGGCCGGTGGCCTCGGCGTGGGTGGCAATCTCGGCGTGGGCGGATGGGCTGGTGACATGGGCACAAGTGGCAACCTCGGAGCGGGCGGATGGGCTGGCGACATGGGCCAAAGTGGCAACCTCGGAGCGAGCGGCAGTGCCGGCGTTGGCGGTTGGGGCGGCAACGCGGGTGGGGCCGGCCTGACGGCGCAGGACGCCTGCTCACTGACCGTTGGGGCCGTGTGCGACCGGACCCTCTCCTGCGGCGGCACCCTAGCCCTAGCGAAGCTGGGCTATCTTTCGGTTGCAGACTGCACCACGGGGCTTCGAGCCGCCAGGTGCGCGCAAGCGCAGGCAGCCTGCGGTCCCGGCCAATCGGTGTACTTTGCGGACTGGGCCCAAAGCTGCGTCGACGATCTGCGAACCGAATCGTGCGTCGACATCAACCTGGGCCTCGAGCCAACCGCTTGCAGCCTCCTCTGCGGCCGCGAGTAGGACAGTAACTGGCACCGCACGGGCGTCAGCTACTCATTGCGCCTGCGTTCCCGATCCACGATGAACCAATCGAATCGCAGACGCCGCAAGACCCAGATTTCGAGGGCGGCCGTGCTTATGAACAGAATCCCGTGGGTCATCACGTGCCCCCTACCCTGCGAGCGCCGCGCGCAGAATCGCTACCGCCAGCATTCCAATCCCGGCCAAGCATACGAAGAATCCCGCGGCGCCCAAGCGGAACCAGGGCAGGACGTTGCGCCGGGCATGCTCGTCGAGCGCAGCATGGCGCGACACCGGCGACCACAGCCAGCCGCGCGCGCCCTGGCCCAGGCGGAGCAGAGCTCGCCGCAACAACACGTGGTACACCATCCCGGCAAAACCGCCGCCGACCAGACCGATCACCGTGAGGGCACCGCCAAGCACGCCCTGCCACTCGATGCCAGGCACCGCCAAGAGCAGTAGATAGACCAAGACAAGAACAGCGATGCCGGCTTCAACCACGGGCACCTCCGCGCGAGCGTCAGCTACTCGCTTTCCTCGCGCAGCCCGTGCTTGCGCAGAAGCTCGCGCAGGTGTTTGCGGTCGAGATCCGCGCTTCGGGACGCGGCCGACAGGTTGCCGCCGTGTCGCTCCAGGAGCGCCTTCAAGTACACCCGTTCGAATTGCTCAATCACCCGCGCTTTTGCCTCCTTGAAAGGCTTGTCGAGCTCGATGGTATCGATGCCGGGCGGGGCCGCAAAAGCCGAGGCGAGAAACTCCTGCAAGTCCAGGTCGGCCCCGTGCGAGACGGCGCAGGCGTGCTCGATCACGTTGCGCAGCTGGCGGACATTCCCCGGCCACGGGAAGCGTGCCAGCCGCTCGACGTCGGCTGGCCGAAGCGCGAGCCCGGGCGCTTTGGCGTAGGCCTCCACGAAATGCTCGGCCAGAAGTGCCACGTCGGCGGGGCGCTCGCGCAGCGGAGGCACGCTGATGCGCACCACCGCGAGCCGATAGTAGAGATCCTCGCGAAATCGTTTGGTGGCCATCTCCGAGCGCAGATCGCGGTTGGTGGCCGCCACGACCCGCACCGAAACCATGCGCTGGCCCGTGCCGCCCACCGGCCGAACCGTGCGCTTGTCGAGCACGCGCAAAAGCGCAGGCTGCATCTCCAGCGAGAGCTCGCCGATTTCGTCGAGGAACAAGGTCCCGCCGTCTGCCTCGACAAAGGCGCCCTTGCGATCCGAGACCGCACCTGTGAACGCTCCTCGCACGTGGCCAAACAGCGCTGATTCGATTAGGTCCTTGGGCTGGGCTGCACAGTCGAAAACTACGAACGGCTTGGCGGCGCGCGGGCTGTGGCGGTGGATTTCCTCGGCCAGCAATTCCTTGCCGGTGCCGGTCTCGCCTTCGAGGAGCACGGTCGCCTCAGAGGCGGCGACGTCTTCCAAGAGGCCGAACACTTGCCGCATTTTGGGATCGCGGCCCAGCATGTTGCCGAACTTCTCGCTGGCCGCCGGCGCGACGTCGACGTGCTCTTCGTCGGGCAGGTACTTGAGAACACTTTGTCCTATCTGGATCTCGGCGCCGAAGCCGAGCAACAGCTCCTGGAAGCGCGCGCCGCCGACGAACGATCCATTGGTCGATCCCAGGTCCCGCACCATCACGCCATTCTCGGCGAGCGTGACCGACAGGTGGCGGCGCGAGATGGTGGGATCGGAAAGCCGCACGTCGCTGGCCGATCCCGATCCGATGGTGATGGGACTTTGACCGACCACCAGAGCTTCGCCGCGATCCGGCCCGCGAATCACGCTGAAGCGCCCGCGCCCCGATTGGCGGAAGATGGCCGCGTCCTTCGGAATCAAGCGTGTGATCGAGGCGGTCATGCTTTCCATAGCGCCTCGCCAAGCGCCGCCCGAATTGCCGTCGACCCGGGCTTGTCCATCACGCCCACCGGCGCCACCGGCGGCAGCCCATGTTTCTGCGGTGCCGGACGCAGGAAGAAACGAACGAACGCGAATCCGACCAAGGCGGCCAGCACGACAAGAATCACGAGCCATAGCCCTCGCCGCGACTGCCGCGGTGCCGCCACGCCACCCATCGGACGCATCAGATACGCCGCGGGCAAGCGAGCCCTGGCTTGCGCCACCGGAGAATCCTCTGGCGGGGCAGGTGCTTGCGCGGCAACCGGCGCTGCAGCCGGCTCGGGCGACGGCGTCGCCGTCATCTGCCTCGGCCACTGGGGCTGCACGGCCGGCGTCCCGGCCGAGGGTCGGCTGGCCGAGAGCTGCGGTTGCTCTGACGTGCGCGCGGCCGGTTTGGGCGACAGGTCCAAGGACGGGTCGCGCAACCCGGGAAGATTCGCTGGCGGCCGACCGGTCGCCGCAGGAAGCGGCCGCGACGGACGGGCGGGCGGTGTGGCCACGTTTTCAAGCGCTTGCTCTTCGCCGGTTTCGCCCGTGTTTTCGATGGCAGCGCCAGGCTCGACCAACGAATCGCCGGGCTTCCCCGCCGCCGCGCTGGGTGCCTGCCCTGGCCGCGCATTGCGGGAGTGGGTCGAGTCGCGCTGATCGGCGAGCCAGCTCTCCGGGTTCGGGCCCATGATCTCGCGCAGCTCGGCGGCCAGCTCGGGCGCTGAATAGAGCAGCCCATGCGCGCTCGCCACCTGGCGCAAGGCAATGGCAAAGGCCTCGGCGTCGTGGAAGCGATCCTCGGGATCGATGGCCAGCGCGCGGTTGAGCACGCCCTGAAATTCGCGTGGCAACGCCGGGCACTTGCTTTCGAGCGGCGCCACCGCCTGGGCGTAGATCTTCTCGGGCGGGGTGTTGAGATCGCCGGTGTAGATGCGCTCGCCGATAAAGGTTTCGTAGAGGCTCACGCCGAGAGAAAACAGGTCACTGCGCGCGTCGATGGGCTGGTTGTGTGCCATCTCGGGCGACATGTAGCCGACCT
>CAZBIU010000099.1:0-20011 GCA_964491625.1 uncultured Myxococcales bacterium
ACCTACCGCACCCTGTCCGCAGCCGACACGGCCATCATGCTGATCGATTGCGTGAAGGGCGTCGAGCCGCAGACGATCAAGTTGTTTCAGGTCTGCCGGATGCGCGGCATCCCCATCGTCACCTTGATCAACAAGATGGATCGCGACGGCAAGGATCCGTTCGAGCTGCTCGACGAGATCGAACGCGTGCTCGGCATCCCGTGCAGCCCCGCCAACTGGCCCATCGGTTCGGGCGACCTTTTCGCAGGGGTATACGATCGCTGGCAGAAGGCGGTCCTGCTCTTCGACGGCGGCTCGCGCTCGCAGCGCATCGGCATGCACGAAGCGGGCTGGGATGACGCCGATTTGCACGAACGGGTCGGTGAAGCACGCATCAGCAAGGCACGCGAGGATCTGGAGCTGCTCGAAACCGCCGGCACCGCCTTCGACCGCGAGCAGTTTCTCGCCGGACAGATCACGCCGGTGTTCTTCGGCAGCGCCATGACCAACTGCGGGCTGTCGCCCCTGCTCGACCACTTCGTGGAGTTGGCGCCGCCACCGCGCCCACGATCGACGTCGACCGGAACCCTGGAGCCCGACGACGCCAGCTTCTCGGGCTTTGTTTTCAAAATCCAGGCCAACATGGATCCGCAGCACCGCGATCGCATCGCTTTTCTGCGCATTTGCTCCGGGCGCTTTGCGCGCGGCATGGAGGTCAAGCACGTGCGCACAGGCAAGACCTTGTCGCTGTCGCGTTCGGTGCAGTTCATGGCGCAAGAACGGACCGTGGTTGACGAGGCCTACTCGGGTGACATCGTCGGCCTGTGGGATCCGGGGATCCTGCGCATCGGCGACAGCTTGTGCGATGGCGCGCCGGTGGAGTTCGAGGGCATTCCACGCTTTTCGCCCGAGCACTTCGTGCGGGTTCGTCTGGCCGACCCGATGAGGCGCAAGCAGCTCAAGAAGGGGCTCGACCAACTATCCGAAGAGGGCGCAGTCCAACTCTTCTTCGACCGCAAGCGATTGGAACGCGACCCGATTTTGGGCGCGGTCGGCGTGCTGCAGTTCGAAGTCATCGAGCACCGCCTGCTCACCGAGTATGGCGTGCGCATCGGCTACGATCGGTTGCCGTACCGCTTCGCGCGCTGGCTGGAAGGTCCCGCTTTCGACTACGACAAGCTTGAGCTGCCGGGCCGGCAGACCTGCGTCTGCGACGTGGAGGAGCGCCCGCTGGTGCTGTTCGAGACCGAGTGGCTGCTCCGCCGCGCGGTAGAAGAAAACAAGAGCGTCACCTTCATCTCGGCCGTACAGCCCGGCCGCAGCACGCGCTCGGCTGCCTGAAGCACCCCGCGTTGCGCCCATCGCGCCGAGTCTTAGGCTGCTGGCAACCCGCATAACTCGATCTATTTCCTTTGTCTGCGTACTGACAAAACGTAAAGTGACAAAGTAGTATCATTGCAGACCCTGATATCTCGAATGCTGAGGACCACGATGCTTTGTCCTACGAGCTCCCGGATGAAACGAATCCTGCTTCTCGTCTTGGCCGTCGCGTCGATGCGCTGTCAGGTCAAGAACGACGGTCTTGGCACTCCCTTCACTGATGCCGGCGCGCCAGGTGCGAGCACCGGCGGCAGCGCCGGAGGCAGCACCGGCGGATCGAGCGCAATCACGCCGGTCGGTGGACACACGGGCGCGGCCGGAGATACCGGTACAGCACAGGATGCGAGCAGCACGCAGGGATCGGGCGGCACCCAGGGAACCCCGGACGCCTCTGTCAAACTGGACCTGGCCGGAGCCGATGCCAGTCACGGAAACGATCAAGCCGTCGGCGGCGCGGGAGGAAACGGCAACACCACCATCGGCTCTGGGGGCGTATTTGCGCAAGGCGGGGCAATCGCGACGGCGGGCAACTCTGGGCAAAGCGGCACGGACAGCGGCTCGCCGGGCAGCACTGGCGGAATGGAGGGAGACGGCGGCGCAACCGGTCTCGGCGGCGAATCGGATGCGGCCACCGCCGTTCCCGATGCCAGCTTGCCTGATGCACCCAACCCGGACGATGCACGCCGGTCCGACCTTGGCCGCGATCGGGGCCCAGACCGAGGACGCGATTCTTCACCGAACGGTTTCCCCGATCTTCCAGCTCCCATTGAGGACGCGCCGCCGTTCTCCGCGCCCGACGCGGGCCTTGATACCGGGCAAAACCTTACCCTGGTGTGGTCCGACGACTTCGACGGCGACGCCAACACAGGCGTCGATACCAATACGTGGTCCTACGTGACGTGGGGTCCGGGAAGCGGGGGCGTCAACGGCGAGAAGCAACAGTACACGAGCAGCACGGAAAATGTCTTCCTCGATGGCGACGGACACTTGGTGGTGCGCGCGCAAAAGCAGCAGTCGCAGGGAGCGCAGTACACGTCAGGCCGGATCCAATCCAAGGCCACGTTTTCGTTCGGCGGCCGCATCGAGGTGAGCGCGCAACTGCCCTCGGGCCAAGGTTCCTTCCCGGGCATCGTCATGCTCGGAACAAACGGCAGCTGGCCCGCGTGCGGGGAGATTGCGTTGATGGAACAGAAGGGCCAGCCCGCCGACAAGGGATCGGTCTACGTGAGCGCGTACGCAAGCGGCTCGGCCAGCTCTGGCGACAAAGAGAACGTGACCTACACCTTCCCGGCCGGCACCAGTCCAAGCGACGGCTACCACATCTACTCCGCGGATTGGTACGCCGACCATCTGGTCTTCCAGATCGACGGCACCGAAGTCATGCAGACCCGTTTCGACACCTCGTCGCCGTTCTACACCACGCCGGAATACGTCGTCCTGGACCTGGCGATCGGCGGGACTATGGGAGGAGCCGTCGATCCCAGCCCAAACGCCTTTCCGATGGACATGCTGGTCGACTACGTCAGGGTGTACTCGTTCTGATCGGACCGGAGGTCGGGCGCTTCGACCGCGGGACCAAGATCACGAAAGAGCGTTCGCTCCGGCGAATCAGCAGCGCATCCGTCGCGTTCATGTTCGCTTTGAACGCGGGAAACCAGGACTCTTGCGCCAGGCGCTTGTCGTCAGCGATGTACTCGGGAACGAATAGGTCCACCTCCAGGTATTCGCCTTTCGCCTTGGCGAACAAGGTGGGGCCGAAAGCGTAGGGCTTGTCCTCGGCAGCGGGATACAGATCGTTGTGCAAAGCCCCGCCATAGATGGCAACCGTCCGGTGTGCCAGCCCGGCCCGTGCGCTCGGTTGGTCGAGCCAGCGGAGCACCTCCTGCTGCAACCGATCGCGCGTGAGCCTCAGCATCTTGGCAAAATCGGTCTGGCCCTTTCGGTCTGTGACGAAGCGGTAGTCCTTGCACGACATCGCCAGGATGTGCGGAGCCACACCCGAAGCCTTTGCGCGCTTAAGCAGGGTAACGATTTCGTTTTCCGTCTCGGGCGGCCTTTCGGTGGTGGTTTCGATCGCCTTGTCGACCTTCTTTTCCTGAGCGCCGCAGGCTCCAGTGGAAACCCAGGTCTCAACTACCAGATCGGTCGCAACGCCCGCGACCGCGGGCAGAAGCTCGTCGGAAAAACGCGCCAGCGACGATCGGATCGACGTGGTCGAAGTCGTTTGGTGGTACTCGCCGAAAGCCAACACCCGCGCAGGTGTGCGCAGCACCTCTTCCAGAGCAGCGAGCGCGGTGGGGAAGTGCTTGACTGTCGGCCGCTCCGCGGCGGGAATCGAGGGGACCTGCGGCACGCGTTCGGTGGTTGCCCCGGCCCACCCCGTCGCCGTGAACCCTAGCGAAACAATGGCCCAATACAGCGCGTCGCGAGTTTCACGCGGAAGCTTCATGATGAAATCCTAGTGCATTTTTACTTCGGCTGCGTTCGAGCCATCCGTGTGTTAAGAAACCGCCCAACCACGGACCAAACGAACCTCCTCATGCGCCAATTCCTGCAGTCAGAAGAACGGCCCTCACCCGAAGTCAGCGCCATTGTCGACGACTTCACCCACCAAATACTGGGTGCTGTCGAGCGCGCCACAGTGGAGCTCGGCGCCGACATGATTGGCGACATCTTCGCGAGAGCGGCCGGCCAAGCCGGGACCGGTCGCGAGCGTCGCGCAAAGAAGCGAGCCGACCGCGAACGCCGGCGGATAATAGCGGGTCTCACCAAAGAGCTCGTGGGCGCGATCGAAGTGCAGGTTCGCGCCCAGGTAAAGCAAAGCGTGGCGCTTCGCCGCCGTGAGCTGGCTGCCGCCCGCGCCGCCGAAAGGAGAGCCGCGCGAGCTGCGGCAGCGTCGGGGCTGGAGACAGTTCTGCCAAGGCCGCGACGCCGGCGCAAGCCGGTAAGGCCCGCGCCGCCGCCGCTCGACCCTGAGCAGATCAAACGCGATGCTGAATTCGCGCGGTTGCGCGCCATCTTGAAGCCGACCGCCGCCGAACCCGCCCCGGTGGTCACGCCTCCGGTGCCGCCGCCGCCACCGCGCGAGCCGACGCGAGCAACCACGCCGGGTGACGTTCTGCGCGCGCTGGAAAAGGAGATTCAGCACGTGGTGCCGACCCTTGGTCGCCTGGGTCCCGAACGCTGTGCCGCCCAGATCGCGGTGTGGGCCGCGCAAGTGCGCGAATTGCGCGACCGCTTGCCGCCCGACGTGGCCGCGACCATGCGACCGGCGTTCCGTATCTTCCTCGAGCACCTCACGCAACTTCAGGGCGCGATGGAAGCGCAGGTCGTCGACGCGCTGGAACCAACCTTCAATGCGCCCGATTGGGACGTCTACATCGAGGCCAACCGAGCGCGGCTTGAAGAAAGACCGCCGCAACTTTCCGACGACAAGTTGCAAGTCCACCACCGCACCATGCTGCGCGCGTTGATCCTTCCCCACCGCAGAAATGCAAACAAGGAAGCCATCGCGATCATCGAGGCGGCGTCGCGCGGATTGCCCGCCAGCGATCCGCAACTCCAGTCCGCCCTGCGCAGGTTCGCGTCGCTTTGGAAATCGCAGATCTCTGCGGCCGAGGCCAGCAAGTCGGGGCCCGAAGCCGTACCGACAGATGCGCCGGCGAATCAGGAAGCACCAGCGACTGCCGAGCCGACGCTCGCCACCGACACGCCAACCGCCGAGCCGGTAGCCGCCGAAGACGAATTCGAAAGTCCGTGGCTGAAGTAGCCCGCGTGTTGTGCGAAAGGCCCTGGGCCTGGTTGGCGTGGCCGTCTCTGGCCATGATCGCGGGGACTTTGCTGCGTGCGATCCTGGGCCAGCGGGCCAGCGCCCTGGCCGTGGTCCCGCGGACGCCGACGGGACTTTTCGGAATTGCCTTTGCGCCGTTCTTGCACTGCAACCTCGGGCACTTGGTCGCCAACCTCCCGCCCTTCGTCGTGTTGGGCGCGCTGGTGCTGAGGCTTGGCGAAGCAACCTACCTGCGCGCCGCGGTTTTGATCCTGGTCGGTTCTGGCGTCCTGCTGTGGCTGTTCGGGCGCAACGCCGCGCACATGGGGATGAGCGGCGTGATCTTCGGCTTCTTCGGCTACTTGGTCGCGCTGGCCATCTTCCGCGGCGGCGTCGGCAACGTCTCCATCGCCGCCCTCGTGCTGGTGCTGTACGGCTCCATGCTCGCCGGGATCAAGCCGGCTCGCAGCAGCACGTCGTGGGAATCCCACTTGTTCGGTTTGGTTGCTGGCGTCGGCGCAGCCTGGCTTCGCCACCGCTGGTAGCCACGCCTTCCTCCGACTATGCTTGGTGGAATTGTCCAACACGAGCCGTTGCACTTGACCCGGGTTTTCGGATTCATCCTCTTCTTCGCCATTGCTTGCGCCGTAATCGCCGGGCTTCACTACTATTTCTGGATTCGCCTGGTTCGCGACCCGCAGCTTTCCGGGCCGGCCCGGCACATCGGCACGGCCGCTGCGGTGTTGCTCGCTTGCGTCACCATTGCCACGCCGGTGATGGGTCGACTGTTTCCACGCGTGGGACGCGTCCTTGCCTGGCCAGGTTTCCTGTGGATGGGGATGATGTTCATTCTCGCGGTCTTCCTGTTCGGAGGCGACGTTCTGCGATGGCTCACCAGCTTGGCCGCGCGCCTGTCGGGGAATCCGGGCTTCTTTGATCCATCGCGGCGCTTGTTCACGGCGCGCGCTCTCGCCGGTGGGGCCTTGACCGCCATGATTGGCGTGACCGCGGCCGCGATCAAGGCCACCCGCGGCCAGGTCGCCGTGAAACGGGTTGAAGTCTTTCTCGAACGTCTGTCGCCGAGCGCCGACGGCATGCGTATCGCGCAGGTTTGCGACATGCACGTCGGGGGCTTGCTCGGACGAAGCTTCGTCGAACAGGTGGTGGAAGCCACCAACCAGCTTGCCCCTGACGTGATAGCCGTGGTCGGTGACCTCGTCGACGGCAGCATCGAACGGCTCCGCCCTGAAGTCGCGCCCATGGCCGCCTTGCGCGCGCGCCACGGCGTCTTCTTCGTCACCGGCAACCACGAATACTATTCCAGCTCGGGTGCGCAAGCGTGGGTGCGCGAAATCGAGCACATGGGCATCCGCGTGCTTGCCAACCAGCGCGTACCGATCGGCACTGTAGACGCCGGGTTCGATCTGGCGGGCGTTCCGGATCACGGCGCCGCCCGCTTTCCCGATCAAGGGCCGCCGGAAGACGTCGCCCAGGCAATGTCCGGCCGCGATCCCGCACGCGCCGTGGTCCTGCTCGCGCACCAACCCATCGCCATTTACCAAGCCGCCCGCCACGAGGTCGACCTGCAGCTCTCCGGACACACCCACGGCGGCCAGATTTGGCCTTGGGGCGCGATGGTGAGACTGCAACAGCCGTTCATCCGCGGCCTCGATCGTCTACGCCACACACAGATCTACGTCAGCTGCGGCACCGGATTCTGGGGCCCGCCCATGCGCCTCGGCGCGCCCGCCGAGATCACCGAGATCGTCCTGCGATCGAAGGCGAAGGCCTCGTAGCCGCTCCCTAGAAATACAGCCAATGCCCGAAGCGGTGCTTCTTGGTCATGAGGTAACGCTGGTTGTCCTTGTGAGCGGCGAGCTGCAGCGGCACGCGTTCGACCACGCGGATCCCGAGATCGCCAAGCTGCGCGACCTTCTCGGGATTGTTGGTGAGAAGTCGAACGCTGCGAACCCCGATCTTGCGCAACATCTCGACGGGAATCACGTAGTCACGCTGGTCAGGCAGAAAGCCGAGCGACTCGTTGGCCTGAAACGTGTCTTGGCCGCGGTCCTGCAGCACGTAGGCGCGCAACTTGTTGGTGAGGCCGATGCCGCGGCCCTCGGCTTGCTGGTAGAGGAGGAGGCCGCGGCCTTCGTGCTCGATGGTCTCCAGGGCGGCGTGCAGTTGCGGGCCGCAGTCGCAGCGACGGCTACCGAAAGCATCGCCGGTGAGGCACGCGGAATGGATGCGGCAGAGCATGTTCTCGCCGTCGCCCACGTCGCCCTTGAGGATGATGGTGTGGTCCTTACCATCCTTGTTGTTCACGAAACCGAGGATGCGGAAATTGCCGTAGTCGGTGGGAAAATCGGCGGCGGCGACCATCTTCACGCACAGGGTCTTGGTGCATCCGTCGCAGGGCACATCGGGTCCGCAGTCACGCAACGACTTGAGGTCGTCTTGGATGATACGTTCCAGTCGTTCTAGCTCAGGCATTTCGCCCATTCCCGCGGTTGCGTTCATAGTCACAATTCTTCATCGCCTGGCCCGGCCGCGCAAGGCCCTAAACGATGCTCCGGAACCCGGGCGCGATGATGTGTGCGAGGCGTGCCGGGTTCTGCACGCCCTGCTCGGCCATCCATCCGTTCGAGTGCGCGCGGATCTCTTCGCCGCGTCTCCCGCCCATGATCTCGCCCAACCAGCGCCGTCCCGATTCGGCCAAAAGGACGGCGCCGGCCGCCTCCGCCCTCGCCACCGCACGTTCGAGCGCAACCAAACCCTGCTCGCGGTTCGCGCCTGGGGCAAGCCAGCAGAGTCCCGCCTCCAGGATCGCGCCCATGGCGACCCCGGTCTGATGCTCGGACTTGTGCAACAAGCGTGCGCTCTCCTCTACCCTGCGTAGGAATCTCGAGCGCTCGTGTGGCGCCACCTTCTCCGCCATCGCGAGCCCGATCCGTCCGAAGATCGATGCACTCTCGATGCGCAGCCCACTGACCTTCAACAGGGTTGAACGTCGCATACGCGGCCATTCGTCGACGATCGCTTGCCAGGCCTCTTCGGGTCTTTCGCAATAGAGCGCCTGCTCGCAACGCGCGAAGAGATGGAAGAAGTGCTGAACTTGGTACATGTCGGCCGGCCAGGCGTCGAGGATTCCCTCGATGTCCTTGCGCGCACGTTCGGGATCGTCTCGGATCAGCCACACAACCGACTGGTAGGTGCGCAGATTGGTGGCCAGGTAGCGGTCACCGGTGCGATCGGCGTCGGCGGTATATCGGTCGAATCGCTCGCACAGCTCGCGCACGCGGCCCCCGAGGCGCATGGAAAAGCACATGAAGGATCGGGTCGTCGCCAGCTCCCAGCCCACGCCCCGGCAATGGGTTAGGAAGTGCTGCTCGACTGCGAGCAACTCGTTGGTGGACGCTTCGAACTCGCCCGCGAAGTATCTGGCGAGGGCACGACACATCCTGGCTAGTCCGACGGTGGCGGCGTCCCCCGCGCGACGGGCCAGCACGTCCGCCTCGGAGACCAGGCGCGACGCCCAGCCGACCCGCGGCCCCCAAAACCCCGATAGTTGCCCGCCCAGCACCGCGAGCCCTTGGGCCACGCGGCGAATATCGCCAGTCTTGAGCGCGAGCAGCACGAAGCGAAGCAGAAAGTCGACCGCGCGAACCGAGTCCACCACGCCGAGGCCGGTGTTGACCGACCAATACACGTCGAGAAGTTGCTTATCCTTCGCGCTGATGCTGGACGCCGCCTTTTCCTTGAACCGCAGCCCACGCAGGCGAAGCCAAATCAGGCGCCAGGTCATCGCACGGCCCGCGGCTTTTGAGGTCTTGGCCAAACGCAGACCGGACCTACTGAGCACATCCTTGAGCACGGTGAGGCCCTGCGCAATCTCGCCGCCACGCAGAAGCTGTTCGGCCGCCAGTTGGCGCAGCCGCGCGGCCTGCGCGGGTGTGCTGAAGGCTGCCGCGCGTTCAAAGGCGTCCGCCGCCAGGATCGCACGACCGTCGCTGGCCTGGCATTCTCCCAGCGCACGGAGCATCTCAGCCTTTTGCTCGTCCTCGGTCTCAAGACGCGCAGCGGTTTCGTACAATTGGGCCGCCCGGTCGAAGGCCAGCTTGGTACGCGCCTCAACTGCCGCCTCCCAGGCGTAACGCTTGGCGCGCTGGTTGTCTTCGGCTGAGAGCCAGTAGCGCGCCAGCATGTCGGTACGCTCGCGTTCCCATTGCTCCACGGCCTTCGCCAATCGCACGTGCACCTCGATCAGGCTTTTGGGGTCGAGGCTTCCGGCCACGGCGTCGCGAATTCGGTCATGGTACGGCTCGACCACGTCCACACCTTGGCGTCCCCTTCGGCGAATCAGGCTCTCCTCCACCAGGGCCGCCATGGCTTGCTCCCATTCCGGTGAGCCCAGGGTCACGTCGGCTGCACTGGCGAGCACCCGCTGCGCCAGCGGATCCCCTGCCACGGCGATGGCCCGCAGCATGCGCTGACTCGTCTCGGGAAGGCTCTTCACACGCTCAAGAATCATCCCGTCGAGTCGAAGCCCAGCACCATCGCTCGCGGAGGCCAGATCGCCCTTGGGCCAGACGACGGTGCGCAGGTGATGTACCAGCTCGACCGCGAAAAACGGATGGCCGCCGGCCTCGCGCACCACCGCATCGACAATGCGCTGCTTGGATGCGGCCTCGATGTCATCGAGCAACCCGTCTGCGAGCGCGCGCGTGGAATCAGGGCCCAGCGGACCGAGCGCGATCCTATCGACCCCGGGTTGCTCGAAAAATTCGCCGAGTTGTGGATCGACCGCGCCATCCTTGCCCTCCGAGGCGAAGCGATGGGCCGCGATCAACAGAAGTGGAGGCGCCCCTGGCTGTCCTACCAGTGCCCTTAGCAGCGCGAAGCTGTCGCGATCAGCCCACTGCAAGTCGTCGATGAAGATCACGAGCGGTTGGGTCCGCGCCAGGTGGACAAGCAATTCACGGAAGGCGCCGAAGGCTTGGTTGCGCAGCTCCTTCGCCTCGCGCAGGGGCGGCAAGCAGTAGCGCTGGTCTTCCGTGAGCTTGAGTCGGCGCAAGACCGGGAAGATCTCACACAGGTACGAAATGCGATCAGGCAAGATGTAGGATTGATCGCGGGCATCGAGCGCGGCCAGGCGGTAGCTGATGCCGTCGACCACGTTGTCGAAGGCCTTGAATGGCAGGGTCTCGCGCTCGTGGCAACGCCCACGCAAAACCAGGGACGTCCCAGGTGCCACGGCGCCGCTGGCGATGGTTTCCAAAAAGCAATCGACAAGACATGTCTTGCCGATGCCCGAGGTTCCCTCGATGACCACGACCGCGAGGTTGCCCTTGCGCATCTTCACGTAGGCCTGCGAGAGCGTGTGCAGCTCGTGCTCGCGCCCGAAGATGCTCAGCGCCGGTGTCGAAATCGGGGTATATCGGCGCGACGGCACTGCCGTGCTCTTACTGCTGACCACGCCGAGTCTGGTCAGGACCTCGACCCCCGAAGGTCGTTGCGCCTGATCGCGACGAATCAGATGCATACACAGCTCGCTGAGCAACTCGTCGGCCTGTGGATTGAGCTGCATGGGAGGCGGCGGATCCTCGTTTTGCTTGCGCAAGAGTACATCGAACAAGCTGCCTTCGAACGGACATCGCCCGGTCAGGACTTCGTAGATCATGATGCCCACCGCGTACCAGTCCGCCGAGGGCATGCTGGGCCTTTCCATGGCTTGCTCGGGCGCCATGTATGCCGGCGTTCCCGAAAAGCCGTCCTTAGAAATGGTCGCGCTGCCCCGCTGCTTGGCTAATCCGAAATCCAGAATCACCACCCGGCCCTCGGGAGTGACCAGCACGTTGGTGGGCTTGAGATCGCGATGGATGCATCCCGCCTCATGCATGGCATGAACGCCGGCACATAGTTGCTGAACCGATCGCAACACACGATTGGGATCGGGCTGGCCTGCGCTCGCCTGGCTGTCTGACTTCGGCACACATCCTGCTAGGCTCTGGTCAAAGGGCAGACCCGGTACGTACTCCATGGTGAAGAACCACAGCGAGTCCTCGGAGACAAGCTCGTACAGGGTGACCAAATTCGGATGTTTCGTGTCCGCAAGTGCGCGGAATTCCCGCTTGAATCGGTAGAGATCGGTCCCGCTGGTGAGATTCAATGTCTTGAGCGCGACTTCCGTCCCGAGCTGCTCGTCGCGGACCAAATACACACTGCCCATGCCACCTGTTCCGATCAGGCGGAGGGGGCGAAATCTCGAGGTGCCCGAAAAGAACATGGGAGAGACGCAGGCGCAGACAGTCGGCTACCGTTCGACAGTAGCATGGAAGAGGTTCGCCGGACCGTCGGGCGCAAGACCTCTTTGGTTCCGCGGGAGTACCACAAACCACCTGACCTCACATTCAGAAGTGTCCGGGGCACTCAAGATTCCGGTGGAGCCACAGTCCACCTATCCGAGAGAATCGCCGCTTCTGGTCAAGCTCCGCTGCGCGCGGCACTGGACGCACCAGTGCGACAACACCAATGCACTGAACCCAACGGGCCGACCGAAGTGTACGCAACGCATCGCCCTTTCGCAGGCCACGAAAAGCGTTTGCCACACCACTATTCACAATCCCGCAATTGGAGTATTATGTCGCCCTCGCCATGACTATCCAGGAAGATCTAGAATCAAGCGGCGAACGGGCCCGATTTGTCGATGCACAATTCGACATTCACGCCGTCTTGCAGGCTCAGAGCATGGCGAGCCATTTCCAGCCAATCATCTCGATTCGCGAAAAGCGGGTGATTGGACTCGAGGCCTTGATTCGCGCAACCGATCCCAAGAGCGGCAAGCCCATCTCCGCCACCTTCTTGTTCGATGCGGCCAGCCGGCATAGCCAGGCCTTGCAGTTAGATCGACTTTGTCGCGAATCCGCGGTTGAGGGCTTCGCCGGCCTGGCAAGCCTGGATCCCGAGCTGATTCTCTTCGTGAACCTTGACGTGTCGAGCCTCGGGAAATCGAGTGCCGAGTCGAACGCGCTTATCAAGCTGACGGAGGAATTTGGCATCTCGCCCGAGCGTGTGGTTATCGAAATCATCGAATCCAAAATCCGTGATGCCGGCGCCCTACAACGATTCATAGCCAATCACCGCAAACGTGGCTTCCTGATCGCGCTCGATGACATGGGCGCCGGCCACTCAAACCTGGAGCGAATCCCGAGTATCAAGCCGGACATCATCAAGCTCGATCGATCGCTGATTAAGGACATCGACAGCGAGTACCACAAGCAAGAGCTGTTCGACTTCTTCATCAAACTGGCGCATCGGATCGGCGTGATTGTCGTGGTCGAGGGCATCGAGACCGAGGCGGAGGCGCTGTCCTGTCTCGAACACGGCGCAGACCTCGTACAGGGGTTCTACTTTGCCCCGCCACAACCGCCTGATCGCTCCTGTCTCATGAACGGCCTGCAGTACGCGAACAGGCTACGCTCGGTGCTGACCGAGCACATGGTGCGCAAATTCAATGAGAAGAAGCTGAAGTACCAGCACTACAACGAAATCGCGAATCGCATCACCGCGGTTGTCGAAATGAGCGATCCCAAGAGCTACGAAGAGACATTGGAGAACGCTCTTGCACGCTTTCCAGCGGCGGAATGCGCCTACGTGATCCACGAATCAGGCAAGCAAATCACCCGCACAGTGTTGAATCCCACCCGTCCCAAGCGCAGGCGAACCGCCCTTTTCGGCCCGGCGCCCGCGGGCGGCAACCAGAGCGCCAAGGACTACTTCATGTACCTTGGGAAGAACCAGCGGCGCTACGTGACCAGCCCCTACGTTTCGGTTGCCAGTGGCAACGTATGCATCACCATCTCGAACCGAGTCGTCCAGCCTTCCGGTCAATCTTACGTGGTCTGTGTGGATATCAATCTGGCGGCCGAGGGCAGCTCGTAGCCGCTCATCACCACTGACCGAGCTGTGCGCGCCGCCGGATCGGAGCGCTTGCGTTCTGGTCGACAGTCTGTGGTATTCCTTGGGGCACGACGATGAATTGGCAAGCCATCCTCAGCAGCTTTGCGCTTGTCGCCGCCAGCGAAATGGGCGACAAGACCCAGCTCCTCGCCTTCACTTTGGCCAGCCGGTTTCGCCGGCCGTGGGCGGTGATGGCAGGCATCTTCGTCGCGACCGTGGCCAACCATGCGCTGGCCTCCTCGGCCGGCGTGTGGGTCTCGTCCCATGTACAACACCGACTCATGACCGCAATCTTGGCCGTGACCTTCATCGGGTTTGGGCTTTGGACCTTGCGGCCGGACAAGCTCGACCAGGACGACAAGCCCTCTCGATTCGGTCCGTTCCTGACCACGATGGTGCTCTTCTTTCTGGCAGAGATGGGCGACAAGACTCAGCTTGCCACCGCGGCGCTGGGCGCCGAGTTTCAAAGTGCGATCACCGTGACCATCGGGACCACGCTCGGCATGACTGCCTCCGACGGATTGGCAGTGTTCTTGGGTGGGAGGCTTGGCCACCGGGTGCAGGGGCGATGGCTGAGGCTCGTGGCAGCGGTGCTGTTCTTTGCATTCGGCGCGGTTTCAGCTTGGGCAGCCTTCCGCGGTTAGAATCTCGCGCAGATCGCATCCAGCGCCGCGATGGCCTTGCTGTCGACGGCGAACTCGCACGGCCTTTGCTGGCGCCGCGCGAAGTACTTTCCCGTTACGCCCGCCACACTAGAATCGGTCGCAAGCCAGACCGGCGTCTCGGCCGCTTGTTCGGGCGTTTCGTGGCCGCCATAGCCTAGTGAATTGGAAAGCGTTGAATTGGCGTCGCCGGGGTGGCAACTGTTCACCGTGATTTCCGATCGGTCCCAGCGTTCGGCGAATGCAACGGTCAGCATGCGGTTAGCCTGCTTCGATTGTCGATAGGCCATGTCGTTGTTGTAGGCGCGCCGCTGGAATTGCAGGTCATCCAGCTCCAAGTCGCCAGCCCAGTAGCTCGCCACGTTTACAACGCGCGCCGGAGGCGAGGCGCGCAGGATGCTCTCGAAGGCGCGCATCATCCATACGTACCCCAGCACATTGGTCGCGAATTCCATCTCGATGCCTTCCGGGGTTTCGCTGCGTCGGCGCGGCGCAATTGCAGCGTTGTTGATCAGAACCTGGAGCGGGCCCCGCCAGGCCTTCGCGAAAGCCTCGATCTCGCCTCGGCGGGAAAGGTCGACGATTTCGGTTCGCAGGTCGGCGGCCGGCACGGCCTTCTTCACTGCCAGAGCCGCCTGGTTCGCGCGTTCGCTATTCCGGCACACCATCACCACGGCAGAGCCATGTTGGGCCATTCCGGCCGAGATCGCACGCCCGATAGCGCCGTTCGCACCAGTTACAATGGCCACTCTGTTTCCCGGTTCAGTCATGATTTCTCTTCTCAGTCAAACTGTACCGAGCGCCGAGTGAAGGCCCCTTCCATCCAAAAACCGGCGATGGGATACGATGGCCTGTGCGAACCCGTGCTGGCCGCGCCGGCCGCCACCAGGAGCGGAGCATAGTGCTCCCAGGTCGGCAGCGCAGTCGCCGCCGCGGGCGCGACCTTGCGAAAGTCCAGGAGCGCGTCGACGTCGAAGCGGGAAATCGCACCGGCGGCCCAGGCATCAAACTCCCGCGCCCAATCGGGGACGCCCGGCCGGAAGGCGTAGCGCATATTGTGGGTGAGAAACCCACTGCCGAAGATGAGCACGCCCTCGTCGCGAAGAGGCGCCAGCGCGCGGCCCAGGCCGAAGAGCCGCCGTGGCTCGATGGTCGGCATCGAAATCTGAAGCACCGGCACGTCAGCCTTCGGATACATCGGCACAAGCGGCACATACGCGCCGTGGTCAAGGCCGCGCTCGGGAGCATCCGCAGCGGGGATGCCCGCCAAGCGCAGGGAGTCGCGCACGCGCGCGGCCAACTCGGGCGAGCCCGGCGCTCGGTACTTGGTCTGGTAGTAGCGTTCGGGAAAGCCGTAGAAGTCGTAGACCAGCGGAACCGTCCGCACCGCACCGATCGTGGTCGCCGATTCCTCCCAGTGGGCCGAGATCATCAGGATACTGGTCGGCTTGGGCATCGCTTGCGCCCATGCCGCCAGCTCGCTCATCCACTGCGCATCGTCAAGCAGAACCGGCGCACCATGCGCCGCGAAGATTACCGGCATGGGCTTGGTCACCCTAGGCTCGGACGTGGGGTCTTGTGCTGGCATATGACTTCCTTGTGGACGCGGCCGGCACCCGGTCGCGAGAAGCGATCCCATTGCCAACAGCGATTCCCTTCGATTCACGAAGGACAAGCATAAGCCGGCGTCTCGATTTGGCAACCACGCAGCGTCAGCGCAAACCGGCGCAGGGGCAAGACGAACGTCAGCGCAACACAATCGTCGTCGCGCTCATGGCCGGCATGCTGTAGCTGAGCGTGCAAGATCCGCCCGCGCAAAAGACCGCAGGCGCGGCGCCGCTCACCGCCGACACGGCCGCGGTCTTGCCCGCAAGCTGGTACAGGGTCGCGCTGGCAAGCGCCGGGGCGTTGGCGATCTGGATGGTCGCCGCCTGCGCGCTGGTCTTCTTGTTGATCGCGACGACGTCCACCGCACCCGTTCCGTCGGAATGGGTAAACGCGTAGACCGACGTGGTCTTGTAGTCGCTGGTGTTGGCTTCCACCGCCAAGTCGCCCACGACTGCGCCGCTGCCGTCGTAGTTTCGGTAGAGGTCGAAGGCTGCCAAGAGGAAGTTACCGGTCAGCGATTGCAGCGGCCACGCGGTCGCGGCGAACACGCCCTCGCGACCGAAGATGCCAAGCAGGTCGGCCTGGGCCACACCGCCCGAAATCGCCGTCTCGCAGCCGGCGTCGTACTCGCTGAAGGAGACACCTGGGACGGGTAGACTGGCGTCGGCGTACACGGCCGCGATCTTCTTCTGCAGGCGCGGAATCATCTGGCGCGGATACCAGTGGTTGTCGAAATACGGCCCCTTCCCGTCCGAGTTGCCATCCCAACCGAAGTCCACCGCATCGGTAGCCGCGGCCGACAACTCGGTGTAATTCGCATCCCAGAACATGCGCGGGAACTGGACGCAGTCGGCATCCTTGGATCCCACGGTATAGTAGTGAATATCGAGCACGTCGAGAAGCCCGACCCCCGCAGTGACCGATGCCTGGTGCATCTGTTGCAGATAGTAGTCGAGGAACTCGGTGGGCCAGTGCGGATCGTCGGCATACGCGTGGGCGTACACCAGTCCATCGCCGACCGCGACCGGGCCGAACACCTTGGCCTCGGGCCACGCTCCCTTGGCCGCTGCCGCGAACGCCTTGTTTCGGCTGACGATGTCGTCGTACGTGACGGTGCCACTGCCGCAGCTCTGCCCTGAGTATTGGTTTTGCCAGATCTCGGGGTGGGTTCCTTCCCAGTAGTTCGGCTCGTTGTCGAGGTCGAAGAAGACTGGCGCCGAGTCTGAAGAAAGCTTCATCTTGAGGAAGTTGACGAACTCGTCCTGGTAGACCGGATCAGCCGTCGGGGTGCAGCCGGTGCACGCGGTGTCTTTCGCGCCGCAGGTGCAGAAGGCCGAGCCCTTGGTCGGGCGATTGCCGACAAAGGCCGCGCTTGGCGCATAAGGGAACTTGTTCACATTGGCTCGGACGGTGTTGTTGTTCTGACTGCAGTCGACTGTGTCGGCCGCCGAGCCACAGTTCGTATACACACCGTTGTTGTCGTAGTTGGATGCCACATAGTCGGCGATGGGAATGCTGGCCAGGAAGGCTTCGCCCTTGGCGTGGGCCGTGACAATACTGTCCCCGGATGTCGCCAGCAGCTTGCCCGCCAGCCCGCTTCCGTCCCCGGCGGTCCTTTGCTGGTAGCAGTAGTCGGCCCCGGCATTGTAGAAGTTGTTGGTCCAATTGTAGTCGGTGGCCATGTCACCACCGTCGCGGATCAGGCCAAACTTGGTCTTCATTGCCACCAAGGTACCGAAGCCATTGATGCCATAGACAAAGGGCGAAACGGGCGCGGCTTGGGCCGGCGGCTGATACTGTCGCGCGGGCCCCTTGGCGAGATCCACGCTGAACGTGAGGCCGGTCGGGCTGGTTTCCGGTCCACCCCCATCGGATATACGCGTGTCGGGCGGCACCGCGGTGTCGGGCACTGCCGCCGTGTCGCGCCTCATGACCTCGATCCCGGATGATGAATCAGGTCCCGGTGCTGTGTCGCGCGTGATCTGCGCCTGGTCCTGACCTGGCGACAAGTCAGGTCCAGCTGTCAGATCAGGCGTCGCAGGCGACGCATCGGCCCCCGGCATAAGGGCGTCGTCCGGCGCCGACGCGGACTTGCTTGCGGAAGAGCACGCTCCGAGAAGAGCGCTGGCACACACCGATAGGGTCAGAATTTTTCTCATCGTGCACCTCGTGGCGCGCGGCCATAAACAGAAGCCGCGGAAGTCGCCAAATCATCGTACCATGTATCGGCCCGACCACGCGAGCACGCTAACTGAACCGCTTCAATGGAAGCTTGACTCCGGCAAAGTGGTCGTCCATGACCCTCACCGGCGCCGGATTCAACGTAGCGATGGCCTTCCTCGCTCCGCTGGCGCTCAAGCGAAACGTCCCCGCGGTGCGCGGGTTCTTCATCGCCTACACGGTGAGCGCGTTGGCCATCCGGCTTGGCGGCGGGTCGCTTACCGACCGCCTGGGGCTTCGCCGGACCGCGGCGGTCGGAATGGTCGTGTATGGCACCTTCATCGCGGGGCTCGCCGGCCTGGGTCCCATCACCGTCGTGCCCTTGGGCATTGGCTTCGGCCTCGCGCACGGCGTGCTCTTTCCCGCCCTGATGGCGCTTCTGCTCGCCGACGTTGCCCCTGCGGAACGCGCAAAGCTTGCCGGCTATTCCAATGGCGTGCTCAACCTTGGCATGTTCAGCGTTCTCGGCTTTGGCCAACTGGCGAATCACGCAGGACTGCCGGCGGTGTTTGTCTTGACCGGCGCGATGGTCGCGTTCTCGGCTTGGCTGTTTGCGCCACGCCGTCGCAGGACGAGTCTCAGCTTGCACCGCTGGAGCCAGAGCCGGACTGACGACGAGGTCGCAATTCAGTCCTTCATCAGGTCGAGATTGTGGCACGCGCCCGAGTCGCCACCGCTGCAAGCCTTCTTGTACAGCGCGGCGGCCTGGGCGTCGTCTTTGCCGAGTCCACACTCGCCCTTGTAGTAGCAAATCCCAAGGTTGTTGCACATGCCCATGTCCCCACCGTCGCAGGCCTTCTCATAGTAGGCCACCGCACGCTGGCCGCTTTTGATCAAACCACAGCCACCCGATTCGTAGCAGATCCCCAGTTGGCCACAGGCGGCCATGTCGCCGCCGTCGCAAGCCTTCTGGAAAAAGCTGAGGCCACGTGCCTGGTTCTTGGGCAGCTTACAGGTTCCCGTCCAGTAGCAAGCGCCGAGGGCCGTGCACGCATCCATCTCGCCCGCGTCGCAAGCTTTCTCATAGTACGGGGCGGCCTCTGGATCATCGTCCGCGAAGGTGGGCAGTGCCCGGTGGGCAAGAACCACAACGCGAAACAAACAGAACAGTGCCGCCGCACCAACCACTGTGAAGGCAACGATGCGAAACGGCAGCCACAGTTCCCTACGCCATCGCCCAAAGACGGCCAACACCGCTGCCAGAGCGCACAATGCCAATGCAGCGATCCGGACCCGCACAATCGCGTGTAACGTCCAGACGAGAGGAACCTTGCCGACCGGGATGAAGCACAGAGCGGCGGTCAGCATACCCGAGAGCAAGAGAGCAAGACGGTGCCAGTGAATACGCAGTTGCTGATCCATGCGCGACAGAAGGCGCGCGCAAACCTGGGGTTGCCGTGCCTCCCGCTATCGGTATCGGGCCATGCATGGAAAACTTTAGATAGAGGTCGCCCGGTCCGCTCTGCAATCTTGAGGCGCTCTTAGTGGGCGCACGGGCCGTCGCCGGCCTTGAGCACGCCGGCGACCAGCCTGTCGCAGTCGGTTGGATAGGTCGTACCGTCGCAGCCGCACACCGGAGCATAGACGTCGGGACACCCAATCCCTGGGCCGGTGAGCTGACAGGTGCCCGCGGCATCTGCGATTTGCCCACAGTTCGACTGAAGGTCGCAGAACAGGTTACTCGGACACACGAGTCCAGCTTCGGTACCACAGCGCTGACCGGTTCCGCCGCCAGCTCCCGTGGCGCCGCCGGTGCCGACCTGTCCGCCCGAGCCGATCGCGCCTCCGTCGATGGCAAGACCACCTGCGCCGCCGCTGCCCGATGTTCCGCCGCTGCCACCCGGGCAAGCACCGTCGGACGCCTTGAGCACGTTCGCGGACTGTCGGGTGCAATCGTTCGAGTAGGTCTTGCCATCACAACCACAGACCGGCACCCAGTCAGCGGTGCAGCCGAGGCCCACGGTCTGCACACAGACTCCCGCGGCGTCGGAAATCCGTCCGCAGCTTGACGCCAGGTCGCAGAACTGACCGGCCGAGCACGTGAGGCCCGCGATGGTCCCGCAGCGCTGCCCGGTTCCCCCGCCCGTGCCCGTCGCGCCACCAGAAGCGGTCGTGCCACCGGCGCCGGTTCGCCCGCCCGATCCTACGGTGCCTCCGGTGGCGATCACGCCGCCCGTGCCGATCTTTCCGCCCGTGCCCGATGCGCCGCCGCTTCCGACGCTGCCTCCGCTGCCGCCCGGGCACGCGCCATCCGATGCTTTGAGAACGCCCGACGTCTGCCGCGCGCAATCGTTCGAATAGGTCTTGCCGTCGCAACCACACACTGGCTGATACACCGTGGCGCAGACCATTCCCAAATTCGCCACGCACACGCCCGCGGCGTCCGAGAACTGCCCGCAGCTCGATTGGAGGTCGCAGAACTGGCCGGTAGGGC
>CAZBIU010000100.1:0-19904 GCA_964491625.1 uncultured Myxococcales bacterium
CGGACGGGGCAGGGCGAAGGGCGCCTTTTCGTCAGCCAGCGTGTCGCCGGTCTTGGTGACCTTCAGCTTGGCCACCGCGACGATGTCGCCGGGGAAGGCCTCGGCGACTGCCTCGCGCGATTTGCCCTGCAGCGAATAGAGCTGGCCGAACCTCTCCTTGGCGTCGTGGTTGACCGAAACCAAGGTGGCGTCGCTTTGCAGCTTGCCCGCCAGCACGCGCAGGACCGACAGTCGTCCGATGTCCGAGGACGCCGTCTTCCATACGTAGGCCGCGACCGGCGCGTTCGGATCCGGAGCACGCTCGGCCTCGGCGCCGCCCTGCGTGCCTTTCCAGGCCGGCCGGTCGAGCGGTGACGGCATGGACTCAACCGCGAAGTCGAGCAGGGTCTGGATGCCAACACAAAGGCCGGCCGAGGTGGCAAGCACCGGAACGATAGACCGGTTGCGCACACCCGTGGAAAGTCCCTTGCGCGCCTCCTCGTCGGTCAGCGTGCCCGATTCCAGATACTTCTCCAAGAGTGCGTCGTCGGCGGATGCGATGGCCTCCTGCAGGACTTCGCGCGCCTTCTTGGCCGCGTCAGCCAGGTCCGCAGGGACATCTCCGACCGAAACCTCGCGGCCTTCGCCGGAGAAACGCACCGCCTTCATGGTCATCAGGTCGACTACGCCCTCAAAACCCGATTCTTTCCCGATGGGGAGTTGTACTGCCACGGCCTTCGTGGTGAGCGATTTACGGATGTTTTCCAGCGCGGTGTCGAAATCAGAGTTGTCGCGGTCGAGTCGGGAAATGACGATGCAGCGTGGCAGACCAACCTCTTCGGCCATCTCCCAGGTCCGTTCCGTGTAGACCTGCACGCCTTCGTTGGCCGAGATGACGAGGACCGCTGAATCGGCGATGTCGAGGGCGATGCGCGTCTCGACCAGGAAGCTCCCGTTGCCGGACGTGTCGATGATGTTGATCTTATTCTTCTTCCACTCCACGTGGCCAACCGCGGCTGAGATGCTGGTCTTCCTCTTCTGCTCTTCGGGCTCGAAGTCGAAGGTCGAGGTGTCGTCGTCCACCCGCCCGAGCCGCTGGTTGGTCTTAGTGCAGAAGAGGATGGCTTCAGCCAGGGTGGTCTTACCCGCGCCACCGTGGCCGATGAGCGCAATGTTTCGGATCTCGTTTGCCGCGTAGCTCTTCATGGATACCTTTCTTCAGGTGCACATCAGGGGGCCCACGACCCCAACCCGCCCTCGTATCGAATGCAACACTTCTAAAACACCTGCGTTCCGAAGTCGAGGTAGACAAAGTGCTACACGCGCGCCCATGAATAGCGCGCGAAATTGCAAGCGGAAGTTGCGGCAGCTTTTTGCGTTAGGCAGGATCGAGGGCCGCGACGGCGAGATCAGAAACGACTGGCTAACGTCACGCCCACGATTCCGTCGCCTAGCCAGAAGGCGGCGTGGGTTCCCTCTGCCTCGGCCTCCCGTCGGTAGCGCTTGGGATCCGAGGCGCTCAACAAGAGGTAGCCGCCCACGCCGGCGGCCAGCACGCCGACGCCAGCCCCCACGAATCCAAGGTTTCGCTTGAGCACGGCGCTGTCGACCCGGTTTTGCGCGTCCGCCTTGATCGCGTCGCAGCCTCGTAGCTGATAGGTCGGACCTTGATTGATGTAGCAGGTGTTCGAGGCATCGTTTTCGTTGGCAAGCACTTGGTTTAGGTAGGACCGCGAATCGGACACATCCTTGAATCGCGTGAAGGCGTAGACCGCGCCCCCGATGGCCAACACGGCGCCCGCACCGAGAACCGACCAGCCCACCACCTTGCGCGTGTGCACCGAGGCTTCGTAGCGTTCGCGCGTCTGGGCGGTGGGAACCAGGATCACGGCCAACGGCGTCTCGTTGCCCGGTGGCAGGTCGACGGCTCGGTCGACGGTTTCAAATCCAGCCAATGTCACGCGCAACTGATGACGGCCCTGCGGCAGGCTGACGCCCGAGCCTGCGTTGGGGCGGACAATGCCATCGACCGCAATCTCAACCCCCGGTTCGCTGGCCACGACACGCAGCAAAGACCTGGACGATGGAGAGGCCGTCACGTCTTCTTCGAGGGCGAAGGCGACGTCGCCCCGGGCGCCATCACCCAGCGAGAGGATTCGGGCGGCGCGTAGATAGCCCGCCCGCCGCGCCTCGACCTGCAGCTCGCCGGGGTCGACGCTGATGCTGGCCGACAGCGGGGTCGTTCCCACGGACTTCCCGTTGACGAGAATCTCGGCACCTTGCGGCGAGCTTGAAATCCACAACTGCGCCAAGCGCGCGGCCGCTGCCTGAAGCTGGATTTCGATGGTTTGTGTGGCTTCACCGGGCAGGGTAATCTCTCTTCGCGTAGCTAGATACCCGGGTGCCTGCGCCCCCACGATGTGAGCACCGCTGGCCACGCGAATCGGTGTCGTGAGCGGCGTCTGGCCGACTTGGATGCCGTCGACATCGATCGATGCGGGTGCGGAGGTTTTGACTACCAGCTTGGCGATCCGAGTGGCCTGCTCGGCGCGAACCTCCTCGGCGTGATGCCGCTGCGCCCGTTGCGGGCCGGTGGCCTGTGCAAGATAGGCGTCGAGGGAATCGACCGCATCGACCGGCCGGCTCATTGCTGCGTATACAAGTCCCATGTTGTAAAGGACGAGGGGATTGGGGACCAATTCGTTTGCCCGCTTGAACTCGGCCAAGGCGCTCGCGGTCTCGCCCTTTTCGAACAAGTGAACCCCACGATCGAATCGCGCTCTTGCCTCGTTCTTCCCGGCGGCGGATGGTGTCGGTGTTTGGCCGTCGTCCGCCCGGATCGGGTCGGCCGCGAAGAGGAAGCCGGCCGAGGCGAATAGTCCGAGGCAAGCAAGCCGTCGTGTCCGTCGACGCGGTGACAAGGGCGATCTTCTTTTCACGGCTCACCTATCGAAATGGGTTGTCGGTCACAAGACCATTGCCGGGCGCGTGGGATGAAGCTCGGCGGGGGGAAGCAGAAGCGGCCGAATGCGAGCCTTTCGCGCGCACGGGCTTCGGAGGTTCGCTTTCCGACGACGCCGGCGACCGCACACCGTCGTCCCGCGGGGCCGGGACAGGTTCATGCGCGATGGGCGACGCGTCCGCCGATGCGTCCTTGACCACGAAAACTCCGGGCGTCAGGGCAGTCGGCGATGCGTGTCCCCCGGATTGTGGGTCGCCGCTGGGGCGGCCGCCGGATTGACCGATGCGTACCGCCGCGAGCGCCGCAACTGCCCCAGTCAAGACCACGGCGACGGCCAAAGGCCATCGGTGGCCTGACCTTGCAGCGGGTGCCGACCGTTCGATTCCGTGGGCTGACCCGCGCAAGGTCGTCGGGGCCCGGCCGGCGACTGTCGCTGCCAGCCCGGCCGCCTGTTCGATTGGAGCCCTGGTGGCGAAGATGGCGCCAAGGGACTCTCCCAGCTCGCGCGCGCTTTGGGGCCGATCAGACGGGTCCTTGGCTAGGCAGCGCACAATCAAGTCGTCCAGGGCGGCCGGCAAGGAGGCGTAGACCGATGGACGTTCCGGCAGTTGGGTTAACTGTTTGGTGATGACCTCGGCGAAGGTCTCCCCACGGAATGGGAGCTGCCGCGTGTAGATCTGGTACAGAAGCACGCCGATGGCGTAGATGTCGGTTCGCGGATCGACGCCCCGTCCGTGACATTGCTCGGGCGACATGTATTGGGGCGTGCCCATCATCATGCCGGTCTGGGTGGTCGACACCTCTCCGCTGGACAGCAACTTGGCGATGCCGAAGTCGAGCAGCTTCACGAACGGACGTCCCCGGCGCGGCGCGACGATCCAGATGTTCTCCGGCTTTAGGTCGCGGTGGACGATGTTTTCCCCGTGCGCGGCGTCAAGCGCATCGCAAATCTGCCCGAGCAGGGGCGGGTACTCCGTCAGCGGCAGGTCGCCGGCTTGCAGGCGCTCCTCTAGCGTGTGCCCCTCGAGGTACTCCATGACGAAGTACTGGCGTCCGTCTGCCAGACGGCCGAACGAGAAGATGTCGATGATGTTGGGATGACGTATCCGATTGACGGCGCGGGCTTCGTCGAGAAAGCGTTTGACCAGCGCCGGATCGGCCGATAGGTCCGAATTAAGCACTTTGATGGCAACCCGCTTCTCGATGAGAGGCTGCGTGCCCCCATACACCACGCCCATCCCGCCTCGCCCCAGCACATGCTCGATTCGGTACTCGCCCACGACATAGCCGGCTGGCAAGTCACCGCCGGACACAAGGGCTGGCGCCGGACCGGGCGAGGTCTTATTGGGGTCTCGTTCCAAGAGGTCGTCAGCGTCGTCGTTGCCCATCGATTGGGAAGGTCCAGACCTCAGTAGAAGATGAGCTTGTTGCCGGTCGAGACGTAGTACCGTTGAGGTGCCAGGCTGACCGTTCCGGCGGAAGCGTCAACCGTGCCGGGATTCGGCGCCTGGTTATTCAAGGTTGTTCCACTGCAGGTCACCGGGTTTCCAGAGCTGGCCCCTTGGGGCCGCGAGATGTCGAGGCACCAGTATGAGGTGCCAGAAGGCGCGGCGATGACGTTGTCGCCCGACTCCGTCGCGGTGCCTAGGTCCAGGTCGCCCGCCTGAAGAATATAGGCGTCATAAGCGGTGCCCTGAATCGTGGTTCCGCGCAGCTTGGCGCTACTGCCGGTCCCATTCTGCTGGATGCCGTAGCCGCCGCCGGTGATGGTTACACCGGTAAGGGCCATGGTCGACTGTGTGCCCGAGAGAGCGATTCCGGTATTGGCGGCCGTCATCGTAATGGCGGTGTTGGCCATCGTCAGCGCCAAGGCTGAGAAGTCCATGCCGTTTCCGTTCTTCTGCGTGATGTTGGAATCGGCGATGGTCATGGTGCCCTTGGCATCGGAATCGGCGATGTTCCCGACGATGGTTGCCTTGCTGAGGGTGGCGGTTGTCCCCACGGAATTGGAGCTCACTGCCATGTAGATGGCGTTGTAATTGGCGAGCTCCTTGATGGTGCCGCGGGTGATGTTCAGCTTGCTACCAGAGCAGTTGCCGCCCATGTTGACGCCGTAAGTGCCAGCCTGCAAGGTAGCGTCGGTAATGTTGATGGTTGCGTCGGGCGAGTAGTAGACGGAAATCCCCGCTTGCCCAGGTTGGTCTATCAAGCCGTTCGCACCCAGCACATTGACCGTCGATCCGGTTGCCGCTTGTTCCACATAAATAGCCGTGTTGCCGTTGCCGCTCACCAGTACGTCTTGCAAGGTCAGCGTGCTGGTCGGTTTCTGAATGTCGATGCCATAGTAGAAGTGCTGCAGGGTCAAAGTCTTGAGGGTCAGCGCCGTCGACGCGTTGAAGCCATTCGGATTGTTGGTGGCACCCACGCCGTCGATGACGGTGCCGGCGGTCGAATCGCCCTCCACGGTTAGGTTGGCCGGGACCACATAACCCCAGGTCTCGCCGCCCTTGATGTTGTACGTGCCGTCCATCAAGTGGATGGTGTCGCCCACATCGACCACCAACATGGCCTGTTTGAGGGTCAAGAAGGGCGAGGCTGCCGAGCCGGCATTCGCGTCCGCGCCGGTTGGACCGGCAGTGACGGCGGTGACCGTGAGAACATCGGCCGCGGTCACCACGCCGCTCGCGGTTGCGATCTTGAGCGTGCGCGCGCCGAGGGGCGCGCCGTGGGGCACGGATGCTTTGAGAATCAGCGTGGTATCAGAGCCGCCTGCCTGCGCCCGCACCGTTACATCGCCCATGTCGAATGCACCGGCACTGGAAAGGCCGCCGGCGGTTCGGGTGATCGTGATGGTGATGTTGATCTGCCCCTGCCGAACCGAGCTGCTGGGAGTGACCACCACGCCATCCACCGGCAAAACGGGCCCATCGAACGACAGCGAGACGTCAGCGGCGCCGGCAGAATCCAGCCCGATTGTGGCATGGTCTCCAGCACCAGCGTCGACAACAGATGGCGCATCGAACTGCAGCGGCACATCGGGCTTGGCCACGTCAGGCCCGGTCTGGCTAACATCGGGCTGTGCGATCGTCGCGTCCACTGGGACGCCCGCGTCGAGGGTCACAGCCGAGAATTCGTTGGTGTCTTTGTTGTAGTTCTTGTCTACATACGGATCGGCACACAGCTTACTGACTGAGGTGCAGACCTGTCCGCTCGGGCAATCCACGCTAGTTTGGCACTGATTGCGGCACTGCAGGTCGACGCCGCACACGAGCGGGGTCGTGCACTGACTGGTGTAGGTACATGAGCTCTTCTCGGGCGGTTGGCAACTGTTGCCCCCGGCCGCCGCGGTTGCCTGTATGCAGCGCTCCCCCGTGGGACAGTCCTTGGAGTCACCGCACGCCTGGACGCAATAGCCCTGAATGCACACCAATTGGCCGCTACAGTCACTTGCGCGCACGCATAGCGGCGTCGGTTTCTGCTTGGGGCTGCTAGATCCGCCGCAGCCTACTGCACCAATGACGATCAGTGTTAGACCGGCAGCGCCCAGAAAGCGCGCGAGCCGGCGCGCGATTCCCCATCGACCCAGTCGGGATTTGTTGCTTGGACTATCATGCCGGGGACAAAAGCGTGCGATCATCGGCGTCCTTTCGCCACTGATTGGGTTCTCAACGTTGCTAGCCTGTGGCGCAACCAGCCAAGCAACGAGAATAAGTCTCGATGATGAGGGATTGCAACCAGGATCGTAGCGTGAGATGCCGCGCCCCAGGGTTGCGTTACGGCGGAGTTTCTAGGGCCACGTCGCTGGCTCGCTTGTCTTCCCGTAGGCCCAGGAAGGTCGCGTGGCGAATCAACCCATCGCGGGTAAATCCGCCGAAAGACACCTCCGCCACGAGAGTAGGCTTTACCCAATGTACGTCACGGATCTCCGCTCGGCTCGGAGGGTCGACGAAGTGAGGCTCACTGTCCCGCAGACCCGCCAATTGCTGGTGCAGGGTTCGCAGCGCTGCCTCGCTGAACCCGGTGCCGACGCGCCCTCGATACACAAGGCTGGCTCCGGCATAGGTGGCAAGGAGCAGGGCGCCGAAGTGGCTGCGGGAACCCTGCGGATCGGTACGTCCGACGATCACGAACTCCTGTCTCCGCAGACACTTGACCTTGAGCCACCTGTCGCTGCGTCCTGAGCGGTAAGGGGCGTCGGTTTGCTTGCAAACGATTCCCTCCAGGCCCAGGCGAGACGCTTCGGCAAAGAAGGCTGGTCCCTGGCCGAGGACATGCTCGCTCAGACGGACGGTGCAGCTGGACGCCGGCGGAATGCGGGCAGCGACATCAGCCAACAGTGCCTTTCGGCGGGCCAATCCGACGGGCCGCAAGTCGAAGCCATCGAGATACAGCAGGTCGAACGCGTAATAGACCAAGGGACGCGGCCCATGGGCTGGCGATCGCCCAAGAGCATCTTGTAAACGTTGGAAGTCGCTGGCGCCGCGCTGGTTGAGCGATACCAACTCGCCATCGAAGATGGCGGCCTCGATTGGCGCGTTTCGAAGCGCGTTCGCCAGCTCAGGCAGGCGGTCCGTCCAGTCGTTACCTCGGCGTGTGTAGAGCGCGACCTTGCCGTGGTCCACCTGGGACAGAATTCGATAGCCGTCCCACTTGATCTCGTGAAGCCACCCTGGGCCGCTTGGCGCCGCCGCCACCAGCGTCGAGAGCTCGGGTTCCACGTGTCTGGGCATGGGTGCGGCCACTGCGCCGGGCAGGCTCGGCAGAGCCGCACCTCGGGGCGAGGCCTGCTTCGTCCTGGTTGTCGTCCTCGCCATGGCTGCTCTCGCCCTCCGTTCAGGCTCGCACAGCGGATAGGGCCCTCGGCGCACGTTGTAGCGCCGCCCGGGCCGCCTTGATCCGGGCTGGGTCCAGTCGCTGTTCGATCTTGCCAAAGTCAGCCCAGGGATCCCTCTGGCCGTACCAGCGATCCGCGTCCAGGACGTGAAACGAATCGCCGCGGGTCGCAAAACCAAGCTCATCCCACCTGACCGCCACCGAGACCGTCGCCGCCGGGTGGGCACGCGACGAATACACGCTGGCCGCTGTGGCGCCCCGGCGGTTGCGAAGGTAGTCGACGAAGGTCTTGTTCGCTCGTCCCGCCTTGGCCAGCCCGGCCGAAAAGCGCGCCGGCTCGAAGCGTTCGAGCGCCTGGGCCAGGGTACGCGAAAAATCCAAGGCTTCTTCCCAATTCGCGGCCGGCGTGAGGGGAACCACCACGTGCAAGCCCTTGCCCCCGGTTGTCTTGACGAAGCTTCCGAGGTCCAGGGTTTCGAGCACATCGCGCACGCACTTGGCAGCGCCGACGACGTCCGACCACGGCACTTCTGGCCCAGGATCCAGATCGAAGATGATTCGGTCAGGTTTTTCGAGGGTGCTGGTACGCGAGCTCCACGGGTGCACCTCAACCACGTTCATTTGGGCCAGGGCGACCAAGCCTCGCACGTCGTCGACAATCATTGCAGTGCCGGCACCGGTGCCGCTGACGATTTCGAATTGTCGGAGCTCGCGAGGCGCCCACTGTCCCGCGTGGCGGACGAAGAAGCGGTGTCCGGCCACACCGTCCGGCGCGCGCACCAAGGTAAGTGGGCGGTCAACCAGATGCGGCAGCATACGGTCCGCCACCCGCTCGTAGAACCGAGCGAGGTCGAGCTTGCTGGCACCAATCTCCGGGTAGAGCACGCGTTCGGGGTGGGTCAGCTTCACGCCCGCGACGCGCACGTCCGCAAGCTTCCCAAGTGGCGGTGACCCAGTCGTCGCGACGGCCGGCTTGGCAGTCGGCCGCGCCGTGGTTCCCGGCAGAGGTGCGAGCCGAAGCAGGCGCCACGCCGATGCCGCCGGTGGATAGCGACTGGTTTTCAGCTTCGACACAATCCCGGACGCGCCCAGTGCGCTTGCTTGGGCTGCAATTTCCCGGCCCCGGCCCATCACGTGATCGGCGAAGCGAAACCCGGCGCCTTCCGCAGCGCGCGCCGGTCCAGCCTTGGCGAGCAGGGACGCGAGCAGATCCTTGCGACGTTCGAGCGGAACCCGAGCCAAGTCATAACCGTCGAGGTAAGGCAAGTCGACGGCGTAGAAGGTGTCGGCCGGCCGGTGCGGGGCGAAATGTCCGTCGGAGTCTAGCGCGGTGGCTACGCCGTCGATGATGGCCTGACCAACCGGCAGCGAGCGCGCGGCCGTGGCCAGACCCGCGAGCGCCATCGAACGCTCGCGCCGATCGATTCCGAAAAGCTGGGTTTGCCCGCCGTCGACGCGGAGGATCAGTCGCTCGCCAACCACCTCAATCTCGTGCAGCCACTTGTCTCCTTCGGGGACCGCGCCCACAAGCTTGGGTCTGGCTGGATGGATCCAGTCCGGCAGCGGTGCCTTTCGCGCGCCCGGGACTGTACCCGGGTCGAATTGTCCCCGATTCGAGTGCCAGACGCGGTCCGCCGACGCAGCGATGGCCTCCATGTCCCGGCCCGTCGCCACGCTCTCGGGTCGGGCTAGGGTCACGCTCCACTCGGCTTCCGGCCTGGCGTGCTGGTCGCGGTCTTTGATCAGAAGCCAGTTTCGCTCGTCGCCAGCACCCGCCGCCCGGGCGCGGGACGCGAGCCGCACGAGCGCCCAACGCCCGCGAAGCTTCTCGCCGACCAGGTCGAACTTGAGGTGTCCCTTGGCCAGCGCCGACGCCGGGTCCGACACCGGGGCCCAAGTCCCGCGATCCCACAATAAGACCGTGCCACCGCCGTACTGTCCCGCGGGAATGATACCTTCAAAGTCCCCGTAGTCGATGGGATGGTCCTCGACCGCCACCGCCAGGCGCTTGACCGCCGGATCGAAACAGGGCCCCTTCGGGATGGACCAACTCTTCAGCACGCCGTCCATTTCGAGTCGAAAATCGTAGTGCAACTGGCGGGCACTGTGCTTCTGCACCACGAAGCTGTGACCAGTGAGGCTTTGCCCCGTCACCCCGGGCGGTTCAGTCGTGCGGTTGAAGTCCCGCTTGCGCTTGTACTCGGCAAGGCTCATCGGGGCCGCCTTGTTCGCCAATTCTGGCGACAGCCAGGTTTCATGTCAGAACTGAGGGCGTGAAGACATGGGTCGGAACCAGTGGTTTCAGCTACCCGGCTTGGCGGGGAAGCTTCTACCCGGAAAAGCTTCCCCCGGCCAAAATGCTGGGTTACTACGCCGAGCGCTTGACCACCGTCGAGATCAACAACACCTTCTACCGCATGCCGAAGGCCGAAATGCTGGCCGGATGGGCGGCGACGACCCCTGGGGAATTTCGGTTCGCCCCCAAGGCGCCACAACAGATCACCCATCGGCAAAAGCTCGCGGGCTCGGCCGACACAGTCGCGTACTTTCTCAAGGCTCTTTCGTCGTTTGGTGACAAACTGGGCCCGGTTCTGTTCCAGCTTCCTCCATTCTTTCGCAAGGACCTGCCGCGGCTGGTGGATTTCCTCTCGCTCTTGCCACAGACGACCCGCGCCGCCTTCGAGTTCCGGCACTCTTCTTGGCTTGCCGATGACGTCTACGATGCCCTGCGAGCCCGCGGCGCGGCGCTTTGCGTGGCCGATGCGGAAGACTTCGCAACCCCGCTGGTGGCGACCGCCTCGTGGGGCTACCTGCGCCTGCGCCGAACCGACTACGACGATGCGGCGCTTGCGACTTGGGCCGCCAAGCTTGCAGGCACGGCGTCCGACTGGACCGCCGCCTTCGTCTATTTCAAGCACGAGGACGCAGGGCGCGGCCCGAAGCTGGCGGCGCAGTTCGTGCAAATGTTGAATCAACCATGATTGGATGTTGCAGGGGAGCTGACGGTGCGAGCTGCGGGCTCGAAGTGACCCGATTAATCAACGCCGTGCATCTGGAGTATGTTTATTTGTGCATCTGCCCGATTGGGCGATCAAAATATGCGCCATGGCACGTGCAATCTCGACGGGGACGATTTCCTTTGGGCTCGTGTCGATCCCAGTCAAGCTGTACTCTGCGACCCAGCCCTCCGCGGGAGTTTCGTTCAATCTCATGCACGGCAAGTGCGGCTCCCGTCTCAAACAACAGTACGTATGTCCGGTGGACAACGAGGTCGTCTCCCGCGACGAGATGGTCAAAGGCTACGAGTTCGCCAAGGATCAATATGTCACCTTCACGCCCGAGGAGCTGAAGGCGGTTGAAGAGAAGGCGACCCAGTCCATCGAAATCGCACAGTTCGTTCCGCGCGATCGCTTCGATCCGATCTACTTCGACAAGGCCTACTACCTCGGGCCGGAAAAGGGCGGCGAAAAGTCCTATCGCTTACTCGCCACAGTGATGCGCGAAGCCGATCGTGCGGCGGTCGCGCGCTACGCGGCCCGTGGCAAGCAGTACATCGTCATGCTTCGCACCTCGGACGCCGCCCAGGGCGGGGTAGGGCTGATCATGCAGACGCTGCTCTACGCCGACGAAGTCCGTTCGTTTTCGGAGATACCGATCCCGGATGCCGAGCTGCGGGAGGCCGAGGTGACGTTGGCCAAGCAGCTCGTGGATCAGATAGGTTCGGAGACCTTCAATCCGGCCGACTATGAAGATGAGGTCCGCAAGCGAATCATGGCTGATATCGAGCGAAAGATCGCGGGCAAAGAAATCGCCAGCGCGCCTGCGCCAACCGAAACCGGGCGGGTCATCGATTTGATGGAGGCGCTCAAGGCGAGCCTTGGGGAGGGCAAGCGACCAGCCAACGCCAGCGCGGCCCCTGCGGCCGATGCGCCACCGGCGCCGAGCGTTCTTGAACGGCGGCCAGCGCGCCGGGCGGCCCAGTCTGGCGAGACCGTTCGAGAGGTCAAAACCGAGCCTCGCAAGCGTGCGGCCAAACGCTGACGCCGCAAAGGCGACTGGCGGGGTTGCCCCTCACACCGTGCGCGAAAACACCGGGTCCTTAGCGGACAGCTTGGCCTCCAAGTGGGCGTCGAAGCACATGGCCAGGTTGCGCACGAAGACCTGGCCGAGGCCGACCGCGCGCACGCCGCCGGCCTCGATTCGGCACATGCCGTCCGCCACGAAGGGTTCAAGCTTTGCCAACGATTCGGCAAGGTAATCGGCGAATACGATGCCGTGCCTGGATTCGATGACCTTGCGGTCGACGAAGAAGTTGCACATCAGGGTGTGGATGACGTCGCGACGGATCTCGTCGTCAGCCGTGCGCTGGTAGCCGCGCGCCACCGGAAGCTGACCCTGGTCGAGCATGCGATAGTAGGTGATCAGCTTCTTTTCCGTCTGCACCAGCGCGCCCCGCACGTCGCCGATGGCGGACACGCCGAAGCCGAGCATGTCTGCGCCGGCCCTGACGGTGTAGCCCATGAAGTTTCGCAGGAGGCGCCCCTCGCGCTGAGCGATGGCCAGCTCGTCGGTGGGCAGGGCGAAGTGGTCCATACCGATGGCCTGGTAGCCGGCCTCCATGAAGGCTTCGCGCGCGATGGCCAGCAGGGCGAACTTGTCGTCGCGGCCGGGCAGGGCAGGGCGCTGGATCTGCCGCTGGTGGCCGCGTTGGTTGGGCAGATAGGCGAAGGAATACACCGCCACCCGATCGGGCCGCAGGGCGACTGTCTTAGCGATGGTCTCCCGGAAGCTTGCTGGCGTTTGCCTGGGCAGGCCGTAGATGAGGTCCAGGTTCACCCCGCCGAAGCCATTGTGGCGGGCGCAATCCACAAGCCGCAAAGTGGCCTCCAGTGGCTGCTGGCGGCCGATGGCCTCTTGGACGTCCGGGTCGAAATCCTGAACCCCCATGGAAATGCGCGAGAACCCGAGAGCCGCCAGGGCTTCAATATGCTCGACGGTGGTCACCCGCGGGTCGGTTTCGATGGCCAGCTCGGCGCCGGGCAAGGACTCAAAGTGACGCCTGAAGCTTTCCACCAACCGCCGGAGCTCTTCCGGCAGAAGATAGGTCGGCGTCCCGCCGCCCAGGTGGTACTGGGCGACCTGCCGGCGGTCGGGCAGCAGGGCCGCTACACGTTCCATCTCGAGCTCAAGGTGGTCGAGGTACGGCGCCACCACGTCGTGCCGTTTGGTGGCGAAGGTGTGGCAGCCGCAGAACCAGCAACGCTCAATGCAAAACGGGATGTGGGTGTAGACCGAGAGTGGAGCCTCGCCCAGTTGGTTTGCGGCGGCCAACGAACGCCGATAGTCGTGCTCGCCGTAGCCGGGGTGGAAGTCCACCGCCGTGGGGTACGACGTGTAGCGTGGACCCACGGAATCGTAGCGCGCCAGAAGCTCGGCTGGGACGGATTGCCTCATTCAGCCCCTTTCCACGACCACCAGCACCTCTTCGGCGACCAGGTCGTCGTCCGCGCGCAGCTCGCGGGGGACGCCATCCACCAGGGCATAGCCAGACACAATTCTCACCCCGCTCGACGAAGCCCAGTCCAAGAGGTCGCGCAGCGTAAGAAGGTGGATGTTGGCCGATTCATACCAGTAGAAAGGCAGGCGCTCGGTTACCGGCATGCGGCTGCGGGCCGCCAAGTCTACCACCACGCGGTAGTGGGCGAAGTTGGGGAACGACACGATGCCGCGCCTTCCGACCCGCAGCATTTCGTCGAGCATCTCGCGCGGATTTTGCAAGGTCTGAAGGGTTTCCTCCAGCACGACAACGTCGAAGGCCTTGTCCGGGCACCAACCGATGCCGGTCCCGAGATCGGCCTGGATGACCGGAACCCCGCGATCGGCGCAAGACAGGACCTGCTCGGGATCGATTTCCACCCCCTGGCCGCGCACGTCGCGCTCGCGCATGAGCCGTTCCAGCAGGAACCCATCGCCGCAACCCAGGTCCAGTACCGAGGCACCCGCCGGAATCTCACGCGAAATGATCTCCTCTTGCCAGCGTGCCCCGGTACCTTCCGGGACGACCCGTGCCTTGCGCGCCCGCATCAGGGCGGCGATCTCGGCGGCCCTCTGCTCGAAGAGCCCCTCGGGCAGGTGGGCAAGCCCTCTGTCGGAAACCAGGTTCTGGTCGGCGCGTGGTTGAGTCATGAGCGAATCCTAGTGTGTCAGGAAGCCTCGCAGGAGGCGACCCACCTTCTGGGTTTCCACCAAAAACGAATCGTGGCCGAAGCGCGACGGAATGTTGGCGAAGGTAACGCCTACCCCGGTCCTGGCGAGCGCCAGCGCCAAGTCCTTGCAGTCGCCAGGGGTATAGAGCCAGTCCGAATCAAACGTAACTACCAGCGCCCGCGCGCGGACCCGGCGGCAAGCTTCGATCAGACTGCCGCCGCCCCATGTCGCCGCCGCGTCGTAGTAGTCCATGGCCCGCGTGATGTAAAGGTAGCTATTGGCATCGAACCGTTCGACGAAGGCGCGCCCCTGGTAATCAAGGTAGCTTTCCACGGCGAATTCGATGCCGAAGCCGGCCCGCTGCTCGCCCGCCGATTGCAGCCGGCGGCCAAACTTCTCGTGCATTCCCTCGTCGGACAGATAGGTGATGTGCGCCAGCATGCGGGCGGCGGCGAGGCCGGTGTCAGGGCCAGAGTCGGGCCCGTAGTAGTCGCCGCCGCGGAAGTTCGGGTCGTTCAGGATGCAGTACCGGCCAACCGCGTTGAAGGCCAGCCCCTGGGTCGACAGGCGGGCGGCGGCCGCCAGCACGACCGCACGTTCGACCCGGTCGGGGAAGGCAAGCGCCATCTCAAGCGCCTGCTGTCCGCCCAGCGATCCACCCACCACCGCGGCAACTCGCGCGACACCGAGGGCGTCCAGCAGCCTTGCATGCAGCTTTACCCAGTCGCCCACGGTAACCATGGGAAAAGCAAGGCCGTAGGGCTTGCCTGTCGCGGGGTCCGTGGACGACGGCCCGGTCGTGCCGTAGCAACTGCCAAGCACGTTCGGGCAAATCACGAAGTAGCGATGGGTGTCGATGGCCTTGCCGGGCCCGACGATGGCGTCCCACCATCCCGGCTTGCGCTTGCGCCAGGCCCGGCCGTTGCGCTCGGTTTCCTCGTCCCAGCCGGCCACGTGCGCATCGCCCGACAGAGCGTGTGCGACGAACACCACGTTGTCCTTGCGAGGCGACAGCGTACCGTAGGTTTCGTATTCGACGTCCACCGGGCCGATCCGACCACCCAGCTCCAGCTCCATGGGTGCATCGGCGGAGACCAGCCTGATGGTCTTTGCACACGTCCAGCCCACCGAACCGAGCGCGTCCGGGCCATCGTCGGTCCTGGTTTGGGGCCTTGCTTGAGTTTCCCCGCGGGTCATCGACCCTATCAGGTCACAACCGGGCGGCTCCGCGCAAGTCCCGCGCGGGGAATTTCAGATCGAATAGTCCGCCGCGTGGTTGCCGAGCGCCGTGCGGTACCGGTCGACCAGCACGTGGAAGCTGGCGGCGTCGTAGACCGAGCTGGACGAGCGAACCGCGGCTTCCCAGATGGGTGCGAACACGGAATGCGAGGCGCGGGAGCCGTTGCCGTTGCCGTTGTCTGCCGCTCCAACCTCGGGATCGGCCAGCGCGCCCTGAACCACGCGCAGGACGTCGCCCACCGTAACTCGCTCCGGGGGCCGCGCCAGCACATAGCCGCCCTCGTTGCCGCGTCGAGACTCAACCAGGTTGGCACGCTTGAGTTGCGCCAAGATCGCTTCGAGGAAGCGTGCCGGTATCCCCTGGGCTTTGGCGATTTCCCCAATGGAAATTGGGCCCTGACCGAAGCGCACGGACAACTCCAGAATTGCGCGCAGTGCGTACTTGCTCTTCTGTGTGATCGCCATGTTGGACCGTCTGTATGTTGGACCGTCTCTCAAACCCGACTAATTCTATCCTAATTTGAAAAGCGGATCCGGCTTTGTCAAGGCGACCTGTGAAGAACCGCTACCCGAGCGCCGCGTGCCGCTCGTGAACGGTTTGCGCCAGCCTATCCACCCCGGCCAGGTCTTCGGGCGTGGGCAGGCCTTTGGTCATGATCGGATCGAACATCTCGACCTTCAGCCCGGCCAACAGTCCCTTGAGCGTTTCGACCGTCTTTCCGCCCCACGCCTGCGAGCCGATGATGACCGCATGTCGCAGCTTGGGCTTGATGGCTCCCGCCAAGTACGCCGCGTATACCGCGGCCGGGTGCGGTCCACCCAGCACGGTCGGTGTCGCTAGCACCAAGGTCGCAGCATCGACCAGCGCCATGGCCAGCTCTCCGATGTCGATGGTGGCTAGGTCGAACTGCTTAACGTTGACCCCGGACGCGACCAGGCGGTCAACCAGACGGTCGACCATCATCTTGGTGCTTCCGTGCATCGAGACGTAGGCGATCAGGGCTTCGTTCTTCACCTTGTCCGAGGTCCAGTCCTTGTAGGCGTCCAGGATGAACTCAGGCCGGCGGTAGATGGGCCTGTGGCTGGGCGCGATGATTTCAGGCGCCAGCGCTTCGATCTTCTGCAGATAGGTCGGATATTTCTGCCGGAATGGCATCATGATCTCGGCGTAATAGCGCTTGGCGGACAGGTACACATGGTGCTCGTCGTCGGCGTAGAGCGTGCCGGTGGCAAAATGCGACCCGAAGAAGTCGCAGGTGAAGAGGATCTTGTCCTCGCGCAGGAAGCTGAACATGGTCTCGGGCCAATGCACCCAGGGCGCGAACATGAACTGCAAGCTGCGCCCGCCCAAATCGAGCACGGCGCCGTCGGTGATGACGTCGCACACGCCGGGCGTGACGCGCAGGTGGCTGGCCAGTAGGTCGAGGCATTTCTGATTGGTGACCAAGCGAGCCCCGGGGTATCGCTCGAGCACGGCTGGAATGCTGCCAGAGTGGTCTTGCTCGGCGTGATGGCAGACCACGTAGTCGAGCTTCTTCACCCCAAGCTCGTCAAGGTTGCCAAACAGGTCCTTGGCCAGCGCCGGCTCGACCGTGTCAACCAGAGCGGTCTTGCCTTCGCCGCGCACCAGGTACGCGTTGTAGCTGGTTCCAAGCGGCAGGGGGATCAGCGAATCGAATAGCCTGCGATCCCAGTCGATTGCTCCGACCGAGTAGACGCCTGATCTGATCTGTCGTGGTGCCATGGTTTGCTCCTTGGGATCGCGGTGATTCCTGCCGCATCAATCCATCGGGATGAATGCGTCCTTGGAGATACCACAGACCGGGCAGCGCCAGTCGTCGGGAATGTCCTCGAACGCGGTGCCGGGCGGGATGCCGTGCTCCGGGTCGCCGAACGTCGGATCGTATTCGTAATCGCAGGAGGAACAGACGTACTTTTTCATTCGGGCAGGCCTAGCTCCGATGGCAAGGAAGTTCAATGCCTTGATCGACGGTGAAGACAAGGTAGGGTTGTGCCATGGGCGATTCCACCCGAAAGGAACGAGACCTGCTCGGCGAGCGCGAGGTGCCGGCCGGCGCGATGTGGGGCATTCATACCCTGCGCGCGGTCGAGAACTTCCCGCTGGCCGGCCGAACCGTTCCGTCGGGCCTGATCCGCGCGTATGGCTTGGTCAAGCAGGCTTGCGCCCGGACCAACCGCGAGCTCGGGCATCTTCCAGAGGCGTCCGCCCAGGCCATCGAGAGCGCCGCGGCGGAGATGGCCGACGGCAAGCTCGACCAGCACGTGATGGTGGATGCTCTTCAGGGCGGGGCGGGGACGTCGCTCAACATGAACGTGAATGAGGTCCTGGCCAACCGCGCCTTGGCGCTGCTGGGCCGGCGGCACGGCGAGTACGAGGTCATCGACCCGCTCGACCACGTGAACATGCACCAGTCGACCAACGACACCTACCCGACGGCGCTCAAGGTGGCGGCCATCGCCGGCCTGCGCGGCCTGGAGAAGGCGGTGGTCGAGCTGCAGGAGGCATTTCAGGTCAAGGAGCGCGAGCTGGCCGACGTGGTCAAAGTCGGCCGCACCGAGATGCAGGACGCCGTTTTGACCACCCTGGGCCGCGAGATGGGCGCCTACGCGGAAGCCTTCACGCGTGACCGCTGGCGCATCTACAAGTGTGAGGAGCGCTTGCGCGTGGTGAACCTGGGCGGCACCGCCATCGGCACCGGCTTGGGCGCGCCGCGGGCCTACATTTTCCAGGTGGTCGACGTGCTGAGGGAATTGACAGGTTTCGGGCTGGCGCGGGCGGAAAATTTGGTCGAAGCCACGCAGAACGCCGACGCGTTCGTCGAGGTGAGCGGGATTCTCAAGGCCTGCGCCAGCAGCCTATGGAAGGTGTCGTCGGATCTGCGGTTGCTTTCGTCAGGGCCGAGCGCCGGGCTTTTCGAGATCTCGCTACCGCCCCGCCAGGCCGGATCGTCCATCATGCCTGGCAAGGTCAATCCCGTCGTGCCCGAGGCCGTGACCCAGGCCGCGATGCAGGTCATGGCGAACGACCTCGCCATCAGCCTCGCGGCGTCGGCGGGCTCGCTGGAGCTGAATCCCTTCTTGCCGCTGATTGCGGATGCACTGCTGGGCAGCCTCCGCCTGCTCACCGCCGGAGCGACGATTTTCGCGCGCGAGTGCGTGAAGGGCATTACCGCCAACCTCGAGCAGTGCCACGCACACGTACACGACGGGACTGCGGCGCTGACCGCCCTGGTCGAGCCCATCGGGCACGCCGCCAGCAACGATCTCGCCCGTGCCGTCGCGGCCGGGGAAGGCAGCCTGCGCGAGCTGGTGGTCCGGCGCGGCCTGCTTTCTGCGGACGAATACGACCACTTGACCTCTCCCGGCCGGGTCAACCAGCTCGGCCATCACCCCAAGGAGTCACAATGAACGCGGCACCACGCGGAGTACGTTTGCACATCGGAATCTTCGGCCGGCGCAATGTCGGGAAGTCGTCGCTGCTCAACGCCCTGACCCGGCAACAGGTATCGATCGTCTCACCCGAGCCCGGCACCACGACCGACCCGGTGGAGAAGCCGATGGAGATGCTGCCGCTCGGGCCGGTGCTGTTCATCGACACCGCCGGCATCGACGACGTGGGCGCGCTGGGCGCGCAGCGAGTGGAACGCACGCGGAAAGTGATCGATCGAACCGAGCTGGCGATCCTCGTGCTCGCTGAGGAAGGCCTGGGCAGCCTGGAAATTGCGCTGCTCGATGCGTTTGAGCAGCGGAAGGTCCCGGTCCTGCCAGTCCTGAACAAGGCCGATCTGGCCAAGCCCACGGACGCCACGCTGGATCGTTTGGCCAGCCGGGGGCTCAAGCCGGTCATTGCGAGTGCCGCGCGCGGCGACGGGATCGCCGAGGTTCGCGAGGCGCTGGTCGACCTGGCGCCCGATGATTTTCTCAATTCGCCGACCATCCTCTCCGATCTGGTGCCGCCCGGCGAGCTGGCCGTTCTTGTGGTTCCCGTCGACAAAGAGGCGCCCAAGGGTCGGTTGATTCTCCCACAGTCGCAGGCGATTCGCGATCTGCTAGACCACGACGCCTATGCCCTGGTCGTCAAGGAACGCGAGCTGCGCGACGCCCTGGATCGACTGAAGCGCAAGCCCGCGCTGGTGGTCACCGATTCGCAGGCCTTCTTGAAGGTCGCCGCCGACACCCCGCCCGACGTGCCGATGACGTCGTTTTCCATTCTGTTCGCGCGGCAAAAGGGCGACCTGCTTCAGTTCGCCAGCGGGGCGCTGGCCATTGACAGCCTCAAGCCCGGCGACCGCATCGCCATGGCCGAAGCCTGCTCGCACCACCCGATTGGGGAGGACATCGGTCGGGTCAAGATCCCGCGCTGGCTGGGACAGTACGTGGGCGGTCCGCTCAGCGTGCAGCAGGTACAAGGGCGCGACTTCCTCGACAAACCGGAGGAGTTCAAGCTGGTCATCCACTGCGGGTCGTGCATGCTCAACCGCCGCGAGGTTCTGTCGCGCATCTTCGCTTGCAACAAAGCCGGCGTCCCCATCACCAACTACGGCATGGCCATCGCCTACAGCCTGGGCATCTTCGAGCGCGCCCTGCAGCCGTTCCCGGCCGCGCTCGATGCTTACCGTGAGGCGGTGGCAGCGCGCGGGGCCAAGCGCATGCAGCCTGTCCC
>CAZBIU010000101.1:0-19871 GCA_964491625.1 uncultured Myxococcales bacterium
CTGGGCAGTTTCCAAAGCTACGCTTCGGGCGGCGCGGGCTTCGGTCGGAGCTTTCTCGCCGTCATCGAAAAGCAGTGCAGCCCCAATAGCTGCGTGCTCGCCCACAGCGACACGGTTCACGGCGGCGACACCGGATTGCTGGGAGGGTTCGGGGTTCTCTATCACGTAAGCCGCAGCCTTGGCCTCTACGCCGACGTGAGAGAGATTGTCACCCTACCTAAGTTCATGGCGCTGACCGAAGTCAGCCTGGGCATCGCGGTCGCCATGCAAATTGGTGACTCGTCTGCGGACCGAATGGCTGCCGCCAACCTGCGGGAGATTCGGCGATGACGGACATGTTTGAACAGGTACGCGAACGGGTGCTGAGCAGATTCGCCGGGCTCGAGGTGGCAAGCATTCGGCCGCTTGGCAGCGGGCTTATCAATCAGACTTTTCTGGTGGCCACTGAGAGCCAGCGTTTCGTCTTGCAGCGGCTGGCACCGATCTTCGCGCCGGAGATCAACAGCAACATTGCAGCCGTGACCCGGGCGCTCGCTGCGGCGGGAATGATCACACCACAGTTGCTGCCGGCGCGCGACGGTCGGCTGTGGCTCGACCTGGGCGCCGGGGGCGTTTGGCGCGTGCAGACCTTCGTGGACGGCCACGGATTCGACAAAGTGCAAAGCGCGGCCCAAGCGCGAGCTGCCAGTGCGCTGGTTGCGCGCTTCCATCGCGCGCTGGAGGGGCTGCGCCACACTTTCGTCGGCCTGCGCGAGGGCGTGCACGACACCGCGAGGCATTTGACGAAGCTGCGCGACGCCTTGACCGCAGAGGAAGGGCATCGGCTGTTGCCCGACGTGGCCGGGCTGGCCACGACCATCTTCGCTTGCGCCGAACGCCTGCCGCCGCTGCCCGGGCTGCCCTCTCTTATCGGCCACGGCGACCTCAAGCTCAACAACATACTCTTCGCCGGCCAAGCCGCGCTCGCCGCGGAAGAGGCCGTCTGTCTCATCGATCTCGACACGGTTGGTCCTGTATTGCTCGCGCACGAGCTTGGCGATGCGTGGCGATCGTGGTGTAACTTGTCGGGCGAAGACGCCACGGCGGCCCAACTGGACTTGAATGTGATGCGCGCCTCGTTCGAGGGATACGCCGGCGCCATCGGGCGCGAGCTCAAACCCGAGGAGCGGCTTGCGCTGGTTCTAGGCGTTGAGTGGATAAGCCTGGAGCTGGCGGCCCGCTTTGCCGCGGATGCGCTCAACGAATGCTACTTTGGCTGGAAGCCCGGTCGCTACCAGACCCGCGGCGAGCACAACCTGGTGCGCGCCCGGGGCCAACTGTCGCTGCACCAAGCGCTTTCTGCATGCCGTGCGGAACGAAGCAAGCTGCTCGGCGCTTAGCGGACGGCTGTCAGTACTTGCCGATCAGCTTCCAGACGAAGCGATGGAGGCTGTGCGGAAAGCCGGCGTCGGTGTGCATGATGAGGCATTCGCCTGCGACCGCGGTGATGCCAAGAGCGTGGCAGCGTGAGACCGCTTTGGGCGATTCGGAGCCCTGCTGCATCCACACGCGCTGAATGCCCAGCCGACCGCAGTCCTCGACGATCTTCTCCGTCTCTGCCGGGGGCACGACCGTCACCACGCCGCCCACCGGCTCGGGCAGGTCGTCGAGACGCCTAAAACATGATTGGCCCTCGACACTGTCGGTCTGGGCGTTGACCGGCAGCACTTTGTAGCCCTTCCGTTTCAGGTGGGCAAAGAGCCGGTTGCCGAAGCCACGGGTGCGCGAAACGCCGACCACAGCCAAGGTCTTCTCGGCAGCGAACGCTTCCATGTCGTTGTTCATGGGACTCCTTTCTCGACTAGGCCGTTCGCGCATCCTACGCCAAAACGGATCGAGCGTTTCGGAGTTATCCGACGAGTAGCCGCGCCAGAAACACGGCGCTCGCCAGCCCGCCAGCCACCAGCGACGCAAGCCAGACCTTGCGGTTCTCTATCAGCGCCCCGATGGCCGACAGGCCAATGGAAACCTGCAAGAGCGTCACGGTGCCGGCAAACCACTCGTGGCGCGCCAGTTCGGCCTTGGATTCCTTTTCAAGGTCTGCGGCCTCCGCTCGAATCTCCTCTTGCTCCTTGCCGTACTTTTCCACGTCGGCGCGCAAAGCCACGACCCGGGGCGGGTTCGCGTGCAGCTCAGCCAGGATGTCGGCCTCAGCCGACTTGGTGGCGGCCTTGTTGCCCTTGGCCTGGTAGTAGGCCCACTGATCCGTGGCCTTGGACTGCTTGAGCAGGGCCTCGTTTGCGGCGTGCCCCGACTTCAGCGACGCGACGGCGGCGATGACCGCGAAGCACGCCGAGGAGAGCGCCAAATAGCGCAGCCACGGCGCGCGGTGCTTTTCTTCCTGGGCCTTCTCGTGCGCAGCCTCGGCCGGCTTGTCCACGCCGACTTCCCCAATCTCAGCTTCTTCCATGTCTTCTCACCTCTCGGACAGCGGGCGAGACCCTCTTCAGTCTTGACTGCATTGGCGGCAATCTTGACTTTGCACGACATGGCGGTCAAGGCGATTTGAGGTGAGGAGCGCCAGGAAGTGTCCTCGCAACTCCCTAGAATGTGCAGGCGCCTTCAGTGCACGTGGGGGGCGTGGTGCTGTGGGAATAATAGAAGGAAGCAAAATCATTGACGCAAGAATCATCGACCTGCGTCGGCGTGCCCCCAGGGCAGGTCACCGATAGGATGCTGCCGTCGATGCTGAGAGTTGCCACGGTCGCCCCCGAGCCATTCTGGACGGTGACCGTCGTGGACGACGCAGGAGTACCGCCCGAAGCCGATGCGGAAGCAAAGGCCTTGGTGTAGCAGATGGCGTCGCCCTTCTTGGCCGTAACCGTGGTTCCGGTCGCTCCCGTGGTTGTCTGAACCTTGACGCCGTTGCCAAAGCAACTGGTGGTCGCGGACGACGTCGTCTGCTTCGTACACGTTCCATCAACCAAACAGGTTGCCCACAGGTCGTCCATTGGGCCCACGCAGGCCAGACTGTCGCAAGCGGCGGTAGGGATCACCGTGCTTCCGTCGGTCCGAGGGCTCACCGTGCTTGCGTCAACTCCCGAATCCGTGCGCCCGGACGAGCCGCCGCAAGTCGCGGTCGCCAAAAGCACTATTCCTAGACAACGCGCAGGTGTTCGCATGAAAAGCGTCCTTCGTCGGACGTTCAGTTCTTGGTGGGATCGAGCACGCGGCCCATGAACAAGATGGCTCCGGTCGGCTGGTCGCGCAGGAAATAGAGGAAGGGATGATCCGCACGAACGTAGAGGTCCACCATCGGAAGACCGGAATCCTTCGCCATGATCACCGCAGTGGCAGCTGCAGCCTCGGTGCCCTTCTCTGCCACCTCGATCAAGGCCCTGTGCACCACATCCGACGTGAAGAGCCCACCCATATCATCCATGCCCGAGAAATCGGCCAACCCGGAATCGAAGGCAGACGTCATGCCCAGCGCCTTGAGGAGAGCCTTGAGGCTCGTCCCAGTTTCGATGCGGAAGCGCGGCAGAGCAAGGGAGACCTTCTTGCTGGTCATGCCGTCGACCAGGGTGGCGAGGCTTGTCGCGTCCAGCGAAGATTCGACCTGGGCGAACTGGCCCGCATCGGGCACCACCACCACCAGCGACAGGCGACTGTCGGCGTAAGGTAGCGACACCGCCCTGAAGCTCGTCCCCTGCACCGCGGGGAGACTAATCGGCTCCGCATTCATGAACTTCGTTGTCACCCGGGTCCCGTCGAGTAGGGTGAACCAGGTGTCGTAGCTGTTGGCCGGGTCGAAGGGTGCCCGCCACGCGGCATTGAAGTAGACCGCATTGGTGAGAACCAACCTGACCAGGCTGTCGATGGCGTCAGGCGGCAGCAGATCCGGGATCATGCCAGCGGTCTGGTCCGCCACCCATGCGTTGATGGTCAGTCGGGACGGATTGGGAGCATTGACGAAATCGAGCAGGTTCACCGCTGCGCCGTAGTTCGCCGCCAGGGTGTCCAAGAAGTCGGGCTTGAAGGAATAGGCCTGCTCGGCCCAGAGCGCGTTCACGATGCGCACGCGCATGGCCCCGCCATCGCCACCGAGGTAACCCGCGCCGCGTGAGGCCAGGGCCTGGTCGAGGGCGTTGAACGCCGGGTGCAGCCGCGCAGGCGGCAGCGTGAAATGCAGCGCCTGGGCCATCTCGCTCGCCGTGGCTCCGGCCGCGCCCGCGTAGGTCATGGCAAGCGCGATGGAGATGCTGGCCGGTGAAAACACCAGATTGTCGTTGCTCGCGATGAGCTGATGGTAGGCAGCGAAGGCGAAGGCGGCATTGTCGGAAGCCAAGGTGCTGCTATCGGCCGCCGGCACCTCGGGATCGGCAATGCGCTGGACCGCCGACCTGGTCGAGCCGACGTCCACCGCGGCCAGGTCGACTGCAACCTCGGCCGCGCCGAGCCTGGCATCGGCGACATCGACGATCGCAGGCGCCGCATCGGCAATATCAACCGGCGTGCCTGCGGCGTCGGCCGTATCGACGGTGACGGCTGGGGTGTCAAGCGCGTTGCTGCTGTCAGGCGGCGAATACGCATCACGGACAAATGCGTCGAGCGTGGGCGTTGCGCTGTCCGAGCCACAGCCTGCAAGTGCCGCCGAAAGCAGCCCACACAACGAGTAGCTGCCCAATCTGTCGAGAGTCGAGCGGGTCATGATGCCTCCAATGTCAATCTCGCTCCTGGATGGATCGATGGCCCCCAAGCGGAATGCAACTGTCGATCCAGTCGCAACCATTTGAAAAGACAGCACGACCGATGGTTGAAACGTCAAGAGCGCGACATCGTGATCCGGAACGCGTCTACTCGGCGGCGGCCCGCCGTCGCCGGACCCTGGAAGGGGCACGATCGGCGCGCTACGCGTTGTGACGGGTGTAAGACCAAAGGTCAGGGCGCACGCTAGACTAAGCCCTGTTGGATCCGATGAACACCGCCGAACCCATTACCGTCACGGTCGTTTCTGGCGTGAGGGCCGTGCCGGCCGAGACCTGGAATGCGCTCGTCGATGAGGACGATCCGTTCCTCGAGCACGCATTTCTGGCCGCGCTTGAAACCTCGGGTAGCGTGGGGCCGGGAACCGGTTGGGAGCCACGCATCCTGCTGGCAAACCAAGCCGGGAAGCTGGTGGGCGCGGTGCCGCTTTACTTGAAATTCGACAGCATGGGAGAATTCATTTGGGACTTCGCCTGGGCGCACGGTGCGCGCAGCGCCGGAGTGCCCTACTTCCCGAAGTTGGTGGCAGCCGTGCCGTTCACGCCTGCGGCTGGGCGTCGGCTGCTGGTGCATCCGAGCGCAGATCGCTCCACCGTGACCCGCGCCCTGTCGGCAGGCATGCGGAGGGTTGCCGACGACTGCGGCGCTTCGTCGATCCACGTCCTGTTTTGCAGTGAAGACGAGCTGCGCGAGCTAGCCCCGGCCGGCTTCGCGCCACGGGCGAGCTTCCAGTTCCACTGGGCCAACCGGCGCCCTGAACCCTACCACGACTTCGACGACTTCTTGGCCACGTATCGCTCGCGCAACCGCAAACAGATTCGGCACGAGCGCACGACGGTCAGCGACTATGGGCTCGACATCGTGACCGCTCCGGGCAGCGAGCTCGACGACCGGGCGTGGGCCGCGCTCGATCGCTTCTACCGCAGCACGGTCGACCAGTACGGCAACATCGCGTTTCTTACCCCGGCCTTCTTCGAAGAAATCCGGCGCCATCACGCGCATCGACTCCTGGGGGTCCTGGCCTACCGAGGGGGCGAGCCCATCGCGGGCACCATCAACTTCGTCCGCGGCGGGAGGCTGTGTGGCCGGTATTGGGGCAGCGCAGGCCATCTGCCCATGCTCCACTTCGAGCTTTGCTTCTATCGTCTCATTGAGTACGCCATCGCGAGCGGCATCAGCGCCTTCGAGGGCGGCGCGGGCGGCGAGCACAAGTTGAAGCGCGGGCTTCTGCCCCAGCGCACCCACAGCGCACACTGGATCCGCCATCAGGGGCTTGCGCGGGCCATCGGAGACTACATTCGCTACGAAGCGCAAGAGATCGACGCGGAGATCGACGCCTGCCACGCCGCCTCGCCCTTCGCCCGAAAAACATAGCCGTATCGGCACTTCGTGCCTAGGTTTCCATGGGACAATATCGGGTATGCCTTTCTTGACTCCACGAATCCAATGCAGGTACCTGGCTCTGAGCTTGGTCGTCTTCGGAGGGGCCTGCGGGCAACCTTCGAGTCCGAATCACGCCGACGCAGGCGCGGACGCCAGGGCCTTGTCTGGTGGAGTGCCGGGTGGGGGAGGTGCGGACACCAGCAGCGCCCGGAACACCGGTGGTGCCGGCTCGTCCGGTGTCGGCGGCGTTGGAGGCAAAGTCATAGCATCGGGCGGCCAAGCCGTAGACTCTGGAATTGCAACCGGCACGGGAGGGTCGACAGGCTCTGGCGGATCCCGCTCAATCGATGCTCCGAGCGCACTCGCAGGGACCTCGGGCACGGCAGGATCGACAGGTCTTGGCGGATCCACAACAATCGATGCCCCGAGCGCTCTCGGGGGAGCCCCGGACACGGGAGGGTCTGCAGGTCTTGGCGGATTCCCTGGAACCGACGGCGCGAGCGGTCGTGGCGGAACCACGGGTACGGGAGGAGCGACCGTGGTCCACCTCCCGTGGCAGTCGCGTGGCGTCGGCGGTGGAGGCGCACTGTTTGTTCCCCAGATCAGCCCGTTCGACAAGCAACTCTACATGTCGACGGACATGGGTGCGGTCTTTCATTCCGGTGACTTTGGCGCGACCTGGGCCACGGTCGACTTTCGCATGCTTGGCGGCGGTGCGAACGCCCAGGTTCGCTTCACCTCTGACCCAAGCACGCTGTACGGAATTCCGTCGGTCAACGAGTCGCCGACGCTGTTCGTTTCCACCAACGGAGGCACCACGTTCCAAGCCGCCGGCGCCAATGCCAGTGACCTCCTATACCTTGAAGTGGATCCGAACAGTACCCAGCGCCTGCTGGTGGGCGACTACGGCACTCTCTATTTCTCGAACAACGGCGGCGCCACGCTGACCACTGTCTACCAGGCCGCGGACTCGGGTGCCGGCGTGATCGTGGGTGGCGCCTTTTGGGACGGAGCCACAATCTACGTCGGGACCAACGATGGCCTGCTGGTCTCGACCAACAACGGCGCCAGTTTCGCCCTGCAGCCCCACAGTGGCATCAACAGTGGGGAAGTGATGGTGTCGTTCGCTGGCGCCAAGACGGCGTCGACCACGCGATTCTTCGCCGTAACCGCAGGGTCGGCAGATGCGTGGGCCGGCATCTCGGGTTGCGAGCTGTATCAGTCTGCTTCTATTGGCGTCTATCGGCTGGATGTCGGAGCCACCGACTGGACGAACCTCACAGGCCAGCTTCCCGCGGGCCAGGCCCCGACGTTCGTAGGCATGGCGAAGGACGATGTTTCCGTGGCGTACGTGGCCGGTTCCGACACGCAGAGCGGGTCACCGAGCGTGGCCAAGACGACTGATGGCGGCGCCACCTGGTCGAGTGTCTTCAAGACCAGCAAGAATGCCAACATTGCCACCGGCTGGTCTGGGGCCGGCGGAGACGCGGATTGGGGCTTCGGCGAATGTGCCGAAGGATTCACCGTCCTCACGAACAACGCCAACAACGTCGTCATGACCGACATGGGATTCGTGCACGTGACGTCCGACGGTGGCACGCACTGGTCCCAGGCCTATGTCAATCCGCTCGACCAGAATCCCGAAGGAGCCAATACGCCCCAGGGCAAGGCGTATCGCAGCGCAGGCGTGGAGCAGACGTCGCATTGGTGGCTCACCTGGCCAGATGCCAATTCGATATTCAGCTCGGTGACCGACATCAAGAGTGTGCGTTCCACGGATGGCGGCGTCCACTGGATGCGTGAATCAGCCAATGGCCTTTCTCTGAACACCACCTACCAAGCCGTGCTAAGCCCCGGATCGAGCACGATGTACGCCGCCACGTCGTCGGTCCACGACATGTACATGAGTTATCGGCTCACCGATTCCACCCTCGACAGTGGCAGCGGGGCCGTCATGCAGTCAACCGACGGTGGCGCTCACTGGACGACCGTGCATAGCTTTGGCCATCCGGTGGTATTCGTGGCCATCGATCCGCGGAACAGCAAAAGCATGTATGCCAGCGTGGTCCACAGCACGAAAGGCGGCATCTTTCACACCAGTCAACTCGACCAGGGAACGTCGGCCACCTGGACTCAACTGGCGAACCCACCCCGCACCCAAGGCCATCCCTACAATATTGCGGTGTTGACCGACGGCACGCTGGTAGCCACCTATTCGGGACGGCGCACTTCCAGCGGCTTCACCGACTCTTCAGGCGCGTTTGTCAGCAGCGATGGCGGAGCGACCTGGCTGGATCGTTCTGATCCCAACATGCACTACTGGACCAAGGACCTGGTCATCGACCCGAATGATTCTGCACAACAGACCTGGTATGTGGGTGTCTTCCAGCAATTCGGCGGAGGCCCGTCGGGCACCAATGGACTGTATCGAACCAGCGACCGCGGCCAGCACTGGACACAGATTTGGCAGGGTGGGAATGTCGAATCTTGCACCGTCGACCCGGGCAATCCAGGCCATATGTTTGTGACGACCGAAACCGACGGTCTGTGGAGCACAAGCAATCTCTCTGCCGCATCTCCCACCTTTGTGGCAGACGCCAACTACCCGTTTGCGCACCCGATGCGTGTCTTCTTCAATCCGTACAAGGCCAACGAAGCGTGGGTTGCCAGCTTCGGAGGCGGTCTGCGGGTGCAGACCTTCTGACCGCAGTCCCGCTTTCAGGCCGCACGCGATCTACTTCGTCTGGCGCTTCGTGACTGCCCAGCTTGCGAAGGCGGCTAGATCGTCCGCGTGGGATCGGATGATCTCGCGCACGATGTCCAGGTTCAGGGCCTGGTAGTCGTGCACGGCGACGTTGCGAAAGCCGACCATGCGCCGAAGTTTTTCGGCGGATTCGCGTGGATAAAGGCCCGCGCCGGACAGCAGATCGAATGCCTCGCGGCTGTCCTGCGGAATGCCAAGGCGATGCTCGCGAACCATGTGCATCGCCAGGTCAATGGCAGCCTCGCAAGCGCGTTGCAGGTTGAGGACAATAGAATCCTGGCGGGTCAGATCTTCGCGCAGATTGCGATCGTCACCGGCATAGACCTCGCGCACGCGGTGCAGGCAGCGCTCGATGGCAGCCGCCTTGTTGAGGACGGTGTCATCCATAGACGCGTCCCCTGGCAGCGATGTCATTCAAGATCTCGCGACGCTCTTCGTTCAGGCGCGCGTAGGCGGAAAGCGCGGTGGCCTCGAAGGCGGCGCGCACCGATGGTTGAACGTCCGCAAGCAAGCGACCATCGCGCAAAACCTGCACGCGCATGACCGTAGATGCCCGGCGCAAATCGATCAGATCGACATTCTGGTGGGCCTTTGCCGCCAGATCCTCCTGCAACTTCCAGCGCTCTACCGGATCCAAGTTGCCAAGGGTCAGCACGGCCAGGTCGATGTCCGAACCCGACCCGGCATCTTCCCGCGCCTGCGAGCCGAACAAGTACACGGCTACCAAACCGGGCACCCGGCCCGAAACGGTCGCGACCAAGCTTTCGGCCAGGGCGAACATAGGCTCAATATAGCGCCATAGACGCCTCTTGGCATCGGGTCATCAGAGAATTGTTGTTGGGGGTTACCACCCCTACGTTGCCACGCTACACCGCGCACGGAGGTCGACCATGCATCGTTGCCTCAATCGCGCGCGCGAGCCACACGGACAATCCTTACGTCGTATCCAACCTCACGACGAAGTAGTCGCTGCAGGTGGTGCGAGCCGAAAGTCCGGGGATTGGCGATGGGCACGACTGCAGCTCGTCCGGAGACGGTGTGAAATCTCGCCTCATCAATACCGGCGGATACTCCCCGAGGACCGGCGTGCTTAGCGGGGGATCCTGTCGCGGGGAGTTGAATTCCAGTTGCCATCGCCCGGTGCACCCCTCGCGATCAACCTGAAAGCCCGGTGTCCCCATCACTCCTCCGCCCGCGACCGATCCGTCCATCTGGCTAACAAGTTCGATCTCCGTCACTTCACTCGGAATCGCAGCACGCCCCCAGCAATAGTTGAGATCGGTCTTGGAAACCGGTTCGATCAGAAAAGTCGAGCCCGCCACGAAATCGAAACCTACGCCACAGGTTAGTGCGATGTCGACCTGCATTCCAAAATCTGGCCCGCGGCTGGTTTGGACAGCGTATTGGGCGTTGGCGTCCGCCGGTTCCAGCACAGTCACCCGGTATGTCGTTCCAAGGTCGAGGCCTTCGACACAGAACCCCATCTTTCCACAACCAAGCGTCGCCGCGACACCGACTATCAGGGCAACGTTCGCGCCGACCGAGGTTGGCAATCGCCGGGACAGCTCGCTGCATCCGCTGAACGTTCTCATTGCCTTGAGCACTCGCCCTTTCGCGCCTTCTCGAAGACCATGAATCGTACCACATCGGGGGTCGGCGTTTCATCCTCGCGAGGAGCTCGGGCCCGTGACCTGCCATCATCGCCGCAAAACAAGTTCCGTGGCTCCGGCTCGCCCAGGCCAGCGTGCGAGATCTGGCCAAGCCGCCTCACACTTCGCGGACCCCTCTCTGCGCCCTCATCCCCCTCTGCGCCCTCCTCCTGCTACACTGCGCACGGAGGTCGACCATGCATCGTTTGCTTACCTCAATCGCACGCGCTCTTGCGGCTCTCTTCGGACGATGGGATCCGCCGCCGTGGCTGCGCTTTTGCGGTCGGCAAGGTCGGCGCGGCGGCCAGTGGGCGTGGCTGCACAAGGTGAAGGCGGCGCTCCTCATCGTCGCCGTCGCGGGAGCAGGCGTGGGCGGTACCCTGGGCTGGCGGTGGTGGAAGGCGCGCCCCAAGCCGTCGACGGTCGACGTGCACGTGACCGAGCCGGCGCTCACGCCCATCGGCGAGAAGGCGACACCGCGTCCGCTGCTGGTTCATTTCACCAGCTCGGCCGCGCCGCTCAAGGCGGTCGGCAGCGTGGTGAAAAAGGGCATCCTGGTCGAGCCCAAGCTTGACGGGACGTGGAAGTGGACGTCCGATCGCGAGCTGGAGCTGCGCCCGCGCGAGGACTGGCCGGTGGGACAAAAGTTCACCGTGCGCTTCGACCGCAAGGGGTTGCTGGCGGACCACGTGAAGCTCAGCAAGTACGAAGTGAAGTTCGAGACCGCGCCGTTCGTGGTCAGGCTGCGCCAGGCCGAGTTCTATCAGGATCCGGTCGACGCCAATCTGAAGAAGGTGGTGTCGGAATTCAGCTTCAGCCATCCCGTCGACGGACCGTCGTTCGAGAAGAGCATCAAGCTGCGCTTCGTCCCCAGCAACAAGGAAGAACGCGACTTCGACCTTGAGGCGCACGTCACCTACGACAAATGGCAAGCACGCGCCTTCGTCCATTCGGCCCCCTTCGCGCTGCCGCAGAAGGATGCCACGGTCGAGCTGCGCCTGGTGGCGGGCACCCGGGCCGCGCGCGGAGGCCCCGCCTTCGGCAAACCGATCGAGCAGAAGATCCACATCCCGAGTCTCTACAATTTCTTCCGCGTCAGCTCGACCCAAATCGAAATCGTCGACAACCCGCGCATGGAGCCGGAACAGATTCTGGTCATGCATCTGTCCACGGCCGCGACCGAGAAGGATATCGGCAAGGCCTTCGAGATGGTCCTTCTGCCCACCCAGAACCCGCACGACACCAGCAAGCACAAGGGCCCCTACCGGTGGAGCGATCCGCAGTCGGTGGACCCCGAGGTGCTCGCGAAGGGCAGGAAGCTCCCCCTGACCCAGCTGCCCGCGGAAAAGGAGTACGCCTCGGATCACGGCTTCCGCTTCCATGCAGATCCCGGGCGCTACGTCTACCTGCGTTTGAAGAAGGGCGTGCAGGCCTTCGGCGGGTACATCCTGGCCGAGGACTATCAGGGGATTCTTGAAGTGCCGGCGTACCCGCGCCAGGTGAAGCTGTTGCACAGCGGATCGCTGTTGGCGTTGTCGGGGCAGCGCAAGGTCTCGGTCTTCGTGCGCGATGTGCCTGGGCTGCGCTTCGAGATCGCGCGCGTGCTGTCCGACCAAATCCACCACGTCTTCAGCTTCAACGGCGGTTCGTTCTCCAAACCCAGCCTGCAATACCCGGTCACGCAGGAGCACCTGGCCGAGATCCAGGTGGAAACCCGCGGGGTGGATGCGCCACCCGGCAAGCCGAGCTACGAAACCCTCGACCTCGGCAAATACCTTGACGGCAGCGCGGGCGAACGGCGCGGTCTGTTTTTCGTCAAGGTCGAAAGCTGGAATCCGGAATCCAAGCAAACCATGGGCGAGGTCGACTCGCGGCTCGTGCTGGTGTCCGACCTCGGCATTCTCTCCAAAGAGGCGTCCGACGGCGCGCACGACGTGTTCGTGCAGTCGATAGCGACGGGGCGGACGGTGGCGGGTGCGCAGGTACAAGTCATCGGTCGTAACGGGTTGCTGGTGGTCGGCGGCAAGACCGACGGCGACGGGCACGCCCACCTTCCCTCGCTGCGCGACCTGCGCCAGGAGAAGACGCCGGTGATGTTCCTGGTCTCCGCGGGTCGCGACACTTCATTTTTGCCGTATGGCCGCTACGACCGGCAGCTCGACATGAGCCGCTTCGACGTCGGCGGCCTGACCGATTCCGAGCAGAACCAGGGTCTTTCGGCCTACCTGTTTTCCGACCGCGGCCTTTATCGCCCCGGCGACGAGATTCACGTCGGCGCCCTGGTACGCAGCCGCGACCTTGGCCAGAAGTTGGCCGGCCTGCCGCTCGAGCTGGTGGTGAACGACGCGCGCGGCATGGAGGTGAAGCGCCACCGCTTCAACCTGGGCGCCGCCGGCTTGGAAGAATTCTCGCATCGCACGCGCGAGGAATCGCCTACCGGCAATTACACCGTTGCGCTCTACACGGTGAAGGACGACCACGCCGACGGACAGATCGGCAGCACCTCGGTGACCGTGCGCGAATTCCTGCCCGACCGGATGGTGATTCACACCAAGTTCAGCCAAGAGAATCCCGAGGGTTGGGTCCCGCCCAAGGGCCTCGAAGGTCTGGTTAGCTTGGCCAATCTCTTCGGAACGCCGGCAGCGGGCCGGCGCGTGCGCGCAAGACTGGTGCTGACCCCGGGCATGCCGTCGTTCTCGAAGCTGCGCGACTTCCATTTCTACAATCCGCAAAAGCCCATCGACCCCAGCGAGCAGAGCCTGCCCGACGCGCAAACCGACGACGCGGGAGAAGCCAAGATTGCCCTCGGTCTGGAACGTTTCGCCAACGCGACCTACCGGCTGACCCTGGTCAGCGAGGGTTTCGAAGCGGAAGGCGGTCGCTCGGTCACCTCGGAGGCGTCGACCGTGGTGTCGCCGCGCCCGTGGCTGATTGGCTTCAAGCCCGACGGAGACCTGCGATACGTGAACAAGGACGCCGAACGTTCGGTGGACCTTGCCGCCGTGGGACCACGCGGCGACAAAGTCGGCGTCGACAAGTTGCAGCTCGTGGTCACCGAGCGCCGCTACGTCTCGTCGCTGGTACGCCTCGAAAACGGCACCTTCCGCTACCAATCCATCCGCAAGGATGTAGAGGTCTCTCGCAAGCCGCTTACCATCGCCGCCGCCGGAGCCCGCATCAAGTTGCCCACCGACAAGCCGGGCGACTTCGCGGTCTCGATCCAAGACGCCGCGGGCGAGGTGGTGCAGGACATCGGCTTCACGGTGGCCGGGTTCGGCAATCTGGCGCGCTCGCTGGAGAAGAACGCCGAGCTCGAGTTGGCGCTCAAGACCGGCGACGTCGCGCCGGGCGGCGAGATCGAGCTGCAGATCAAGGCGCCCTACACCGGCAACGGCCTCGTCACCATCGAGCGCGACAAGGTCTATGCCTGGAAGTGGTTCCACATGGGCGAAACCGCCTCGGTGCAGAAGATCAAGGTCCCGGCCGACATCGAAGGTGGCGCGTACGTATCGGTGTCGTTCGTGCGCGATTCCGCCTCTGAAGAGGTCTTCATGAGCCCGCTCAGCTACGCGGTGGCGCCCTTCACCATCAGCCGCGGCAAGCGCGCCCTGAACGTGAAGGTCGCCGCCCCGGATCTGGTAAAGCCGGGCGACAAGCTGACCATGTCGGTCTCTGCCGACCGCAAGGGCCGCGCGGTGGTGTTCGCCGTCGACGAAGGCATCCTGAAGGTCGCGCACTACCGCACGCCGGATCCGCTGGCGCACTTCCTTCAGAAGCGGGCGCTTTCGGTGCGCACGTCGCAGATCCTGGACCTGATCTTGCCCGAGATCGCGAAGCTGCAGGACGCAGCCGCGCCTGGCGGCGACGGCGAAGAGGCTGCCGTGGGCGCGAACCTGAATCCGTTCCGCCGCCATCGCGACAAGCCGGTGGTGTTCTGGTCGGGCCTCATCGACGTGGGCCCGCAGGCCAAGGATCTGGTGTACGAGGTTCCCGACAGTTTCAACGGAACCCTGCGCGTGATGGCGGTCGCCGGGTCGGATCTCGCCATGGGCGCCTTCGACAAGAAGACCGTCGTGCGGGGCGATTTCGTCATCAGCCCGAACGCGCCCACCTTCGCGGCCCCCGGCGACGAGCTCGAGGTCTCCGTCGGTCTGGCCAACAACGTGGTGGGCTCTGGCAAGCAGGCGAAACCCAAACTGTCGCTCATCACATCGAAGCACCTGGAAATCCTCGGCCCGCACGAGGTCGAGCTGCCCATTGCGGAAATGCACGAGAGCAGCGCCATCTTCCGGGTTCGCGCCAAGCCCGAGCTCGGCTCGGCCAGCCTGCGCTTCGAGGCGCGGCTCGGCGACAAAATCGGACATCTCACCACCGACCTCAGCGTGAGGCCGGCTTCGCCCTTCGTCACCACGATCGAGGCCGGGTACCTCAAGAACGGCGACCAGACCGTCCATGTCGAACGCAAGCTGTTCGCCGAGCACCGACAACTCGATGCCGGCATTGCGGCGGTGCCGCTTTCGCTCGCGCACGGCTTGGCGGCCTACCTACAAAGCTATCCGCATGCCTGCACCGAACAGCTGGTCAGCCAAACCACGCCCGCGGTGGCGCTGGGCAAGCACGCTGAGTTCGGCTTCGACAAGGCCACGGCGGAAAACACGGTGGCGAGCCTTGTCGATACCTTGCGCTCGCGCCAGAACGAAAAAGGCGGCTTCGGGCTTTGGGCCGCGAACCCGAAGAGCGCGACCGTGCCGTCGGTGTGGGCCTTGCATCTTCTGACCCTGGCGCGCGAGCGCGGCCACGCGGTGCCGTCGGAGATGATGAAGAACGGCATGCGCTATCTCGAAAGCCTGGCCAGCGAAACGCCCGATGACATGGGCGACGCGCAAGTCCGTGCGCACGCCTTGTACGTGCTCGCCCGCAACGGCGTGCAGGTGGGCCGGCACGCGGCGGCCTTGCAGCATTGGCTGGAAGCCAACGGCGGCAAGGAATGGCGCCAGCAGCTCGCCAGCGCTTACCTTGCGGCCAGCTACGCGGTTCTGAAACAGGACAGCCTGGCCAACGAGATCGCCGGCGAGATCAAGTTGGGCGGCAAGCATCCGCCCGACTACGCGCACTACTACGACGATCTCGGCCACGACGCGCAGGCCCTGTTGCTGCTAGCCCGGCACTTCCCCAAGCGCGCCGCCGCGGTCAAGAAGGAGGATCTCGACGGCATCGTGAGCGAGATCTCCACCGGCGCGTACAACACCTTCTCGTCGGCGCTGAGCATCCTTGCGCTAGAGGCGTTTTCCAGCACCGCCGCGGACGCCAGCGCAACCACGCGTACCCTCCACCAAGTCCTCCACGGCAGCAAAGAGCCCATCACCCTGCCGGCCGGGCTCTTGCCGCACGTTGCATTCTCCGACCAGGCGACCGAGCTGGTGTTCGGCAGCCACGGCGACTTCGGCAGCTATTGGTCGCTGTCGCAAAGCGGGTTCGATCTCGAGCCCGCCAAGAAGGGCTTGAGCGAGAAGTTGGAAGTCGTCCGCGAATTTCTCGGCGACGACGACAAACCCATCGCGAAGGTCGGCCTCGGCGACGAGATCAAGGTGCGGATTCGCGTGCGCTCACTTGGCGACCTTCTGTGGAACGTGGCCATCGTCGATCTTCTGCCCGCGGGATTCGAGGTCGTCATGCAGGCGCCCAAGAGCGCAGAGGGGGGCGCGGGCGACGAATCGGGAGGCGGCCAGCCTGCCGGCGCTGAAGTCGAATCGGGGGGTGAGGGCGCAGAGGGCGGAGAAGAGGCGGAGGGCGCGGAGGAGGGCGGCCCGGAGGCCGAGAATGAGAGCAGAGGAGCGGGCTCGGCGGGGGCGGGGGTGCTAGGTATCGCTTTGCCGGGCAGCGACTTCGGGCTCGACTATGTGGACGTGCGCGAGGATCGGGTCGTGCTGTACGGATCGGTCGGCAAGTCCATGTCGACCTTCAACTACAAGATCAAGGCGACCAACGCCGGCAAGGTCGTCACCCCTGCCATCGACGCCGAATCCATGTACGACCGGTCCGTGCGCGCGCACGGCGAACCGGGAACCATCACCGTCGTAAGGCCGTGAGCAAACAAGCAGCCGAGCCTTTGTCCCGTCGCCTGCCGCGCGTGCTGGGCGTGGTGGGGCTAGGGCTCGCGCTGCTCTTCTTGTCCGTGCGCTTTCTTCCCCACGCGCCGCTTGCAAGCCGGGCCCCGCTGTCCCGCGCGGTCTACGCGCGCGGCGGTGAGCTTTTGCGCATGACCCTGGCCGAAGACGAACAGTATCGTTTGTGGACGCCGCTTGCCGCCATCTCGCCGCTGTCGGTCCGGGCCACGCTGACCTACGAGGACCGCTACTTCCGCTTCCATCCCGGCACAAATCCAATTTCCCTGGTGCGCGCCGTCCGCTCGCTGTTCGGCGGCGGTCGGCGCGTCGGCGGTTCGACCATAACCATGCAGCTTGCGCGGCGGCTCTACGACATCGATTCGCGCCGGGTAACGGGCAAGCTCAAGCAGATCCTGGCCGCGCTTTGGCTGGAAGCCCGTTACAGCAAGGACGAAATCCTGGAAGCGTATCTGAATCTTGCGCCCTTCGGCGGCAACCTGGAAGGCATCGGGGCCGCGAGCCTCTCTCTTTTCGGCAAGCCGCCCAGCCGATTGTCGCTGCCCGAGGCGGTCTCGCTGGCGCTGCTTCCGCAAAACCCCAACCAGCGGCTACAGGCCTTGCGCGCAGCCAAGCCCGAGTTTGCGCGCATGCGCGAGGCGCTGGGCCGGCGCCTCATCGCGCGCTGGCCGGAGATCGGCGATGCATCGCTGGCGACCCTTGCAGCGAACGTGCGCAAGGACGAGCTGCCGTTCTTGGCCCCGCACTTCACCGACCAGATCCTCGCCGATAGCCCCGACGACAACCGCATCAAGACGACGCTCGACTTGCCCCTGCAGCGCTTGCTCGAAAGGCAGGTGGCCAGCTTCGTCGAGCGCAGGAAGCCCGTGGGTGTGAACAATGCCGCGGCCATGCTGGTCGATGCTCGCGACATGGGCGTGCGCGCGCTGGTGGGTTCGGCCGATTTCTTTTCCGACGAAATTCTTGGGCAAGTGAACGGCACCCGAGCGCGCCGCTCGCCCGGCTCGGCGCTCAAGCCCTTCGTCTACGCCCTGGGCATGGAGCAGGGAGTGATTCATCCGCGGTCAATCTTGAAGGATGCGCCGGTCGCGTTCTCCGCCTACTCTCCGGAAAACTTCGACGGGCGCTACGCGGGGCCGCTCACCGCGACCGATGCGCTGGTGCGCAGCCGCAACATCCCGGCCCTGCTGGTCGCCGCCAAGCTCGATCGCCCTACCCTGTACCAATTCCTGACCGGCGCCGGCGTCGACCTTCCGCAACCCGAAAGCTACTACGGCCTCGGCCTTGTGCTTGGCACCGGCGAGGTCACCATGGAAGAGATCGCGACGCTGTACGCGGCTCTGGCGAATCACGGCCAGCTGCGACCGCTTCGTCGCTACGATAAAGATTCGTCCGCGGCTCCCGTGCACGTGCTTTCCGAAGAAGCAAGCTGGCTGGTGCTTGAGATGCTGGCGCAAAATCCGCGCCCTACGGATCCGCGGCTGCCGACCACCGACACAATGGCGCTGCCCTGGAAGACCGGCACCTCATGGGGATTTCGCGATGCCTGGAGCGTGGGCCTCGTCGGCCCGTACGTGCTCGCGGTCTGGGTGGGGGATTTCACCGGCCGCAGCAACCCGGAATTCGTCGGCATCAAGACCGCCGCCCCGCTCTTCTTTGCCACCGTCGATGCCCTGGCGGCCCACGATCGCGGTCTGGCCAAGGCCGCTGCTTGGCCGTGGCCCCGGCCGAAGGGCGTGGTCAAGGTCGACGTGTGCAGCGAGAGCGGCCAGATCCCTGGTCCGCACTGTCCGCACGCGCGCCCCACCTGGTTCATCGCCGGCCGCTCGCCCACCTCCCATTGCGACGTGCATCGCAGCTTCGCCATCGACGACCGCTCGGGCCGCCGAACCTGCGAGGCGGCGCCGCACGGGCCGACCCACGACGAGGTCTTCGAAGTGTGGCCCACGGACATGTTGAAGTTGTGGGCCGCAGCGGGACTTCCGCGCAGGACCCCGCCCGCCGCCGCGCCCGGCTGCCCGGCCGAACAGTCGGTGCCCGGCGCCCCGCCGCGAATCACGTCGCCGCTCAACGGCGTGGCCTACACCTTGCGGCCCGGGAAAAGCAACGACACACTCGCGTTCCTGGCCGAGACCGACGGTGATGCTCACGAGGTGTTCTGGTACCTGGGCCGCCGCTTCGCGGGCAAGTCCGCCAGCGGCCGGCCGTGGCTGTGGAAGATGGAGCCCGGCAGCTACGTGGTGCGCGCGGTGGACGACCGCGGCCGATCCGATGCCCAGACCTTGCGCGTGGAGGTGTCGCCGTGAGAACAGCGACCGCGTTTGTGTGCATCGCCGGCGCGCTCGCCTGTGAAAGACGCGAGCCGAGCCCCGCGCCGACTGCGCAGAGCCCGCGCTACTACGTCGTCGGCAATAGCCCAACCCAGACGCTGGACCACAATTCCCAGCGTCTGCTCCCCGGTTTCGGCGTGGTGGTGGTTGCCCAGTGGATGGCGGGCGGCGAGCGCATCGGCCGCACCAGCCTTGGTCGAGAAGTAGCGATGAAGGATCTGCGCCCGGCAACCCCGTCGCAGTTTGCCGGCGTACCCCTGGACCAGCCTCGTCTCGACTTCGGCTGGGTGGTCAAGGACGGCGCGCCCGTTCTCGCCGAGCCCGGCCAGGGCAAGCTGGTCGCGCGCAAGCCCCACTACGCCCGCCTTCGACTGCAGAGCCCCAACGGTCCGCAAGGCTACTACCAAGTCGTCGAGGGCTGGATGTCCGACGCCGACCTGCGCGTGCCGCACCTGGCGCCGCGCCCGCCCGAGGTCGCAGACGGCGAGGCCTGGATCGACGTCGAGCTGGCGTCGCAGACCTTGGTCGCGTATCGCGGCGACACCCCGGTCTTCGCCACCCTGGTCGCCACCGGCGTGGGCGCCGACGGCAGCGCCTTTGCCACGCCCAAGGGCATCCACCGCATCCGCGGCAAGCTGCTCGCTGCCACCATGGACAACCTCGAGCACACCGGCGTCGTCCCCTATTCCTACGAAGAGGTCCCGTTCACCCAATACATCGGCCGCGTCGCTTTGCACGGGGCCTTCTGGCACGATCAATTCGGCATCCCGCGCAGCCACGGCTGCATCAACCTCAGCCTCGCCGACGCCGAGTGGCTGTTCGCCTTCACCAAGCCCGCCGTGCCCGAGGGCGAAAAGGAAGTGTCGGCCAAGAC
>CAZBIU010000102.1:0-19808 GCA_964491625.1 uncultured Myxococcales bacterium
CAGAACCCACAGCGAACGCATCAGCCTCCTGGTCACCGACGTGGTCACCGCCTCGCGCTTGGACGAAAAGCGCCACATTGAGATGAGCCCGGAAGTGCTGGCCGCGCTCATGGGGCTGCGCGACTTCCTCTACCAGCGAGTCTACGAAAAGCCCGAGATCTTCGCCGAATTCCAGCGCGCCCAGCACGTGGTGCAGGAGCTGTGGGAATATTTCAACAGCCACGGGGACGAGTTCCGCAGCAAGCACTGGCCGAAAGGTGTACCGGCCAGCGAGGAGCTACCGCGCGCAGTGGCCGACTTCATCACCGGCATGACCGACCGCTACGCCATGCGCACCTACGAGGAATGTTTCCTGCCCCGCCGCTGGGTGGTGCTGTAGTTCTTGTCTGCGGCTCACCCCTTGACCAGTGCCCGCACGACGCCAAGCAGCGCCGCGCTTCCCACCTGCGCCTTGACCGACGGATCAAGCTTGCGCAAGAACCAGCGCACCGTCCAGCGAAGGTTGGAACCGGGCGCGAGATGGGTATAGGGACCCTGGTTTTCGACCTCGACGTAGGTGTGCCCGGCGTCGGCGTAGATTTCGATTTCCGCCTCGCCCGGGGCCGCCTGTGCGAGCGGCGTGTCGCGAAACTCCTTCACCAGCAACAGCTCGCCATCCACGTGGGCAATCCATCCCTCGTGCCCGTCGGCAAAGACCTTGCGGTCGCCCACGATGTCCTCGGCTTGGTAGGGGAACCAAGCGATGCCGCCTTCGATCTGCAAAGGCAAGAGCTCTTGGAAGCCCTTGCTGGGGTTGCCATCGCCCATCGGAAAGCAAGTCAGTCCGCCGGCGGCAACCCGCGAGATCTCCCACGGCGCCACCCGTCGGGCTTCTTTGCCGTGGTTCGCGATGCCGTACTCGATGCTCACCGCGCCGGCCTGGGCGTCGACGGAAAAGCCCTTGCTGACCGCCAGGCCAAGCGCGGGGATAGGGCGCCCCGACACCACGAGCTTTCCGTCGTCGAGCTTGGCGGTGTACGGGTCGGGATCCATCTCGGACGGCGGCGGCCAATTCCAGTCGCTCTGCGGGCTGGTCCAGAACGTCGATCCCCAGTTGTTGTCACCGGCATCTTTCGCCGCGGTCAGGATGTTCTTTCCGCCGAGCGAAAAGGTCACGATGCGACCAGCCTTGGCTGCGTCGACGGCGAAGACCGTGTCGCCGAAGGCATAGCTGTAGACGGTTCCCTTGACGGTGGGTGCGGCTTTGGTCATCACATCTCCTCGTGGGTTGTCGTCGATGGGAAGTCGGTCGGACCACGATTTCCGTCCATCCCACGACAAAGATCAACCCCAGACTAAACTTTTTTGCCGGTCCCTCGCGCGATACTCGTGCGCCCTACGGGCAAGCGCCGTAGTGCTTGTAAGGCTTGTAGGGATACATGCGGGCGTCCGTGGGCGTGCTGATGATGGAATACGTTACGCCATCACACCCGCAATACTCGAAGGGCGAGAATTCGGAGACCGCTGCCGTATCGCAGATCCCGTTTCCACCGAGACAAGTGCCGCGCGGGGAGTCGCAGCCCGGATCGAACGCGCAAAGGAGCCTTCCCTGGGCCACGCAGTCGGCATCTGAGGTGCACGACCCCACGGTGGCGCCAGAGTCGACGGCGCAGTACGCTCCCTGACATGCAGGCCTCCCCGACGACGTGCAAACACAGCAGTTACATCCGTCGGCAAAGGCAGCGCCGGATTGAATGCGACGCCCATCGGCGAGGTCACAGTAGCTTGGCGTCGCTGCGTCCGTGGATGCAACACCGCCGTCGAACGACGTGGGCAGATAGTACGTCCCCGCTGAACCCGCCCCCAGATCGACACCATTCGCAGATGCCGACCAGGAGTAGCTCGTGAACTTGCGCAGTCCGGTGTTGCAGCAAAAGGAGAACGGCGAGGAGTCTGCTAGGGAAAACACGACGTCGAGCGACTCGCCCTCGGCCGACGAAATCTGGAAGCGGCAACGTGTGTCGGGCGGCGAGACGACGGTCGAGTTGGTCACTTCAAGCTGGCGGAAGAGGCCAGGAAAGATGAGATCGGTACAAGCGGTGGTGTCGCAGCGAGGCGGTTCACAGGCACCCTCGATCACCTGCGTGGTGGTGAAGTGAAGGCGAGGCTCGTCTTGCTTGACCGTCACCGGCATCGAGAATACGTCACACATCTTTCCGTTGCCCGGCGGACACGAAGCGGAATCGTCGTGGCAAGCGACCAGCAAAGTGCCGAGCAAGATTCCCAAGATCCACAGAGTCTGCCGAGCGCGAATCGCCAACATGCCTGGACAATAACACGCCTGTGACTCGATACCGCGCCCACGACCCTGGACGTGTCCTGGGTCACTGGCTGGCTGTCCGCGCAGTCCCTTTACCCGGCCAAGCGTACCAGGGTGTTCGCCAGGGCGGCGCAGACGTGCTCCATGCGACTGGCCGCGAACTTCTCGATGCGCCCGTGGTTGCGCCCGTGGGCGTAGAGGAGCAGCGCGATCTGCCCGCCGGCGACCACTGGGGCCGCCAGCACTTCGCGCGGCGGCGGGCAGCGCAAGGCAGCCCACAGCGGCCCGTGGATCGATTCACCCTCGGGCGCGGGCGTGCCGTGGAAGATCGTGCCGCGCGTGTGGGCGCTGCGGAAGCACGAAGGCAGTGAGAGCGAAAAGAGTAGGCTTTCGACCGCGGGACATTCGGCGCCTTCGTTATATCCGAAGCGCCCCGAGGCAAAAACGCCGTTGATGGCGAACATTGCGCCCGCGCCGAAGCACGAACGCATGAAGGCGAACAGATTGTCGGCCGCCGCCTGGCGGTCTGGCGAAGAAAGAATCAGCTCGACCGCGCGGTCGGGCCCGGTCACAGAGACCCTGGGCGGAATCGGCGTCTGCGGTTCGGCGACCGCTTGGGTTGGTGCGCTCGGGTCGTTCGGAACGAACAGGGGCAGGTCCTGGACCGCTGCCAGGTACGACTGGGTGGCCTTCTTCGGCTTGGTTCGCGCGGGAGGCGTGGGAACGCGGATGGCGGGTGTCGGATCGTTCGCGACCTCCGCGAGGGGATTCACCGCCATGGGAACCACCTGGTAGCGCTGACTTTCCTGGGTCGCGGCCAAGCCCGACACGGCACCGCCGCCGTCGGCCGGATTCATGGTCGCGACGGGATGAAAGCCGGTCGTACGCCGGCGAGGCATGGCGTAAAGCAGTTGCAGCTGCCGCGCGAGCGCCGGCTCGGAAGTGACCATCGACTCGACCGAGGCGCCCAGCATGAAGGCCAGCTCGTCGACGATCTTCGGGTCACCGGGGTCGACCATCGCGACGGCCACGCGGCGGTTCTGCGTGGCGTAAAGCGGAATGCACCTGAAGCTGGATGCTTGGTGCACGCGCAGGCGGTTGCGCAGGCCGGGATCGGCGCGCAGGAAATCGCTCTCCAGCGCGGGCGGCACACCGTAAAGGTCACTCAGTGCCAACGCAAGTTGGTCGGTGGTAAGCACACCGGCCTCCACCAAGGCGCTGCCAAGAGGACCGTCTTCCATGGCTTCGGCGCCGGGAATACTGCGGAATTGATCGGCCGACAGGAAACCGTGCTTGGCAAGGATCTGCGCAAGACTCATGGCAACTCCAGGTCGCGATATGAAGGACGGCTCTGCATGGCTCTCCCCATGGAATGGTTGTCTTCCAACGCACAGTTCTTCGGCAGACGCGCGCGATTTCTGGAGAGCCTGAGGCCGCGTCTCGGACCGGCCGAATTCCCCTAAGCTTGAGCGGGGTTGGAAGCTACGGGCAAACCGCAAATTCCGAGATCGTGGTTTCAACGACGAAGTCGGATCCGGTCGGGTGGCGCTCGGCAAAGAAGATGTTCATCGAATAGATGCCACCGGGCGCGATGCCAAGCATCCTGGCCTGCGCGTCCAGGTCGACGGTTTGGGACATGATCGCGTGGATCCCGCCTAGGTCGATGGCCAGCTTGCGGTTGATGAACACAAACACGTCGTCATCGCCTGCGAAGGTGAAGGTCTCACCGCCGCTGTAGCGGAACTGGGTGGCGACCTCGGCGGTGAAAGCGTAGTTGTGCTCCTGCCCTTCATTGCCGAAGAGCTGGTTGTCGATGGGGAAGAAGGACTCGTTGTCGTAGCTGTACACGCCCCTTTGGGTCGCGCTTGGGGTCAGCGGGATCTCGATGCTGGTCTTGGTGTTGGTTCCAGGTACGTCGCGGTACCACTGGTAGAAGGTATCCGGCCCCTGCACGGTGGCGGTGGGGCCGGTGTGCGCGTACACCGGCTTGTCGTCGCTTCCCAGATCCTGCTCGACAATGCCGGTCTCGGAGATGCCGTCGTGGTTCATGTCCGGGAAGGTGATGTGAAAATCGCGGATGGTTGCCGTGAGCTTCGCCTGTTGGGGCGGGTGGGGCTGGGCGGCCGTGCACGCGTGCCAGGTGTTGTCCGAACAGGTTTCGGTCCCCGAACCGCAGATGGTCGAACAGTCCTTCACCACCGGGTCGACCTCACAAACCCCTTGCCGCTTGTTGTCCTGACAGAGCTGGGTTCCGTCGCCGCAGGTGTTGCTACAGGGCAACTGCGTGGGCGGCACCTGGCACGTGGACCAAGCTCCGCTGGTACAGGTCTGGGTGCCATTGCCGCAGGTGTTGCTGCACGCCTTTTTCGCCGGCGGCACCTGGCATACCGACCACGTGCCGTCACTGCAGATTTGGGTGCCCGCGCCGCAGGTGTCCTGGCACGGCTGGGTCTGTCCATCCACGGGACATTCGTTAAGCGGCGTGCGGTAACCCACGCAAGCACAGATCGTGAGCAACCCCACCGGCAGAAGGCAGCGAAGCAGTGACATGGCTGGCGAGGCTACGTCAGTGCGAGGCGCGCGACAATGGGCAAGCGCGTGGACTGACCGTGCCGGCAGGCTACGGTGTGTGCTATGTCATCCCGCGGTGCTCCGCCGGACATCGAATGACCGACCACAGCCAACCAACCTCGCCCCGGCGGAAAGAGCTGCGTGTCTTGCTTCGACTCGCGCTGCCGCTCATGGCGTCGCAGGTCGGCATGATGTTCCTCGGCGTGGTCGAGATGCTGGTGGTCGGGCACGCGGGCAATACCGCCCTCGCGGCAGCGTCGCTCGGCCACGTGTGGATGCAGGGAACCATCCTGGTGGCGATGGGCGTGGTGCTGGGCGCTGATCCGATTCTCAGCCAGGCCTTCGGCGCGAACGACGAAGAGATACTCGCCCAGACCTTCCAGCGCGGCCTCTACCTGTCGGTTCTGCTGGGGATTCCCCTGTCGCTGTTGTGGCTCGCCACCTCGACGGTGCTGAGTCACTTTGGCCAGGACCCGTCGCTGTCCAAGCTGGCCGGGACCTTCGTCATCGTGCAGGCGCCGACCGCCTTCGGGTTCCTCGTGTTCACCATCACCAGGCAATACCTCGCGGCCCGCGGGGTGGTCGCGCCAGCGCTGTGGGTGGTGTTGGTGGTGAACGTCATCAACCTCGGGCTTAGCTGGTGGCTGGTGTTCGGCGGCTTCGGCCTGCCGGCGCTGGGCGTGGTCGGCGCCGGCGTGGCGGGCGGGATCGTGCGCCTGATGTTGCCGGCGCTGCTGCTCGGCCTGACCTTCGCGGTGGGCCTGCATCGCGGCGCTTGGACCGCGTGGAGCCGAGAGTCCTTCGACCTGCGCCGGGTCGCGCGCATCGTGCGGCTGGGGCTGCCGGTCGGGTTGCAGTTCGGCCTGGAGGTCTGGGCGTTTCAGATCGCGACCCTGCTCGCGGGCCACTTGGGCCAGGCGCCGCTTGGCGCCCATGCCATCGTGCTCAACCTGGCATCGCTAAGCTTCATGTTTCCGCTCGGCATTTCCACTGCCGCCAGCGTGCGCGTGGGCAACCTGATCGGCGCCGGCGACGAGGCTGGCGCGCGGCGGTCAGCGCGCCTGGCGCTTGTCCTCGGGGCCGGGGTGATGTCGCTGTTCGCGGCCCTGTTCTACTTCCTGCGCCTCGCGCTGCCGCGGGTCTACGGCGCCGAGCCGGCGGTGGTCAGCCTGTGCGCCCAGGTCCTGCCCGTCGCGGCCGCGTTTCAGATGCTGGACGGAACCCAGGTCGTGGCGAGCGGCATCCTGCGAGGCCTCGGCCGCACCAAACCCGCCGCGGTCTTCAACCTGTGCGGCTACTACCTCCTCGGCTTGCCCGTCGCCTACTGGCTCGGCCTGCGCCACGGATGGGGCTTGCGCGGCGTCTGGTTGGGCCTCGCCATGGGCCTCGTCACCGTCGCGCTTGGGCTCTTGACGATGGTGCTGCCCAAGTCCGCGTATCACATCAGGCGAACGCAAGCGTAGTTTCGTGACCCATCGCTCGTGGTCAGGTAAGAAGGAGCCCGTGAAATCAGGCAGCAAGCTCGAACGGGTTCTCGCCAGCGGGCAATTCGCCGTCACCGCCGAGGCCGGGCCGCCGCGAGGCAGCCAGGCCGACGTCATGCTGAAGAAGGGCGAATTGCTCAAGGGCTCGTGCGACGCCGTGAACGTCACCGACAACCAGATCGCCATGGTGCGCATGTCGAGCCTCGCCGGGTGCGCGCTGCTCAGGCAGGCGGGCGCCGAGCCGGTCCTGCAATTGGCGCTGCGCGATCGCAACCGGCTGGCGCTGCAGAGCGACCTTCTGGGCGCGGCGGCGCTCGGAATCCGCAATGTGTTGTGCTTGGCGGGGGATCACCAGCAGCTCGGGAACCATCCGTCGTCGATGGGGGTCTACGACATCGACCCGATTCACCTGGTCCAGGCGGTGAAGACCCTGCGCGACGAGCACAAGCTGATGAACGGCCTTCCCATCGGAGGCGAGATGCCCATGCTCATCGGCGCGGTGACGAACCCGACCGTCGATTCGACCGGCCTTGCTCTCATGGGCCTGCGCAAGAAGATCGCGGCGGGCGCGGACTTCATCCAAACCCAGGCGGTGTTCGATGTGGTCGGATTTCGTGTGTGGATGGAAGAAGTCTGCAAGCAGGGCCTTCACGAAAGGGTCCACATTTTGCCCAGTGTTCTGCCCATCAAGTCGCTCGAAATGGCCCGGCGAATGCGCGCCGGGATTCCCGGCCTGCGCATCCCCGAAGAGCTCGTGCTGCGCATGGAGAAGGCTTCCGACGCCAGCGAGATCGGCGTCAGATTCAGCGTCGAGCTCATCGAACAGCTTCGCGCAACGCCCGGTGTGCGCGGTGTTCACATCATGGCCGTTGCCTGGGAAGAAATCGTCCCGCGCATCGTAAGGGAAGCCGGCCTCGCGCCACGGCCGGCGTGATTCGCAAGGGATCTTTCACCGCAGAGAGCGCGGAGGACGCGAAGGCCCAGAAGATGAGGGCTTCTCCGGATCTGGATCCGAAAACCCTTCCCTTCTTATCCGTCCTCGCGCTCTTTGCGCCTCTGTGGTGAGCCTAGAGCGCCGCCAGGATCTCCTTCTTCTTGGCCTCGTACTCCTCCTGCGTAATCAACTGTTGCTCAAGCAGCATCTTCAGCCGCTTCAGCTTGGCGGCCGCATCGTCGGGCGCGGCGCCCGCAGGCTGGGCCGCCACCGCGGCACCTGGTATCACCTGACCCGCCATTCCCATGCCGACCGCCATTGCCATGCCGACCCCGCCAGCGCCCGAGTTCTTCGCGGCCTCGCGCAGGGCTTCGAGCTGCTGAAGCTGGGCGTAGCTCAGCCCGGCCGCGTTCGCCGCCTGCGCCTCGGCGTTGACGTCCGCGATGCGACCGATGCGTCTCACCGTGTCCTCGTCGAAGCTGGTGCCTTCGATGCGGAAGTCTTCCAGCACAAAACCCAGTTGCGCGAAGTCGGGCTTCACCTTCTCGGCAATGGCCGCCGCGATCTCTTCCCGATTGGGATCGATCTGCGTGTAGGTGTACCCGGCCTCGGCGAAGAAGTCGGTCAGCGGCTGAAGCAGCCGCGCGTTGAGCGGCTGGCGGATGTCGTCGACCAAGAACGTGGGCGCCCCGCCCACGATCTGCTGGAAAAACAGGCGCGGCTCCACGATGCGCATGGAATAATTGCCGTAGGCGCGCAGGCCCACCGGGAACTTGTATCGCGGGTCCTCGTACTTGACCAGCGACTCGGTTCCCCATTTCAAGTTCAGCATCTTGGCGGTTCGGAAAAAGAAGAGGCCGACCTTGTGCTCGCTTTGGAACGCCTGCATGAACCGGCGCAAGGTGGTGAAGAAGGGGATGTTTGCCGTGTGCAGCTCGAAAAGGCCCTCCTGCGCGTAGACCGCTTCCACCCGGCCCTCGTACACGAACACGCAGCCTTGGCCCGGCCCCACGAGCAGCTTGGATGCGTTCTTGATCTCGTCGCCATTCTCCGTCCATCGCTGGAAAAGAACGGTGGGGTTGGGATCTTCCCATTGGATGACGGAGCGCAACTGGCGTGCAATGAAGCTCATCGAAGGCCTCCTTCGGCGGTGACTCTTGGCGGCGCGAGCATCAATGGTAGTCCAATTCCGCGCTCGCGGCACGTCCTCCGCCGAGCGGACACGTCCTCCGTTAGGCGCATCGACGGATCCATGAACCTGATCCGCTTGTCGCGATCTGTCCGCCGCACCACCAAGCGCAGACGCGATTTTGCATGGTTAGGTGGGGCATGCGACTTGCAACCATTCCGGGCCGAACCTCCTCCGAGACCACGACCATGACCACAAATCGTATTCGATGCCTCCTTTGCTTGCTCTTCGCCGGGGCCTGCTCGAAGACGGCGGAACCAAGCCGACCTGTCGTCGACGCCGCTTCGCCCGACCAAGCACCCGCGCCCGGGCCAGATCTGCTCCCCGACCAATCAGAGCCCGATGCAGGGCTCGTGGCGGCGGTTCCTGAAGCAGGGGGCGCGGCGCCGGATCTGGCGGCCGACCAAGCCCAAGCGGCTCCCGATGCGGGAATCGAAGCGCCGGCTCCGGAAGCAGGGGACGCCCGGGGGTGCCTTTGGCCCAACGCAGTCCGCTACACCTTGCACCACTTCGACTTCACAGTGACCACTCCCAACGGGACCAAGTACGGCCGATCCAGTTTCGCACCCGACGCGGCGAGCACGATTCTATCACCCTTGCTGGGAGTGGTTGCCGAGTCGGAAAGTCCTGTGTTCAAGCTGGACACATGTCTGCCGGGAACCGGATGCCAGCCGGCTGTCTATACATTCAGCTTGTCCCCGTCCGACATTCAGGTGCGGTTGCCAGTTGGAAGGAAGATCCGCGTCGACTGGCAACTGGTTGCACCCGGTGGCTTTGCCCCTGGGACGGGCTTTCTGGCCGTGCACGACGCGGACGATGGGATCACGCAGGATGCTCTGCTGCTCGCGGGCGCGGGAGGAATGTCCGTGGACGACAACGCGACCTACAAGCCTGACGGGCTACCGTTCAACTTCACTTTGCACAGGCAGAATTGCGGCCGAAGCAAGGCCGATGTGGGGTATCAGCTCGGTGATGACTTCACCATGACCGTCGTGCGCCGGGACGGCCTTGGACAGCCCCTTGCGCTGGCGACCGGTGAAGCCGGGAGCCTGGACTACGCGCTCGCGTCGGGAAGCTTGGAATCCATCGGGATTCACTGTCTGTCGGCGGTGCAGCCCAGCGCCACCGACGACTACTGGAACTGGGACTTCTGGCTGGGAAGCGACCAGACGGGCCTGGACGGCGGAACCGAGTAGCGGGCGGCTCCCTACTGCGCCTTCCTTACGTACAGCTTCAGCGAGTCGCGCGAGAACGGCCGGTGGAAAACGCTGTCCACCGCATCGGGCAGCTTGGGGTGGCAGCCGGGATCCACCACCAAAAAGCCGGCGTCTTGCACGGCCTTGTCCACATCGTCAATCGGCGATCGCGGGGACGCCCACGGCTTGCCCGGATCGGGAACCACGAGATCGGTCAGGTTGTACCAGCCGGCACCGTAGGGACCGCGGCAGGTCAGCATCGCCACCTTGTCATTGATGGACTCGGGCGGTCTTGTGTCGGGCAGGCGCGCCACCATGAACTTGTCGACGGACTGGGCATCGACGCCGTGATTGAACGCGAAATTGGCGAAGGCCAAGTCGCTGGCAATGGAGTTCCACCCCGACATGCTTTCTCGCTCCCACACGAGGTGTGTGACATCGAGACTCTTGAGCGCGTCGTAGATCGCCCCCGGCGTCTTGAGCGATGGGTAGCTGATTCTGCCTTGCCATTGATCCTGCACCACGCGCACGCCGAGGCCCATCTGTAGTTGGATCTCGTGCACAAGGACGACTGCGTCGCGCGGCAGGGATTCGCCCACCTCGCCCACGCCTGCGTAGGGCCGCAGTCGATGCGGCGTCCGCAGAAAACCCGAGGCGAGGAAGTTGGATTGAACGCGCAAAGGCGAATCGTACACGAGATTGTGGGTCGGAAAAAAGGGCACGTCGCCGCCCCAGACAAGCTGCGCCCCGACTAGCACGACAATCAAGGCCTGCACGATCCTCTGCCGCGTGCGCCAGAGCAGCATCAAGGTCGCCAACGTCGCGCCGGCCATGATGGGCAGCCACGCTTGCAGGTAGCGGTCCTGGTGGTTCATCAGATACCAGGCCACCATCGACACCATGATGCCGAGATAGGACATCCACAGCCGCGCGTTCGCGCGCACGAAGGGCAGGCACAGCGTGGTCAGCGTGAAAAGCGAACCAAGAACCGGCACGTCGCGATGGAAGGCCCACCAGTTGTTGGGCTTGAACGAGAACGTGATGGTGTTGAGCAGGGCGTCCTCGACGCCTTCCCAGCCGGGTTTGGGCGGAAAGGTGAACGAGACGAACAGGCGAAAGCTGGCGGGCGATTCCGCGGACCAGGGACGGACATCGAACCAGCGATAGAGGATCGGGAACAGCGGATCGCCGTAGCAGATCCAGTTCTTCAGCCAGTGCGGCGTGCTGAGCAAGAGCGCCGTGCCTCCGGCGGCGAGAAAGGCCGGCAGGACCTTTGGTTCGTTCCGGCCATAGCGACCGCGCAACCAAAGCCAAACCGCCCGCACAAGAACCACCAGCGCCGCGAAAAAGAGAATGCCCCACGCCGAATACTTCGAGATCAAGATGGCGGCCGCAAACGCCCCAAGCAGAGCGCCGTCGCGAACCGACCAGGTCTTCCAGAAGCGCACCAGCACGAGCGTCAAGGGAATGCACCAGAGCGCTGCCATGTGGTCCGCGCCGGCGTGCAAATTGCCGTCGTAAAGGAAGATGCCGGGGAACAAAAAGATCGCTGCCCAGGCCATGCGCGCCGAGGTGCCGGGAATCAACATACGAACCAGCGCCGGAATGCTGGCGATGGTGGCCAGGAACACGGCCAATTCCAGGTGCACGCACAATTCCAGCTTGTCGAACAGCGAATCCACCGGCAAAAGAAAGGCCCAGGTGTAGATGAAGCTTGCGGCGTGCGGATACGCGGAAAGCCACCAGCCTTCCGGGAAGGGCCGAATCTTCCCCCACAACGCGTACTGCTCGGCGATGGGAAGGTGATACCAGCGGGCGTCCCAACTGAAGGGCGCGGGGCTTAGGATCTGGAAGTATAAGAGCCCGATCCCGACGACGCCGAACACGATGACCGCGAGCTCGACGGCATTTCGGGCCGGCGGCAGGCGGCGCCAGCCCGCGAAGATGTCGCGCAGGCGGCCCGCGCCCGAGAACAGAAAGACGACGGGGAGCAGAAAGAACGTGAGCGAGCTCAGCAGCCCGGCCAACCCGATGACGAAGATTGAAAGCTCGAACGCCAGCACGCCGAGGGGAAATGCCAGCACCAGATCCTCGGGCTTCGTGCAGGTTGCGATCTTGAACCGCGACGCCAGCAAGCACCCGACCGACGCGCAGGCGGCTACCCAAATCCCGGAGAGCACGGACACACCGAGGTAGTGCCAGAAGAGCCACCGCCCGATCGCGTAGTGCTGGTTGACGACGGCAAGGAAGATGATGATGCCCGCCAAAAGGGCGAGGCTTTGCATCGTGGTCAGAAGCCGCGCGCGCCACCGGCGGCCCGGCGCCTGGGCGGGGCCACCGGCTGGGGCGGCGGCGGGCACGTCCTGCCCAGCGGCTTTACTTGTGGATGGATCTTGGGCTTGCACGACTGGCAGATGAGGTTTTCACCACGGAATGCACCGCAAGCACAAGGGGAGATCTCGGCTCCGACGTGACGGGTTACTTGCCCTTGACGGCCGGGGCGAAGGTTTCGTCCGATACCCGTCGCACGCGGCCATCCAGGGTCACGAATCCGCTTGCGCTCGCTTGGCGGCCGGTGACCGACACCTGGTAGTACCAATACTTCGACCATCCCGCACGCCGCAGGCGAATCTGCGCGCTCGCGGGCGCTTCGACGGTGGTGAGGGACAGGCCGAACAGCGCGAGTGCCTTGGCCGGCGACACCCCGGGAGGCTTGCGCGGATCGGGCCACTGACTTTTCGGGGCAAGATCCCGATTGGACATCGCCTCGCCCGCGCCTCGTTCTTCCGCCCCGCCTCGGTCGAGGCCTTCCTTGCGCCCATCGGTGCGGGAGAAGACCCGATAGGTCCAGCGCCAGGTGCCGTCCACGGGCGAGCCCGCGATGGCGATCTCGACCAGCTCGTTGCCGGCAGCCATGCGCTCGCGAGCCACGCGGGCGTAACCGGCGGCCGCTTCGACCGGCATGGGCGGGGCATCGCCAAGCATCGACCAAACGTCGACCCGAGGCGCTTCGGTCGAGGCGGCGCCGCCCTCCCTGCTGGTTTCGATCTCGAACCAATCGCCCTGCCAGCGGGCCGAGACGAAGTCGGGCGATCGATCGGGCGATTGAAACCAGCGCGAGTCCTTGTCCGGTTCCAATACCAACCGGTTGGGTGCCACCAGCCATCGCTTGAATGCGGGCAAAAGGTCTACCGGACCTATTGTGCTCGTCCGCTCGCGCTGCCCCCACGTGCGTAGGCCGGGCGGAGCATTCAGCCAGGTCTGCTCGCGCCATCGTCGGTCCTGCTCGTCTTTGGGCGGTGCCAGCTCGACGACCACGGCTTCTTCCGCGTGCCCGTCGCGCCGAAGCGCACGCCGGAGCTCGTGATTGAGGCTGGTCACGAACCGCGCCGCGGTCATTTGCCGAATCGGTATGGGCGCTAGGGTTAGTCCGCCCAGGACCCGCTCAAGCCGGTCGAGATCGCGACCGTTGGGCCTGGTGCCGCGCAAGTGGTCTCGCAAGGCTCGCAAGATCACCGCCGATGCGTCGTCGGGATGGTCGACCTTGCACGCAGCCACGAGCGCGAGATTCGGTCCCCAAAGCCCGAAGTGATTGCGAATGTAGGTTCCAAGCCCGTCGTGAAAGCGCGACAGGTCTTGTTCCAGGGTTCCCGCGACCACGCTCCGCTCCGGTTCGCCGAGCTCGGCGCTCAGAATGGCCACCGTCTCCGATAGGCTGTGCGGAAACGCGGGCAAGTCGCGAAGCGCTTCGGGCATGGTCGGGCAGGGCGTGAACGTGTAGAGCAGGTCGCCGTGTAGGTAGAGCAGCAACTTTCCTTCGCGCAGGCGCAGGCGGACGTCTGGGTTGCCCAAGACCGCGCCATCGCCGTCGAGCGTCCACTGCCCGTCGTCTTCCGCGCGAAATCCGAAGTAGTCTTCGATCCGCCGCCAAGTGCGGTCGCCCGTCAGCTGCAGCCAGTGACCTCGCCGCTTACCCTCGAGCTCCGTCTCGGCGAACCACCCGCCGATCAACCCGGCGTTGGCCGTGGAGGCTCCTGACGTTGCCGCTTGGCGATTCGACGCAAATGAGGTATCGCCGGCCCACCCGCGACCCGCGACGAGAGCAGAGATCAAGGCCGCCAGGAAACCGGAACGCCGGTCGACGGTCATGGCGAAGCCGCGGGACATGCGCCCTATCCTCGTAAGCCGGTGGCCGGGACGCAACCGAAGAGCCGCACAAGTTGAAGCGCGACGCGGCCAGCGATCGCCGCATCGGGTTACATCCGTGGCGGATTTATCAAGCCTTTCCTGGCGCCTGCCGCCACTGCCAGCGCAGGAGATAGACCTATGCGCATACCATCCCGCGGCTGCCTGTTCCTCGCTCTCGTCACGCTTCCCCTGCTGTTGTTTGGGGGGTGCCAATCGTCATCGACCAACAATCCGGGTCACGACGCTGGACCTGGCAATTCGAACGGGCCGGAAACCGGACCCGACAAGCCGGCTACGCCGGACGCCGGGCCCGCCAGCTCGCCCGACGCCAGCCCGAGCTCGCAGCCCGATGCGACCCCGCAAGCAGACAGTGCCCGGGACGACGTCGGCAGCACGACGGGCGACGCAGGATCCAGCGATGCCTTTGCCTACTTCGTGAAGCAGGCCAACGGCACCACCAGTGCGAGCATCGACAACGGCACCATCACGGTGAATGCCGCCTACAGCTCCTCCGGCAATGCGTTCAAATACCAGGCTCCCAACTACTACGGGACCAGCAGCAACGGCTTTATCGCCGCACCCACGGCGATGACCGGTGACTTCAGCATTTCAGCCCAGGTCACCATCAACACGCAAAACAAGGCCAACAACGCCTGCGGCATCGGCGTCGGAATGACGACTGGTTTCAATCCGACCGACACCTACGCGTACACGCTCATGCGCAACAACAACAATTCGACGAGCGGGTACTACGTCAACGGCTCGGGCAGCATCTCGGCGGGCGCTCCGACGGTCAGCTTCAAGAACGGCACCGCCCTCGCGCTCAGCTTCAGCCGAACCGGCAAGAACGTGACCTTGTCCGCCGGAGCCGTGGGCGATTCCCCCAGCACGACCACCATCGCGACCAGCAGCATGACCGACGGGACCAACGGGTACGGCGACGGCCCGGTGTATCCCGCGGTTTCCTTTAACAATGTTGCCGCCACGATCACCAACCTAGTCATCAAAGACGGCGACGGCAATACCGTGTTCGATTCGGCGACCGGCGGCCTGGTGACCTTCGTTCCCGCGGCCCTCACGTTGTCCACCAGCAGCGTCAACATGAAGAAGGGCGAATCGGCCACCGTGACCGCAACCGCCAATGCCATCGGCGGTGCGGTTTCCACAGTCGCCGCGACCTCGGCGGATACCAGCGTCGCCACCGTCAGCGTCGACAACGGCGACACCAGCTCGACGATCACAATCTCCGGTGTCAAGGGCGGCCTCACGACCATCACGGTCACCAACAGCGCGGACAACAGCGCGGTCACCAATACCAAGACCGTGTTGGTCGCCGTGAATGACTATCCGTCGAGCGACGACTATGGATCCAAGGGATTGACGGCCTATCCGGCGCCCGGCGCTTCCAGCGCGTATCCGGACGGAGAATTCGCGCTGAGCTTCGATGCGACGCCAACCCTGAACCAAGGCGGAACCATCCAGATATTCAGGCTGTCCGACGGAACCATGGTCGACAGCATCGGTTTCGCCGACGAGACCGAGACCTTCGGCTCGACCGCCATCAAGGTCGGAAGCCAGAAGGTGCGCGTCGACGGCAACACCGTCTACTTCACCGCACACATGGGCAAGCTCGCTTACGGCACGGGCTACTACGTGGTCATCCCCACCACGTCGATCGTCGGAACCATCAACGGCGTGGCGTTCAATGGGCTTTCGGACTCGAACAGCGTGGCCACTTGGAAGCTCACCACCATGGCTGCGCCGACCTTGGATTTCACCAACGTGACCGTGGATGGATCGCAGACCAGCAGCGCGAATTTCCGGTCGTTGGCGACGGCGCTAAGCACGATTGCAAGCAACAGCAGCGCGCCGTCCGACATCACCATTAACGTTGCGGCCGGCACCTACCGCGAGCTCTTGCGTTTCACCGGCGCGGGCAGCACCACTCAGACCGTCACCATCGCCGGCCCGTCGGGCAACAAGCAAGGGGATAATTGCGTGGTTCAATTCGCCAACGGCAACGGCGTCAATGGGTCCACCCAGACCCGGCCCCTGTTCTACTTCAACGGAGCCAACCTGGTGCTCAAGAACATCACACTCAAGAACACGGCCAGCCCGCGCACGACCTATGCGCAATCCGAGGCGCTGTATTTTGCCAGTGCCGGGAACTTCACTCTGGCGGCCTACAACAGCTCGTTCATCAGCAATCAGGACACGGTTCAGACCTCGGGCCGCAACTGGTTCTACAAGTGCTACTTCGAGGGCAACGTGGACTTCCTGTGGGGCACGGCCCAGGCGGCGTTATTCGAGAGCTGCGACATGCACTTCGTGAATGACCTCGGTGCCGGAAACCTGGCCAACTACAGCATGATCGTCGCGCGCGTCGGGTCGACCATCACCGCCGACGGCACCATCGGCAAGGGCTACGTGGTGCTGAGCTCCACCGTCACCGTCGACGCCGACATCACCGCAACCTTCGGCCGCAACGCGGGTGCCGGCGCGTACTACGACCAAGCCGCGCTCATCAACGTCACCTTCACCGGCGCCGGAACCATCGGCTCGGGCATGTGGAACACGGGAACTCCGCCTACCTCGATGGGCGATTCGAGCTACGTCGGGTGGAAGTCGACCGGTTGCGCGGGCCTCAACCTCGGGTCGCTCGTCACGGCCAGTACCACCTCCGCCAGCATCGCTGACCAGGCAAATGAATACGACACGCGCGACCACATTTTGAACCGGGTCGTGACCATCAAGTCGGGCTCTCCGACCGGCTACGAGGACGCGGCCATCGCCTGGGACACCTCGTCCCTGGCGACCGCCTGGGGAGCACCGTAGGAAGGACAACCGCCGGTGGTGTTCTCATGCTCCCGGTGCAACATCGGAACCCCTGATCGGCAATGAGCCGCTCGGAACCGCATGGTATGAAAGAGAGACTCGCCAGCGTCGTCGACCCTGCTTCCAAGAGGTACAGTGCCATGAATCGAACCCGAAGTCGTGTTCTCGCAATCGGATCGATCTTCGTCGGACTCTTCGCCGCCGAGCCGGCGTATGCCGGGACGGGAGCGTACGGCAAGATCAACCAAAGCGACTGGCAGCAGGGAGTTACCGGCTTGCCGACATACGTCAACATGTACGACTATGTCCCAACCACCGTGGCGACCAAGCCGTCCGTCGTCGTGTATTGCCACCATTGCCAGGGCAACGCAGCGTCGAGTCACACCTCGATGTCAGGCCTCGAGACGATTGCCGACAAGAACGGCTTCATCATCATTTACCCAGAGGCCACCGGGGAGAACTGTTGGGACGCGGGCTCGAAGCGATCGCTCAAGAACGGTGGCGGTGGCGACACAGGAGCTGTCGTTCAGATGGTGAAGTACGTCATCTCCAAGTACAGCGGCGACGCCAACCGGGTGTACGTGGCGGGTGATTCGTCGGGAGGGATTATGACCGAGGCGCTGCTGGGCGTGTACCCCGACGTATTCATGGCCGGCGTGTCGATCATGGGGGTTCCTTGCGGCTGCTGGGGGCAGTCGGACTACAACGATGTCACCGGCAGCGGGTCGACCGCCCAGTGGTGCGGCTCCTGCGCTGGTGGCAGCGTGAGCATGACCGGAGCCCAGTGGGGCGCCCTGGTTAGCTCCTATTTTCCAGGTTACACCGGCCATCGCCCGCGCTTGCAGCACTGGCATGGAACGGCAGACACGACGCTCAACTACAAGAACATGGCTCAGGACATCTTGGAGTGGACGGACCTCCTGGGTCTGAGCGCAACCCCGACGGGAACCGACCAGAACACACCGTCGAGCGGAACCACGCACCAGTACTGGAAGAACAGTTGCTACACGGTTTATGAAACTTTCGCGCTGTCCGGCGTCGGGCACGCGGTGTCACTAGACGGAGCCACCCTCGCTGCCTATTTCGGCATCGACAAGGCCGGCGGCCAGGATCCCGAGACGGCAGCTTGTCCCGGTGCCGTTCCCGGCGGGGGCGGCAGCGGCGGTGGCACGGGCGGTTCGACTGGGGCTGGCGGAGCGCCCGGCGCGGGTGGAACGACCGGGGCTGGCGGCGCCAGCGGTGCCAGAGACGGCGGTGGCCGCGACGTCAACACTCCGGGCAGCGGCGGCACGCCGGGGACCGGTGGCAGCAGCTCAGGCAGCGGCGGCCTGCCGGGAACCGGTGGCACCAGCTCGGGCAGCGGCGGCCTGCCGGGAACCGGCGGCGCCAGCTCGGGCATTGGCGGAACCAGCGCGAGAGGCGGAAGCAGCGGCAGCGGCGGTACGACCGCGCGAGGTGGAACCAGCGGAAACGGCGGAACAGTCGGCAATGGTGGCAGCAGCGGCAGCGGCGGCGCACCTGAAACCGGCGGTAGTATGGCCAGCGGTGGAGCCTCCGCTGCCAAGGGCGGCAACAGCGGCGCGGGCGGTATGCAAAGTGGCGGAACCGGCGCGCAAGGTGGAGCCTTCGGCACTGGTGGTGGAACCAGCGCGGGGACGACCGGCGGCGGGTGCAGTTGCACGGTCGGCGCCCACGACGAGCGCTCCGTCGCCCAGGGGGCAGTGTTCATGCTGGTCGCACTGGCGGTCTTCTTGCGGCGTCGCCGGTAGGCCGCCGCAAACTGGTGCCCGCCGCTTTGCCGCGCTGAGAACCTTCTACGATGCGCGTGAGATGTGTTGACGAAAGATGCGGGAACTAAGCCCACACCTGCATTGAGAACATGATTTCGGACCAACCCTGGGGGTATGCCAATGAAGACACGATGTGTTTGGCTGGTTTGCGCCATGGGCGCACTGTTCGCATCTTCAGCAACGGTGGGATGCTCGTCGGGCGGAAACCAGGCTTCCGATGGAGGCACGGGAGGATCCACAAGTAAGGGCGGCACCGGAGGCTCGATCTCCACACGAGGCATGGGAGGAATGATGAGCATGGGAGGAATGATGGGCACGGGAGGATCCACGACGACCAGGACCACGGCCGCGCCGATACCGCCCCGACCGGACGGCGGCATGGTTCGGCCCGATGGAGCAGTCCTCACCCGGCCCGATGGCGGCTTCACTGTGCCGGGACGCGACGGCGGCGCCACTCGCTCCGATGCTGGCTTTACGGTGCCTGGCCTTGGTGATGGGGGCTTCACCGCGCCTGGGCGCGATGGCGGTGGCACACGGACTGGGCGCGGCTAGGAAAGTGTGTGCTGCCGGACGCGAACCACGCGCGTGCCGGCCATGTGATCGTGCAGGCAGCGCCGGTCCGCGCGGAAGATGAAAAGGCAGTCCACCAGCTGAAAGAGGATTCCCAGCAGGGGCACCGCGCCGAGCAACTTTGGCGCCCAATTGCGCACCACCACGCCCGAGCCGAAGGTCAGCGGCGTACCGTCGAGCTTTTCGATGCGGATCCCGGTCCACTTCTTGCCTAGCGACTGTCCAGTTCGGGCGATGAGAATCCACTGATAGATCACGACCCCGAGAACCGCCAAAATCCCCGCCCCGATGACCACCGCCAACAGCACGCCCTCCTCACTGCCCAGCGTCGGGAGAGGTTGGGTATCGACGAGCGCCTGTTCCCGTACCAACGCCTGGACCTTGATGGCTTCCCAGGCCGAGTAGACGAACGCCGGAAGCAGCGGCACGCTGATCAGAAGACCGTCCAACGAAACCGCCGCGAGACGCGATCCAGGACTTGCCAGCTCCGCAGGCTGTCCGGCGCTGCCCAACCCAGAGTTGAGCTCGCTGCCGGGTGACGCATAGGGGTTGATGGGTGGAATGCGATCCATCGGATGCTTCGATGGGAGCACGCAAGCAAGCGGTGGTCAACGTGGCCGTCTAGCGGTTCAAACGTTGAACTTAAAATGAATCACGTCGCCGTCGCGCACGACGTAGTCTTTGCCTTCGAGCGCGAGCTTGGCATTTTGTCGGCAGGCAGCTTCCGAACGCAGCTTCACCAGGTCCTCCCA
>CAZBIU010000103.1:0-19787 GCA_964491625.1 uncultured Myxococcales bacterium
CATCTTTCAAGCCGTCGCGCGAGAGACCAACAGGTCATGACGGCTCGCTCTTATCTGCGCGCCATCGTGCAAAGGCAATAGGCAGAGACAACACTCGAAAGGGGACCCCATGGAAATTGAAATGAAGTTGCCAGCAATCATGTGAGCCGCTCTCGCCAGCAAGACCTCGCTTCTGTCTGCGACCCTTCACTTGTCCGAGCATCTTCCAGACGCTTGGCTCGTGGGTGCCGTTCGCCGACTGGCCGGCACGAATCAATTCCCTATGGGACAGAGGTTTTCGGAAAAGGCCCTGTTGACGCTCAAGCGCGCGATGGGGCGGGCGAATTCTCGTTCCCGAGCGAAGATGATTCAGAATCTCGCGATCAACGAAATGGTACGTAGCCAAGCCCAGCGGAACTGGCTCACTGAACAGCTCGGTTACGAGATCCCTCTCCTTCTGGTCATTTCAAAATGGCTGCGCGACAACGCCAAACCGCAGGACCTGGGCGGCAACGATCCCGAAATCACCGCGCGCCTGCAAGACCGGATGGCGGCAGAACTCGTCTAGACGATGAGAACGCCCGTGCATGACCAGTCGGCGCACCACAGGCCCTAGTATCGAAGGGCAAGGCCAGCGGTGGCGGACATGTCGCCTACGCCGCTGACGTCGCGACCATCAAGGCCAATAAAGGCAATGCCACCGGCCCCCGTGACTTCCGCGCCGACACCAAGCCAACGCCAGAAGTAGTAGTGCACGCCCAGCCCACCACGAACCAGAATTCCGATGGCGCCGTGTTTGTTCTGCGGAAACATGAACAGCGGCCCTGCGTCGACCTTCACGTACGGTACAATGGGTGAGTTGGTTTGGAATTGCCAAACGGCACCGACTGCGATGTCCACAATGGTGCTGTAACCACTCTTGCAGGCCGTTGGATTGAAATTGCAGCCTTGCGAAACCACGGCCATCTGCATGTCAAGCCAGACAGACTGATTGAGCCGGTGGAAGTAGTTGCCCTGCAACCGCGGTCCGCTGGTGCTGTCGCCGAACCCCGTACTGTAGCCGGCATGAATCATGCCCACGTCGTTTGTGACCAGCGGGTGTGATCCACCCTGAAGCTCCTCAGCGGCCAGGGCAGGATGGGCATGGCCGATAATTGCGAGTGCGCTGAAAATCGGGGCGAGGATGCGCACAGAACTCAGCATTACCGATCCTTCCGCGACCGGCGCGATCTGAACAGCGTCTCCGTAACGCCGAGGAAGGCAACGAGCAGCCCGCAGGCAACGAAGAGCGCGGTCCCAGCTTGCCCCTTTCCCCTCGACAGAAGCCACGCGCCCGACAAAACCAGCGCGCTCGAGAGCAGGCCAACGAAAAGGCGGCGTCCGGTGCGGTCGACGGCGGCGTGGAGGCCAGGATCCTCGGTCCGCACGCTCAACCGTCCGAGCCGCAGTTCATCGAGCACCTCTTCGAGCTGGCGTGGCAAGTTGTAGGTGGCGCCGCTTAGTCGTTCGAGGCGCCGCAAGAGCTCGTTGCCCAGTCTCTCCGGCGAGTAGCGCCTGCATATCAGGTCGAAGATGATGGGCCGAGCCTCAGCCAGGATGTCGAGGTCCGGGTCGAGGTCTCGGCCGACGCCTTCCAGGGTGACGAGCACCTTGCCCACCAAGGTGAAATCGGTCGGAATTTCGAGGCCGAACTGCGTCGCCCCCTGCACAAGATCTCGTATCAGGCCAGACAACTGGATGTCCTTCAGCGGTCTGCCGAGGTACTTTTCGGCGCGCAACGCGACCTCGGCCTCGAAGGCGTGGCGGTCGATCTTGCGGGTAGGCGAGCCAATCGCGTAGATGGCATCGGCCAGACCTAGGTAATCCCGCCGGAGGGCGGTGAACATCACATCGACGGCCAGATCGCGCAAACGGGGGCCGAGCCGTCCGACCATGCCGAGATCGACCCATGCAACAACTGGTTCCTCCCGGGTGCCGAGAACGATGGCGTTGCCAGGGTGCGGATCCGCATGAAACAGGCCGTCCTCGAAAATCTGTTTGAGCACCCCTTCCAGAATCGCGCGCGCGAGCTTCTTGCCGGAATGGCCTGCAGCCACAGCCTGGTTGAGTTTCGTGCCGTCGAGGTATTCGAGCGTGACGACCTGTTTTCCGGAGGCTTGCCGGTACACCAGCGGGAATTTCAGGGACGGGTGCGCCTGGAAATTCTGCGAAAACTGCAGGGCGTTCTCCGCTTCCACCGTGAAGTCGAGCTCGTTCGAGATGGCGTGGTCGAGCTGCTGGACCAGGCCCACCGGGGAATAGATACGGCTTTCTGGAATCGCGCGTTCTACCAGGGCAGCGAAGGTGTGCAGGAGACTGAGGTCGCTGGCCATGGTGTCGACAATGCCGGGGCGCTGGACTTTGACGACCACTTCCTGGCTGCCCTCGTCGGTGCGAAGTCGGGCGCGGTGAACCTGCGCGATGCTGCCGGCCGCCAGGGGGTGCTCGTCGATGGATTCGAACAGGTCGGACATGGAAGCGCTGAGCGAGCGCTCAATCTGCTCGCGAATGGCGGTGAACGCCACCGGCGGGACGGCGTCTTGCAGCTTGCGAAGCTCGGTGATCACGTCGGGTGGAACGACATCAGGGCGGGTCGAAGCGACTTGTCCCAGCTTGACGAAGGTTGGACCGAGGTCCTCGATGACGAGGCGCAACCGCACCGCCGCAGAAATCTCACCGCGCTCTCGATTTCCGCGCCGGACCTCGTCCGCAGACGCTACCGTTTCCAGTTCCGGGGACTCCGGCACGCTGGAGGCAGATTCGGGACTTTTCGCACGTCTGAGGCCCAAGCGCGCCACGACTTCGCCGAACCCGTGGCGAACCAGAACTCGGCAAATCTCCGCAATCCGCCCCAGATCCCGCGCTGGCTGCACGATATTGGCCACCGCTAGCGATCCTAGTCCTTGGCCGATTCGCCGTTTTCGTCCATGAACTACATTGTACCGCACCTTGCTGTTCCATTCGCACAACAGCATGTTGCTCTTCAATCACCTCTTGAACACGGCAAACCGGCCGAAGAGAAGAATAGATCATGAGGTCGGGCGGCAGCTGGGCGCACGAGGCAGCAGACAGCAAGAGCGACGGCTAGGAAGGGATGATGGCCGACCGAGCAACAGCCCCGCTGCGGGACCGATCGCCCACGGCGCTCAAACGTTTCTACGAGCCCCGCGTCGATCTCCTGTTCCGGCAAGGAGTGCGGCATGCGCAAGAAGGAAATCCACGAGGAGCCTGAGAACCATGAGCGCTGGCTCGTCTCCTACGCTGATCTACTCACGCTTCTCTTCGCCTTCTTCGTGGTCATGTATTCGGTAAGTCGCGTCGACAACAAGCGGATGGTCGATGTGGTCAAGTCGATCAAGTTTGCCATGCACTTCAAGGGTCAGGGGGGCGTCGATGCAATGCCTATCTTCGAGGGCCCAGCCAGCGAAGGCGGTTGCGTAGCCAGCCTCACCGACTCCGAACGGCCAACGCAGAGACAGGTCGAGGCCATCGAAGCCATGCGACGTCGGATGGAGAACAAGTTCAAGGGATTTCTGCTTGAGAAGCCTGGCATGACCATGGCCGTGAGCCTGCACGTCGAAGGAAAGAAGCTGATGGTGCGGCTGGCAGTCGCGCACTTCTTCGATTCAAGCCAGGCGGAACTGCGTCCCGATGCCATACCCGTTCTCGACGTGGTCGCTGGCGAGCTCGCTCGCATCCATCGCCCCATCCGCGTGGAAGGGCACACCGACGACCGCCTTCCGTTGGGAACCAGATACCGCGATAACTGGGATCTTTCCTCGTCCCGCGCTGCCTCCGTTGCCAGCTACCTTGAGCGTGCTCACCATATTCCCAGCGACCTGCTCAGCGCTTCCGGTTACACCGACGGCCGACCTCTCGCCAGCAACGACACGGCCGCCGGCCGCGAGCTCAACCGCCGTATCGACCTGGTGGTTGAGGTCAGCCCGACTGACAATCTGGACGCCATCGCCCGCTGAGGCCGCGGCCGTAGGTACGGTCTGCGACTTCGTCGCCTGGGCTATCGCAACGGAGTATTCCTGAGCCACTCGAAGAGAAAATCACGAAACGCGGTGACCTTGCGTGGCACCTGGCCGCTCGACGGATATACAAGGAAAAGTGCTCCGTGCCAGTCGGGCCAATCACCGAGCAGCACCTCATGGAGCAGACCATCGCGCACGTACGGCGCCGCCACAAAGTGCGGCAACATGCCGATTCCGGCGCCCTCCTGAGCGAGGTTTCGGATGAGTAGAGTATCGTCACACTGAAACCGCAGAAGCACGTCGCGCGGAAGTTTCCACAAATTGCTCGCAGTGGAGTGCAGGATCCAGCTATGTCTCGCATCACCAAGTTGCTTCGGGTGACCGTAACGCGCCAGATAGCTCGGCGCCGCATAGAAGCCGCCGCGTACTTCAGCGAGCCGCCTGGACCTGAGGGTCGAGTCGCGGAGCTTGGCGCCCGTAGCGCGGATCGCGAGGTCAAAGCCCGTGGTAACCAAATCGAGGTGCGTGCTGGTGAGCTGCACCTCGATACGGATCTGCGGAAAACGTCGCGCGAAGTGGACGAGGACCTCCGGTAGAAGTGAGAGCCCGAACTCATGGATTGAGGCTATTCGTAGCTCTCCGGAGGGTTCGGGCGCCCGTTCAGGCAACCCGAGCGCTGCTTCGTCGAGCGCGGCCAAGTGGGGCGCGGTCTGCTCGTAGAGCGCGGCCCCAGCGGTTGATAGCCCCACCGTGTGGGTGGTGCGGTGGAGCAACTCGGCTCCCATCTGCCGCTCGAGCTTTGCGATGGCGCGACTAACCGTTCCCTTGCCGACCCCGAGCTTGCTCGCCGCCTTGGTAAAGCTCGCCTCTTCGGCCACGGCCACAAAGGCGGCCAGGAGTTGGTAGTCGGCTGGTGTTCTATTCATGCAACGCCATGTTGCCGTCTGCTTGCCTTGTTTGGACCTGGAAACGATTACACTGTCCGGAAGCAGCGGCAAGGACACGGAGAGTTGAAATGACGACAAATGCTCCGCCTAAGAACAAAGGGCTGCACATCAGCCTGTGGATCACGCAGGTACTCTTGGCCATGACGTTCGCCATGGCAGGCATCATACACGCGACAACGCCAATGTCCGCCATGCCACATGCCATGGCTTGGACTGGCGCCGCACCCGAGGCCATGGTCCGGCTGATTGGCGCCTCTGAGTTGATTGGTGCATTGGGGCTCGTGTTGCCTGACTTGACACGGATCAGACCCGTCCTCACTATCTGGGCTGCGATTTGCCTGTCCGGGTTCATGGTCTTGGCCAGTCTTGCGTATCTCTCGCGCAGGGAGGAGCGAATGTTTCCCATCTTTTTGCTCCTCGGAGGTCTCTGCGCGTTCATCGCGTGGGGCCGCGCGCGTAAGGTGCCGATCACACCAGACGAGTGAGGTTCAAAATGCCCGCGCACGGTCCAGATCCGCACGGATTCGAGTATTCCCTCGTCAATCGTCATGCGACTTCTCGGATCGGCTCGACCAGAAGCTGTCCGCGAATCTCGTCCCGGACACCATTCAGAAGCGCTGTTGCATTCAGGCCAGTCCGCTTCGTTTCAGCCCGGATCCATCCCAGTATGTGAAGAGTTTCCGAGCGCGGCATTCTTTCTGTGGAAAGAGCCATGGTGGTTCCACATGGACAGTTTGCCATCGCGAAGATCCCGATTGGGTCCAGGGGTTCATAGTCATTGGACTCTGCATCGTAGGAGACGACTGGCCAGACTTGTTCCGTGGCTCGCACGTACTCCCGCAGAGTCGCGAAATGGCGACTGCACTTCGGGCAGCTCTTGGGGAAGAGTCCCTCAAAGTATTGGCGCAGCATGCGAGCGATTTCCTTGTCCGTCATGATGGCAACCCAATCTTTCTGCCCTGCACCAGGGCCTCGAAAGTTCGAGGCCGCTGCGCCACAGGCCGCTTTGTTGTATCATGCAACCTTGATGGTTGTAAAATACAATGTTATATACAACTTCATGGCGAACGAGACAGCCGACGGCGATACCATCAAGGAGATGCGACAAGCGCTCTTCACGCTTTCGCGCAGGGTGAGAGCCCTTGCCGCCCGGAGCACGGGCTTGTCGTTCGCCGGTACCACCATCCTGGTCTACGTCGGCCAAGCCGCTGACGCGCACGCGAACAGCCTTGCCGACGAGTTGGGGTTGGACAAGTCCACGGTCTGCAGACAGCTCGCCGATGTTGAACGACAAGGTCTGTTGCGGAAGGAACCGCATCCCATCCACCCGAGAATGCAACGACTAAAGCTTACCGCGAAGGGACGTCGAGTTTTGTCGTCCACGGTGGCGCACCAATGCAAGCAAATCGCGGAGATACTCAGAGACTGGCCCCAGCCCGATGTCGTCGCGTTCCATCGACTGGTTCGGCGTTTCGCACGTGACTCGGATCGCATCGACAGTTCGGCGTGAGCGCAACGGAGGGCAAGCGTAGCCATGTGTACACATCAGGATGAATGCATAGAAGTTCACACACGAGAAACCATACGGATCCTGGTGGTGGAGCCCCAGAGAATCGTGGAGACCGGACTTCGGACGCTGCTTAGCGAGGGCGACGAGTTCCTCGTGGTGGGCTCCCCGGCATGCGGACGTGATGCCCTAACTATGGCCAAGAAAGTTCACCCGAACATCGCCATCGTGGACGGTGCGTTGCCTGATCTGGAGGTAACTGACGTCATAAGACAGCTCGGTGACGAATGTCCCAAGACCAGGGTCCTCGCACTATCGTCCGACAACAATTGGGGGACCGTCGTCGGTGCGTTCCGGGCTGGCGCCTGGGGATTCGTGACCAAGGAGAGCACCATTGACGATCTCAAGGCCGCACTGAGAAGCATTTCGCGCGGTCATCGCTTCGTGGATGGGCATACCGGTGGCTTGCTCGCGTCCGCGTGGGGAGAAGTGCCGGGAACCACCGCGGAGATCGCACTGGCCTCGCTTTCCAAACGCGAGAGCGAGGTATTCCGCCTGCTCGTGGAAGGCAAGAACGCCGGAGAGATCGCGAAGGCCCTCTTTATTTCAAGAAAGACGGCGGAGACACACCGCCGCGTGATTCTGAAGAAGCTGAAGGTGCGCGATGTGGCCGAGCTCATGAAATTTGCCGCTCGCAACCAACTTCTCAATCCATGAGTCGTCTCGGATTCTCTCCGTCCGCGCAAGCGCTTGCCAGTACTTCTGGCATTTGCTCGACGTTGACGATGCAATCGACGATTCCAGCTTCGATGGCCGCTTTGGGTGCTCCCAGGGCGACGGCTTCGCGCTGTGCCAGGGTTTGACCTCCGGCTCTTTGAATCTCGAGAAGTCCTTGCATGCCGTCGCGGCCCATTCCGGCCAGCACGACGCCGGTTGCGCGCGGGCCACATGTTGCCGCCACCGACAAGAACAGAATATCAATCGAAGGACGCCGACAGCCAACCAGGGGGCCGGACATTAGACTGACGAAGTTGTGATCTTCTGACTGGCGCACCGCCATGTGCGCGTTCTCGGGAGAAAGGAGGGCCACACCAGAACAAACGGGATCGCCTTCCTTCGCGATCTTGACCTCGATACTCGATATCCGGTTGAGGCGAGTAGCGAATTCCCAGAGGAGCTCGTCCGGCATCTGCTGGGCGACCACGATTCCGGGACTGTCAGGTGGCATATGGGACAGAAGGTATTCGAGGGCGTCGCTGCCGCCGGCCGAAGATCCGATGGCTATCACTGGGTCATTCGGCCCACAGGGTGCCCCCGGCCCCTTTGCGCATTTCCGGTCAGAGTGCCAGGCGGTCATGTCGATCTGCGCAGCGGTCTTGATGATCTCGCCCAGGTGAGGCGACAGCCTCTTGAGCGCCACCAGGGTCTTCGGCTTGTACATGACGTCGACCGCGCCGGCTGCGAGCGCTGCGCGAGCCAAGCCTCCACCCGGGATGGCTGAGGTCACCACCAGTGCTGGCATCGGGTGGTACACCATGAGTCGCCGCAGGAAGGTGATTCCGTCCATGCGAGGCATATCGATTTCCAGGGTGAGAATGTCTGGCTCGCACTGCACGATCAGATCGCGGGCCACGAAGGGATCAGGGGCCGAACCGACAACCTCCAGCTCCAAGTCACGAGCGAGCGAGGAGCACAATACCTGTCGAACCACAGGCGAATGATCGACGACGAGAACCTTCACCATGGCGATATAGGTCCTTGAGAGGAGATTGAGCTCCGTCTAGAAGTCCTTGAACGCGACGGATTCCTCCTCGAGAGGGAGCACGTCCCTTGGCTTGAGCGACGAGCTGCCGTTCTTGCCAGTGCTACCGTGTCCCGCGACACGCTGTGGACTACGTCGAACCAGCGGTAGCTTCTTGTCGACCTTCGAGGCGGACAGGGTTGGGCCGCCGGCACCGATCTGGCCGGTCAACTGGAATGCCCCGATCATCGCGGCCAGCTCTTCCGATTGGCTCGACAGCTCGGCCGCGGCCGAGGACGATTCTTCGGAATTCGCCGCGTTCTGCTGCGTGACTCTGTTCATGTCGGTGACCGCGCGGTTGACCTGGTCAATACCCACGGACTGCTCCTTGGCAGAGGCCGAGATCTCGGCCACGATGTCAGTGACCTTGGTGACGCCGGTAACGATCTCGCCCAGCTTGGATGACACGCCCTTGGCGGTGACCTCGCCCTCTTCGGCTTGTCGCACCGACTCTTTGATCAGCACCTCGGTCTTCATGGCCGCTTCCTTGGACCGCAACGCCAGGCTGCGCACCTCTTCAGCAACCACCGCGAACCCGCGCCCCGCCTCTCCCGCACGCGCCGCTTCGACGGCAGCGTTCAAAGCGAGCAAGTTGGTCTGGAAAGCGATTTCGTTGATGTCTTTGATGATCTGCGACGTTCCTTCGGCCGACGCCCTGATTTTGCTCATGGCCGCGCCCATTTGCTCCATCGCCGCAGCACCCGCTGTTGCCGCGCCTTTGGCCGTCTGGGCCAGACCGTTGGCCTGCTGGGCGTTGTCGGCCGACCGCTTGGTCATGGCGCTCATGGACTCGAGGCTGGACGACGTCTCTTCGAGTGCACTGGCCTGTTGCGAGGCACCGTCGGCTACGTTTTGACTGGACGAGGCGATCTGCCCGGACGCCGAGGACACCTGGTCGACCGCGACTGCGACGCGCGAGAGGGCGTCGTGCAAGGCCTCGCCGGTAGCGTTGAGCGACTCCTTGATCTTGGCGTGGTCGCCCTGGTAATTCCCCTTCACGCGAGCACGCAGGTCGCGCTGGGACAGATTTTCCAGGACGCCGGCTGCCTCGTTGATGGGTTCAAGGACGGCGTCCAAAGTCTGGTTGACACCTTGGACGATCTTGCGGAAATCGCCCGCGTGCTTCGAGGCATCGGCGCGCGTGTTGAGCTTGCCCTCGATGGCCGCCTGGGACAGCATGACCGTGTCGGCGACCAATAGGTTCACCGCGTCGATGCACTGATTTAGGTTGTTCTTGAGGATGTTGAAGTCACCGTTCGCCGCGTCCGTGATCTTCTCCGGGATCTCACCCTTCGAGATGCTGTCGATGTACTTTGCCGCCAGCCTAAGAGGGTCGATGACCGCGTCGAGAACGCGATTGAATCCTTCCATCACTGGGCGGCACTCGAGGAAAGCATCCTTCGTGTCCGCGCGGACCTTTAGCTTTCCCTCCACCGCAGCCGCCGTTAGACGCTCGGTCTCGCTGCTGAGCTGTGCGAATAGATTCCGTATGCGCCGGTAAAGCAGGAATCCCATCGCGAAAGAGAGCAGCACCGCTCCGATCACCGTCACGACATTCAAGCGGATGGCGGCAGCGGCCTCAACGGCATTCTGTTCCGCACGGCGCTTGGCCCCATCCACCAACAACTTGTTGAGCCCGTCATTCATTTGGCCCAGCATCTTCTGGTCCTGCATGAGCTTGCCCTGCTCCATGTCCTTGAGCACCGCCTCTCCCTGACCCTTTCGCACATCCGCGATGGCTCCCCGCAGACCGTTCGCTAGCGGAACGAAGACACCCTTGACCCCGCCTAACGCCTCGCGAACCTCCTCGCTCTTGATGGCTCTCTCCAATCCCGCGAGAGCTTCCTCCGCTTCGACGATCCGCTTCTCCGCAATGTCCAGCCTCGCTGCTTGCTCTCGGGTGTCTTTGTTGTGCGTGCTTTCCGTCGTGGCGACCCAAGCTCGGTAGAAAGCCAAGGTGTATTCGCCTGATTCGTTCAATGGCACCGCGTTCTGTTCATACAGAATCGTGTCCGAGTCGTCGGCCAGCCGAATGCTGCGCAAGTTTGCGAAGCCCAGAACTCCGACAAGGGCCACCATTGCCGCCACCGCCGACACCGCGATCGTCGTCATCCTCGTCTTCTTGAACATGATCCGTTTCCTTTCCTCGTTCGCGAAATGGATTCGGCATGCCCTCATGGGTTCTTGAAGACCTTTGGATCATCTCCTTGAGAATCCACCTGGGGCGCAATGGGTCGAGGTGTCGGGCGCATGGTTATTGACCATCGGCGAATGAACTGTAAGCCAATGGCGCATTGGAGGCCGGGCGTAGGAAACCGCCCATGTCGGCTCAGTTTTGGCAACAACCCATTTCCTAGTTTGACGAGGCAACTGTGAGCCAATGGTGCATTGAAAATTGAAGGGAATGCTGGCACTGTGTCGGCACTTAAGTATCGGATATCTTGCCCGACGCAAGTGGAGTTGCGAGGTCCCAGTACAATTGCGCGGAGGGGAGTGCCATGGTTGCAACCATCCCAGCAGAAACCAACGATGAGTTCGTTCGACTAGCGTTTGAGCAATGCCCGTTTGGGCTGATCGTCGTCAATGGAGATGGTCAGATCCGTGTGGTCAATCAGGAGGTCGAGCGGCTTTTTGGCTATATCCGCGAGGAGCTTCTACGTCAACCCGTGGAAATGCTTCTGCCCGAACATATCGCGGTCGTGCATTCGCTGTTACGCGGGCAGCACGGTGCAATACCCGCTGCCCGGCGGATGGCTGTCGGGCAGGCGGTGCTCGCGCGCCATAAAGACGGCCGTAAAATCCCCGTGAAGATAGAGCTATCTCGGATTTCTACGTCCGAAGGCGCGTTCATCGTGGCAGCCGTAATGGACATCAGTGAATTTCGCCACCTCGAAGAACGGCTGGGCCAGATGCACAAGCTGGAGACCATCGGGAACCTTGCTTGCGGCGTCGCCCACGACTTCAACAATCTCCTTCATGGCATCACTACCTTCATCGAGCTAGCGCGGGACGAAGCTTCCAACATACCTGCGATAGTCGGTAATTTGGACCGGGCACTCGATGCGGCAGGGCGAGGCCGGAATTTGGCCAAACGGATCCTGTCCTTCGCGCGCAAGACCGAGCCAGTTCGTGCCCTCACCAGCTTGGTTGCGCCAGTGCGCGATGCGGTCCAACTTCTGCGAGCAACCCTACCCGCCAATATCGAGATTCGCGACCGGCTCGACCTCAGCACTCCGTTCGTGATGGCGGATACCAACGAGCTGTATGAAATCGCCATGAACCTGGGCACGAACGCGGCCCATGCCATGGAGAAGGGCGGGGTGATCGAGGTGCGGGTAGAATCGAACACAGTGAATGAACGCTTTCGCGCCGATCATCCAGGCGTGCGCACGGGGCTTCATGCACGCCTGAGTGTCCTCGACACCGGCACGGGAATTCCCGACGACGCGATAGGCCGCGTTTTCGAACCTTTCTTCACCACGAAGCCGGCGGGTAATGGAACCGGCTTGGGACTGTCGATCGTCGATGGAATACTGCGGTCACTTGGAGGATATATCGACGTCACCAGCCAAGTGGGAAAGGGCACCCGCTTCGACGTGTACATACCCGCGGCTTCACCAAACACGTCCTCAGTGGATGCGGAGGGATGCCGTCGGCAGACGCCGCGCCACATCCTGCTCGTGGGCGACGAGGACCGCTCGGCGGGCGTGGGGAAGCGCGTGCTCGATGCGGGTGACTTCGATGTCACGGTGCACTCCTCCAGCGCGAAGGCCCTGGAGGATTTTCGCTCTCATCCCGAAAGTTTCGATCTACTCATCACCGACAGCATGACCTCTGCCACGACCGGCCCGGGACTCGTCGAACAGGTATTGGCCGTCCGGCCGAACATGCCCGTTCTGGTCGTTTCGGGCACCAGCGAGTCGATGTCCGCCGACACCTTGAAGGGAGCAGGCAGTCGTCTGCTCTCCAATCCATACCACTCGGCGGATCTCAGGGCCGTGGTCGAGGAACTTCTCGAGGACTTGCGGTAAGAGCCCGCTCGCGGCCAGTCAGCGCATCTTTGGCGAGTCCAGTCCCCACAATGACATGAAATCACTGACGCATAGGACATCGAGACCACTGCACGACGAACGCGAGGAGACGCCCTCGCTAGTTCGGAATGGTGACAACGACAACCCCAGGGCAAACACAGTCCGAATCGTCATCGTCGCATCTCGAGGGATCACGGAAAGCGGTCTGCAGGCACTTTTTGCCGGAATCGACGAGTTCCTGGTTGTCGGTTCGGCGGCATCGGGGCCGGAAGCTCTGGTCCTGGCCAAGAAGGTCCGCCCTGCCATCGTTCTGATGGATGTGACCTCTCCGGATCTGAAGACGGCCGACATGATTGCAGAGCTGCGCAGGGAATGCCCCGACACCAGAGTCGTCGTGTTGTCATCCGACATGTTCTGGCAAAACGTCGTCAGTATGTTTCGGGCGGGCGCGCGGGGATTCGTGACCAAGGAGCGCTCGTTCGAGGATCTCACGACTGCCCTGAGAAGCGTTTCGCGCGGCCGTCGCTTCGTCGATGGCCATACGGGCGGCCTGCTCGCATTCGCGTGCGGCGAGGCGCAAGGAGCAAGAGCGGAAATCGCGCTGGCATCACTTTCCAAACGTAGGGCCGAGGTAGCTCACATGCTGGTTGACGGCAAGAACTCAGGGGAGATCGCGAGAGCCCTCTCCATTTCTCGAAAAACAGCGGAGGCGCACCGCCGAGCGGTTCTGAAGAAGCTGAATGTTCGCGACGTGGCCGGGCTCATGAAACTGGCCGCCCGCAACCGACTGCTCAATCCATGAGTACGGCTGAAATAGTTATTGAATCGGCGTAGACGGGCTGGTTTTCTCGGCACGCGCGGGACGCGCGATGCTTGCGGCGGCGTAGACGGCAGGCTCGTCGAAGGCACAAGAAACTGCACTGAACCATATCCTGCGTCTGGTCTTCAGCGGCATCGAACGACCAGCACCGGAAACATCGCTGACCCGCACGCCAGCATGAGGAACAAGCCATGAACCAACGCATCTTGCTGTCCTATTCGTTGCTCCTTCTATTCGGTTCCTGCCGAGAGACAGCCAAACCACGCGCGCAACCCACGGCGGTGAAAGTCATGAAGGCGAAGCCGCAAGGGGGCGCGCCAAGCAATCGCTACTCGGCAAGCATCGACGCGGCCACGCGGGTCGATCTGGCCTTCAAGGTGGGCGGCTACGTGGACCGCATCACCAAGGTGAAGGGCTCGGACGGCAAGCCACGCCTCATCCAAGAGGGCGACCCGGTCGCGCAGAACGCCGAACTGGCTTCCCTGCGCAAGGCCGACTTCGCGAACCGCTTGGCCGAGGCGCAGGCCGGGTTGGCCGAGGCGACCGTGGTCCGCGATCAAGCGCAGCTTGATTTCGATCGCAACCAGAAGCTGTTGGCCGACGACGCCATTCCCAAGGCGCAATTCGATGCCATCCGCACGCGTCTCGATGCGGCCGTGGCCCGCATCGCGGGCGCCAAGGCTCTCGTCGACGAAGCCACCACCATGCTGCGCGATTCGAGCATCCGTTCTCCCTTCGCGGGAACCGTCGCCCGTCGCAATCTCGAGGTCGGCACGCTGGCCGCCCCGGGCATTCCGGTCTTCACCGTGACGGACGTACGGTCGGTCAAGCTCGTTGTTGGGGTCCCTGACATGGTCCGCGACGAGTTGCGCTTGAGCAGCGAAACCGCGATTGCCTGCGATGCGTTCCCCGGACGCAGCTTCCACGGTACCATCACACGCATCGCGGGCATCGCCGACCCGCGCAGCCACACGTTCGAGGTCGAGGTCACGGTGCCGAACCCCGACCGTTTGCTGAAGCCGGGCATGGTGGCGTCGGTCGTCTTGGGCGAGCAAACGGTGGCAGGGCCAGCCACCACGGTGCCACTTGCCGCCGTCGTGCGATCGCGGCGGGACAAGGACCGCTTCGCGGTGTTCGTGCTCGATTGGTCGGTCCATCCGCCGGTCGTCCACCAGAAAGACGTGGAGCTGGGCAGGTTCCTTGGCAACGCAATTCCGGTCACGCGCGGTTTGGCGCCCGATGAACAGGTCGTTGTGCAAGGGGCATCGATGGTGTCAGAGGGCGAAGCGGTTCAGGTGATTCCCTAGGAATCCGCCATGTCCAATCCCGACGAAAAGATCTCTGCGGCAGGAAAGGTCGCGCGCTACTTCACCCACACCACGCACGTCAGCGTCGTTCTTCTGCTGGCCACACTGGCGTGGGGCGCGTGGGGGTACACGCGGATGCCGAAAGCCAAGGATCCGTTCATCCCCGTGCGCATCGCGGTCGCAACCTGTGTGTGGCCTGGTACCAGCGCGGAGAAGATCGAACAGCTGGTCACGCGGAAGATCGAGCAGACGATCGCCGAGAACCCCACCGTCGAAAAGATCGAGTCGATCAGCCGCACCAGTGTTGCGATCGTGTACGTCACCCTCGCGGACGCCTTGAACGACAGGGATCGTCCGCGCCAGTTCGACGACATTCAAGGCAAGCTGGACACCATCCGCGATCTGCCTGCAGGTGCCGGCCCCATCAACTTCATCAAGGACTTCGGTGACACCGCGGCGCTTATGTTGACCGCCGCCAGTCCGCGGGTGAGCGACATCGAGCTCGCCCTGCGCGCGCGATCGCTTAGGGCAGACATCCTACGCGCGCGTGCCGGCGAACAGGGGCGGGCCACCCTGGTGGTGAGCTTCCCGCCGGCCGTACCCGTGGATCCGTTGCGGCGGATTGCCAGCGCGGCCGTGACCTTCTTCGCCGATTCGGGGGACCGCGATGGTCGCGTCTTGCAAGGGCCCGGCTACCTGGCCCTCGACCTGCGCCCGACCCATGACGACGTGACGCTGCTGGAGGCTCTCAAGCAATTCGCGCACAGTCACCTGAGCGTGTCCCAGCTTCACCCCGACATGTGGACGCCCGTGGCCATTCGCGATCCCGAACAAACCCTAGCGCGATTGACGGAAGGCGCGGGTGAGAAATACTCCTATCGCGAGCTCGACGACTACACCGATCTCATCCAGCGTCACCTGCAGAGCATTCCACTGGTCTCCAAGGTCAGCCGCTCCGGCGTTCTGCCAGAGGCCATCTATCTAGACTATTCGCAGGAGAAGCTGGCGTCCTACGGCTTGCAGCCGTCGCACATCGCCGACGCGCTACGCGCGCGCAACATCATCATCACCGGTGGTGTCCTCGACATCCAAGACAAGAACATCGTCATCGAGCCCTCCGGCGAGATCACCGATGAACGGTACCTGGGCGGGATCCTCGTCCCGTCGCCCACGGGCGGCCCACCGATGTACTTGCGCGACCTAGTGGACGTCCACCGCGAATATCAGAGCCCGGCCCGATTCCTCAACTACCTGACCGCGCGCGATGCCCAGGGCAAGCTCACCCGCTCGCGCGCGATCACCGTCGCGGTCCAGATGCGCCCAGGCGTGCAGGTCGGGGATTTCGGCAAACAAGTGGACGTCAAGCTCGACGAGATGAGGTCGGTACTGCCAGACGATCTCATCTTACGCCGGACCTCCGACCAGCCCTTGCAGGTACGGGAGAACGTTTCGCTGTTCATGAGCAGCCTCTACGAAGCGATTCTGCTGGTGGTGCTCGTGGCACTGATTGGCTTCTGGGATTGGCGCGCAGCCTTGCTTATGGCACTGGCGATTCCCATCACCCTCGCGTTGACCTTCGGTTTCATGCAGGTGCTGCGGGTCGACCTCCAAATGGTCAGCATCGGCTCGCTCATTCTCGCTCTGGGCCTGCTCATCGACGTGCCCGTGGTGGCCGGCGACGGCATCAAGCGCGGACTGCTCGAAGGCATGAGGCGCGCCACGGCATCGTGGATGGGGCCGTCGCGTCTGGCCAAGGCGATTCTGTTCGCCACGCTCACCAGCATCGTCGCGTACCTGCCGTTCCTCGCGGTCCCCGGCGCAATCGGTACCTTCATCTACACGATGCCGGTGGTCATGACAGCCTCGTTGGTGGCGTCGTACATCGTCTCGATGACCTTCATTCCACTGCTCGGCCGCGTGATTCTGCGTGCGCCGCAAGCGGCGAAGGCTTCTGCTCAACCGAACCGTGCTCTGCGCGGGTACAGGCACATCCTCGCTTGGTCCATCGACCACCGAGGCTGGGTGCTTGCGGGTGCGACTGCGCTGCTCGCAGGATCGATCGGGTTGGCTCGCGACGTGAAGCTCTCGTTCTTCCCGAAAGACTTGTCCTACCTTTCCTATGTCGATGTCTGGCTGCCCGAAGACGCGCCTCTGTCGGCCACCAAGGACAAAGCGGTCGAGGCAGACGCCGTGATTCGTCAGGCAGCGGCCGACTACGGCAAGGCACACGGCCGCTCCGCCGACGACATGCTGGAATCGATCACCACCTTCCTCGGCGGCGGGGGTCCACGCTTCTGGTTCTCGGTCGCTCCGGAAGTGCAGCAATTGAACTACGCGCAACTCATCGTGCAGGTCAAAGACAAGGTCGACACACACGACTTCGCGGCCGCGATGCAAGCGGCGCTGTCCTCCCACATCGCGGGCGCACGCCTCGACGTGCGCGAGCTCGAGACCGCCAAGCCGGTCGGCGTTCCGGTTTCGGTTCGTATCGCGGGGTCCGACCTGCAGCAGTTGCGTGCCATCGGCGAACAAGTGAAGGGTGTGTTCCGTTCTATTCCGACCACCGAGCGCATCCGCGACGATTGGGGTGCCGACACGTTCTCCGTGGCGCTGCAGGTGGATCCCGACCGCGCCAACCTCGCCGGCATCACCAACTTCGACGTGGCGCTGTCGTCGGTGATGGCCATGAATGGCTATCCAATCAGCCAGATCTACGACGCCCATCGCCAGATCCCAATCCTGGCCCGCATGCGCTCGCAGGAGCGCGCCGAGCTGAGCGACATCGAGAACCTGTACGTCGCTTCGTCGCGCAGCCAGGTGAAGATCCCGTTGCGCCAGGTTTCCCGCATCGAGTACCGCCTGCAGACCGAAAAGATCCGCAGGCGCGACCAATTCCGTGCCATCACGGTCGCCTGCTTCCCCACTGCAGGCGTCTTGCCCTCGGAAGTGCTGAAATTGGCCCAACCTCAGATCGACAAGATCGCCGCCTCGCTGCCGCCCGGCTACCGCCTAACCATCGCTGGTGAACAGGAGGAGCGGCAGAAGGGCTTCGGGCAGCTGTCTGTCGTGCTGGTGATCTCGATCGTGGCGATCTATCTGGCGTTGCTCGTGCAGTTCAAGAACGCCGTCAAGCCGCTGGTAGTATTCGCGACGATTCCCTTTGGTGCCACCGCTGCGGTGCTGTCACTGCGGATCATGAATACACCTTTCGGGTTCATGGCCTTCCTCGGTATCATCAGTCTGATTGGCGTTATCGTGAGCCACGTGATCGTTCTGTTCGATTTTATCGAGGAGCAGCGCGAGCATGGCGCGCCTCTGCGCGAGGCGCTGCTGAATGCCGGCGTGATTCGACTTCGCCCGGTGGTCATCACCGTGGCGGCGACTGTGCTCGCCATGGTTCCTCTGGCGTTGCACGGCGGTCCATTCTGGCATCCGCTGTGCTACGCGCAGATCGGCGGCCTCACGGTGGCCACGCTCCTCACCCTGATCCTGGTGCCCGTCCTCTACACCATTATGATTCGCGATCTAAAGTTGATCAGGTGGTCCGCCGCGGAGCCGGACACGACCGAGGTCGAACGATCCACTCCGTAAGCGTGGCTGAAAGAATCATTGAACCGGCGCAGACGCGCTGGTTTTCTCGGCACGCGCGGGACGCGCGATGCCTGCGGCGGTGTAGACGGCAGGCTCGTCGAGGGTCTCATGGACCAGCAGTTCCTTGACGATGGCGTCTAGCTTATCGCGGTTTGCCTTGAGCAACCTGCGCGCCTCGGCCAGGCACTCCCCGGAGATGCGACGAACCTCTTCGTCCACCAGATCGAGCATGGCATTTGAAGTCCCAGCCATGGTGGGATTGCCCTCCGCCGGAAGGACGGAGATGGCGCCGATCTTGTCCGACATGCCCCAACGACCGACCATGGAGCGGGCGATGCGGGTGACGATCTCCAGGTCACTCTCTGCGCCGCTGGTCACGACCGCGAAAACCTCCTGCTCCGCGGCCATGCCGCCAAGGGCTCCGATGATTCGTCCGCGCAGGTATGTCGTATCGGCTCCGTAGCGATCTTGCTCAGGGGTCGAGAGCGTCACGCCCAAGGAGCGTCCCCGCGGAATGATGGATACCTTGCGCACTGGATCGGCCCCAGCGGCAAGCATGCCCAGCAGAGCATGGCCCGCCTCGTGGTAGGCGGTGCGGCGGCGCTCCTCGTCCGGCATGACCACGTTGCGGGCAGCGCCGAGCTGGACCTTTTCGAGAGCGTCGGTCAAATCGCGCTGGCACACGCGTTCCGCTGCTCGCCGCGCGGCCAGCAGGGCCGCCTCGTTGACCAGGTTGGCGAGCTCTGCACCTGTCATGCCCGGCGTGGACGCGGCGATGGCGTCCAAGTCCACGTCGCTGGCAAGAGGGACCTTGCGCGCGTGGACGCCCAGGATGTCGGCGCGGCCCTTGCGGTCGGGCGAGTGCACCATGATGGTTCGATCGAAGCGGCCGGGCCGTAGCAAGGCGGCGTCGAGAACGTCGGGACGGTTGGTGGCGGCCAACACTACGACGCCCTCGTGGCCGGAGAAACCGTCCATCTCGGTCAGAATCTGGTTCAGGGTCTTCTCGCGCTCGTCGTGACCGCCGACCGACATGGCGCCGGCTCGGGAGCGCCCGATGGTGTCGATCTCGTCGATGAAGATGATGCTAGGAGCAACCTTGCTCGCTTCCGCGAAGAGCTCGCGCACCCGGCTGGCGCCGACACCTACGATCATCTCGATGAACTCCGAGGCGCTGGCGCTGAAGAAGGGAACATTGGCCTCTCCCGCGGTTGCGCGGGCGAGCAAGGTCTTGCCCGTCCCGGGCGCCCCGGCCAAGAGCACTCCCTTTGGCGCGCGCGCCCCGACCCGTCGGTACTTCTCCGGTTCCTTCAGGAAATCGACGACCTCGCTGATCTCCGCCTTGACCTCGTCGATCCCGGCCACGTCGTCGAAGGTGGCGCGAACTTTTTCTGGATCGACGGGCTTGCTGGCACGGTTGCCAAAGAGCCCGCCGAGGCCTCCCATCGACTTCTGCTGACGTTTGAGCCAGAAGCTGTAGAGCCCGAACATGAGCAGGAACGGCGCAACCGAGATGAGCAGGTTGGCAAGGAGACCGCGTTCCTCGACGAGGGGTTTCGCCCGCACGGTTGCCCCGTTTTGCTCGAGCTGCGACAGAAGATCATCCACCGCAAACGTCGGGCGCTCGGTGGTGAACTGCTTGTACGTGCTGGTCTGCTGTCCGGGGATCGGCCTCGGCTGCTTGAGCGCGCCCTGCACGGTGTTGCCTCGGGCGAAGACCTCGTGCACGTTTTTGCTCGCTACCTGGGCCTTGAACTCGGTGTATGCCACCACCTGCGGACCGGA
>CAZBIU010000104.1:0-19487 GCA_964491625.1 uncultured Myxococcales bacterium
TCACCCCGACGAAGAGGATCAGGAACTGCATCGGGACCTTGAGCAGTCCGTTGAGCAGCAGCCCAAGCCGACTTTCGGACAACGACTTGGCGGAGAGATAGCGCTGCACCTGCGACTGATCGGTCCCGAAGTAGGCCATGGCGAGAAAGAATCCGCCGATGAGACCCGACCACAGGGTGTAGCGGGCGCCGAGGTCGGTCGATACGTCGATGATGTTGAGCTTGCCCAGCGTGCCCGCAATATGCAGGGCGTGTGCGAAAGAAAGCGCGGGCGGCAAATGCCGGACGATCACCACAAACGCTACCAGCATGCCGCCCAACATGACCAACATCTGCTGCTTCTGGGTCTGGCTGACGGTGCGACTGCCGCCCGTGACAGTGTACAGAATGACGACCGCCCCGATCACGAGGCAGGTCAGGCGCACCGACCAGCCCAACACGGAAGAAAGGATGATGGCGGGGGCGTAGATGGTGATGCCCGCGGATAGCCCGCGTTGCAGGAGAAACAAGAACGCCGTCAATTGCCGTGTCTTGAGGTCGAAGCGCTTCTCAAGAAACTCGTAGGCGGTGAAAACACGAAGGTGGAAATAGCGGGGCAGGAACAAGACCGACAGGGCGATCATGGCCAGCGGCAGCCCGAAATAGAATTGCACGAACCGCATGCCGTCCGCATAAGCCTGTCCGGGGGTCGATAGAAACGTCACGGCGCTGGCTTGGGTCGCCATCACCGACAGTCCAACCGTGTGCCACTTGTCCCGGTTGCCACCGCGCAGGTAGCTCTCCATGTCCTGCCTGCCTCGGGCTTTCCACACGCCGAAGGCGACGATGGTCCCGAGGGTGCCGAGCAGCACCAGCCAGTCGTAAACGGTCATTGGTAGACTGCGGTCAAGAGGGCGAAGGCGGCGATTTCCAACACGAGCGCGATCGCCACGGCGGCGTACAGCCTAAAAAACGGCGGCTCCGGGCCACCTTCACCGGCCTTGCCATCGGACTCGGTGTCACTGGCCATGGTGCTCTTGTCCAGCGGCCAGAAGATTGGCGAATAGCCGAAAAGCCCCTGGCACCCCCGCGGGCAGCTGGCGGAAGAACGCGAGGCCGGTGTAGATGAAGACGCCCTTGCCGTGGCGGGCGAAAAGAACGGCACCTGAAAGCGGATGTTCGTCGGGATCGCTCATCGCGAGCACCGTCTGATAGTGCGGATCCCACGTCTTGGCGAAGTACAGGCCGCGCTCCTGCACCCAGCCGTCGAAATCGGAGGCGCCGATGCGGTTGGGCCACGTGAGCAATCGATGCTCAGGCGTGGTGAAGGTCACCGCGGCGTTCTCGTCGGTGACGCGCTCGGTGCCGATCTCGAAAGGAAACGGGCCGATGGGGATCGCCAGCGGGGCCAACCGACTGTTGGTGTTGTATTGAACCACCAACGTTCCACCACGCTCCACGTAGTCCATCAAGGTGGCGTGGGCGGCTCGTAGCTTGTCTTTGGCATTGAAGGCCCGAACCCCGACCACCACGGCGCCGAAATCGGCAAGCGCGGCCGGCGTCAATCCGTCGTCGCCAAGCGGTCGCACGTCGTAGCCGGCTTGGCGCAGGCTGGCCGCCACTTCGTCGCCGGGACCTGGAATGTAGCCAATCTTGCCGAGCTTGCGGTCGAGGGGAAAGGTGACGACCCGGACTTCCGAGGGGCGGAGCAGGGTCTGGATGGGAATATGCTCGTGTGCGATGTGAACCACGGCGGAGGAAAAGTGGTCGGTCCCCACATCCGCTACCACGTCTAGCGTGGCCTTTGCCGTGACGGCAGATCCGGTCGAAGCCGAAGGACCGACACGGAAAGTGAGGTCCGCCTCGCCTCGGTCGGCCAACGAGAATGGTTGCCCAGTCGGAGCAATGGACCATCCGGTCGGTGCATCGATCCGCAGGGTGCCGGAACCGGCACCCGTCAGATGCACAGCGAGCGTGCGCGTTTCGCCATTGGGGAACATCAGGACGCCGGTCTGCGGCTCAACCGACACCCTTGGCACCACCTCCACGGGCCGGTAGCGTTCGCCCGCGACCGGGTCGGTCCATTTGAAGGTGATCGGCCTTCGAATCGTGAAGACATCGCCTTCGACGTCGAGCACGAGCTCGGCGGATAGCGCAGGTGGGATGACCGGCAGGATGGCGGTCGTGGCATCGGCCACGCGAAAGACACCGGGTTCCGGCGGCAGCGCCAACCAGTGCGGGGTAGACAGTGGCAAGTCCGGCACCGTCTGCAGGCGTCGCTTGATCTCGACCGAGCCCAGCGCGTGTCCGTCTTTGGGCCCGCCTGCAGCCGGGCTGTCGGCGACCTTGGCGCCAAGAAAGCTCACCTCGCGCAGGCGGACCGCGGCCGAGGAACGATTGACGGCGGCGACGGTGACCTCCACGGCGTCGCCGGGAACCAAGCGGGATTCTGCGGCGGTTGCTTCGGCGAAGAGCCCGGCGCAGGCCACAATCAAATCTCGGACCTCCGCCTTCTTCTTTTCGCGCCAGCCCGCATCCGGTACCCGGTCCAAGGCCCTGTCGATTTGCACCAGAACCGGAATCGTCTTCTGCGGCGACGCGGGCACAAAATCGCGCAGGGCCTGGTCGATGAGACCGCGCACGGACGCAGTACCCTTGATCCGCCGCCAGGAAAAATCCAGGCCGTCGAGTACGCCGTCGGCGTGAGCTTGGACGGGCTCGGCGGAGGCCAAGGGCTTGAAGTACTCGACAGTGGGCCCCCGGGTCCGGGCCACGCCGAAGCCCTGGCTCTTGTGCATGCTCCGGCTTTCCGCAGCCATCTCGCCGTACGACAGCCCTAGAAGCGGATTGAACCCGTTCACGTCGAGCTTGATGAAATCCGACAGGTCTTCTCCCGGTTGGATGCTCCACCAGGACCGGTTCCAGAAGATCCTGCGCGCCTGCCAGGGGCCCACGCCAGCCGAGAGCTGCTCAGGGTGGAACTTGGGGTCGGCCGCCGCACGAAAGGCCTCCAGCGCCAATTGTGCCGAGGCGGTGTGATGCCCGTGCGTATCCGAGGGCAGCGGCGAGAAGCGGGTGATGATGACGTCGGGCCGAAAACGGCGGATGACCAGTACCACATCGGCCAGCACGGCATCCTTGTCCCAAATGCGCAAGGTCTCCTCGGGCCGCTTCGAGTAGCCAAAGTCGCGCGCTCGCGTGAAAAATTGCTCGGCGCCGTCGATCCGCCGCGCGGCAAGCAGCTCCTGGGTGCGAATCACACCGAGGTCGACGCCCTGCTCGGAGCCGATCAGATTCTGACCGCCGTCGCCGCGAGTAAGCGAAAGGTAGGCGGTGCGAAGCTGCCGGCCGTCGGCTAGATAGGCGAGCAGGTTCGTGTTCTCGTCGTCGGGGTGCGCCGCCACGTACAAGACGCTGCCCACCACACCGAGCTTGCGCAACGCAAGTTGGATCTGAGCGGCGTTGGGCTGGGCCGGCGGTCCGTCGGCGTTCGAGTTGTTCGACATCAGCATGGCCATGAGCATGACAATGATACCTAGAAGCGAAGCCAGGCCGACCCGGCGGCCGGGAATTCTTCCTGGGCTCTGAAAAGCCGTCGGTGCACCTCGCATGATGCTAGTGCTAGCGCGCTTTCGGGCAACTTGCACATGTGCTCTTGGACCGGGCGCGAGCGGATTTTGCCCGTATACTCTCGGCACCAGTGGGCCGCGCATTCGCTACCGCCTATCTCGCAGCAGAGCCTGCCGCGAACGAGTTCTTCGCACCGAGATTTCGCGATCCGGGTGCGCGAATCGCGCGCACGCGCGCGGCGGCCGAAAATCCGCTGCCACCGGTTCTGCTTGGCGTGATCCGCGACCAGCAGGCGGCATTGCCCCCAAGCGCTGCTCGACAGGCCCATCTGAACGTGTTGGCGGCTGGCAGGGCGGCGGTGGTCCTCACTGGCCAGCAGGTTGGTCTCTTCCTCGGACCGCTCTACTCCTTTTACAAAGCGGCGTCGGCCGTCGTGGTGGCGCGGGCGCTGCAAGCAGAATCCGGGGTTCCCTGCGTGCCCATCTTCTGGCTGCAAACCGAGGACCACGACTTTGCGGAAATTCGGACTGCAACAATCGCCAACGCCGAGGGGGAACCGGTACGTCTGGAGCTTGCCGACGAGCTGGGCGGCGAGGGCCGAGCGTCGGTGGCTCAGCGCGTGCTGCCCGCCCAGGTATGCGACCTTCTGAACGCGCTGGCTGAAACCCTGGGTGGCGGTCCCGCGGCCGACGAGGTGATGCGACTTCTGCGCGCGGCCTACCAGCCGGGCGTGGGGCCGGCGGCGGCGTTCGCTTGCCTGCTTGCGACCTTGTTCGCCGAGGAAGGGCTGGTGGTCTTCGATCCTCGCGACGCGCGGGTCGCCTCGCTGGCGGCCCCTATCTACCGCGACTTGATCGAGAACGCTGACCGTGTCGAGGCCGGCTTGCGCGAGCGTGAGGCCGCGCTCATCGCCGCAGGCTTCGACGTGCAGGTCCCGATTCGCGAGCGCACGTCGCTGATCTTCTTTCATCGCGATGGCCCAGCGGGCTCGCGCTTTCGCATTCAGCGAACCCGTGCGACGAACGGCGGCGATCCCACGTGGCTGTTGACTGGTGCGGGCGAGAGCGTGAGCCGTGCGCGACTTCTTGATGCCTTGGCGCGGGACCCGCTTTGTTTTTCCACGTCGGCGTTGGCGCGGCCCATTGTCGAGGACAGTCTGTTCCCGACCGCCGCCTATGTGGGCGGGCCGGGAGAAATCAACTACTTCGCTCAATTACCTCCCCTTTATGAGCACGTCGGTCTGGCGCCGCCGCTCTTGATTCCGCGCGCACGATTCTGCGTTGTGGACACCCGAGCCCGTCGACGGCTGAATCAACTGGGCTTGGTGGCCGCTGATCTGGCTGCGCCCGCACACGAGCTCAGGGCCCGCCTGAAGGTAGCACCCCCCAGCCAGACCGCGGACCCGAGAGAGCTACGGGCCGTGGTCGCGCAAAGGGTGGCGCCAGCGGTGGATGAGATCGCCGCGGCCGTTGCTGGCTTCGACTCGGGCTCGCGCCGAGCGGCCGAGCGCGTTCGCAAGAGCATTGCGGGCGGGCTGGAGCGTTTGATCGATCGCTACGCACGCAAGCTCCTCGAACGGGACTCGATTACGGCGCGTCGACTTCGCGACCTTGAGCGGTCGCTCTACCCCGACCGCATTCCGCAAGAACGCTACTATGCCTGGCCTTCCATCGCCGGGCGGTTGGGCGTTCGCGAGTACAAGGAGCTGGTCATGAACCGCCTTGCGGAAGAACCCTTCACATCTACGGTGCACGAGATTCATCCATGATTCGCTCCTCAGAAAGCCTGCGCATAGGGATTGCCTGCTTCTCGTCGTTTGGAGGTAGCGGCGTGGTGGCGTCCGAAATCGGCATGGCGCTGGGCCGGCGTGGACACCGCGTCTGCTTTCTCAGCGACAGGCCGCCGGCGCGCCTCGATCTTGCCTGTCCGAACGTCTCGTTTCACGAGGTGGCCTTGCTCGACTATCCGCTGGTGGCGCATCAATCGTACGCCCTGGCGCTGACCGCGAAGATGATCGAGCTCGTGCACGCCGAAAAGCTAGACCTGCTGCACGCGCACTACGCCCTTCCACACTCGGTCAGCGCCGCGCTGGCCGCGCAAGTGCTGGGCGCGAACCCACCCAAGCTGATCACGACTTTGCACGGCACGGACGTCACCCTGGTGGACAGGGCCCACGGGCTCCTCCCCCTCACACGTTTTGCAGTTGCCGCGAGCGATGGCATCACGGCGCCCTCTCGCTGGCTGGCCGAAACCGCCTACACCAATCTGGGTCTCGACCGCACGATTCCCATCGAGGTTATTCCCAATTTCGTCGACACCGCAGCGTTCGTACCGCCGCCATTTCGGACTCGGCACCCGCCCTACATCCTCACCCACGTCTCGAATTTTCGCCCACTCAAGCGCGTGGACCTCGTGATTGGCGTGCTCGCTGCCCTGAACGCGAAGATTCCGGCGGAGCTTCAGCTTGTTGGCGACGGCCCGGAAAGGCCGCGAGCGCAGGCGCTGGTGCATGAGCTTGGACTGCAAGACCGAGTGCGGTTCCGAGGGGAGATCGACGACTTGCTGGGCATCTACCAAATGAGCGACGTCTTCCTGCTGCCGAGTGCAACCGAGAGCTTCGGCCTGGCGGCGCTAGAGGCCATGGCCTGTGGCGTCCCCGTCGTCGCCTCCGATGTGGGGGGGCTGCCCGAGGTCGTGGCGGACGGAGAGACTGGATTCCTCACCGCCGCGGGAGACGTCGCTGCCATGGCGGAAGCTGTCCTGCGGCTGGCCTCCGACGGCGCTCTTCATCGGCGCATGTCGCGCCTGGCCCGCGAACGAGTAGAGGCAGGCTTTCGCCTTGCTCCCGCGATCGACCGCTACGAGGCCTTGTACCGCCGAGTGTTGGGCTCGTAGCCCAACGACCTCGACCGCACATGCCGACCTCGGCTCGTCGGTGCGATGCACTCGTGGATTTGCCTATTGACAGCAAATATCATTATGCGGTAGCCCAACAGCGAGCCTCTGGCTTGACGTCGTACGTGTGAGTTGTGGTGGCGTTCTTTTCGAACTCAAGGAGCGGTGAGAGATGATCACCCAAGGCGTTTTGCAAGTGGTAGGAAGCAGTTCCATCGGCGCCGAAGTCGGCGATGGCGAGGCGTCGCGAATCAGGGTTTTGCTGGTGGAACACGACCAAGCATGCGCGAGGGCTTACCGATGCTCGCTCGCGCCCCATGGAATTGACGTCGTCTTTGCCGACGGCCTCGCCAGTGCTCGTCGCTCTCTTTGCGACATTGGGGCGAGTATCGGCGTGGTCCTGTTGGACTTGCACCTGCCGGACGGTCGCGGCGAGGCGTTGCTGTCCGACATCGAGGCGCTCTCCAATCAGCCGGGCATCGTCATATTCAGCGACGACCTGGATGAAATAGGACCCGAGGCAACGCTCTACCGGCCGGTTCTTGTGCCCAAGTCGTTGGCCCCCGCGGCGCTGGCGCAGATCCTGCGCTTTGCCGCCACAGGATACGCGCACACGACCGTGTGCAGATTCGCCAGGCATTTCGGGTTGACCAAGCGAGAGTCGCAGATACTGGAGCGGATTGCGACCGGCACCAGCCCTAAGGAGATCGCCAGCGACGATCGTTGCTCGATGCAAGCGGTCTACGCTCACATCGCTCAAATCGGGCGAAAGACCAAGTGCACGGGCCATCAGGAGGTCGTGGCCAAGCTCTTTCAATTCTCTTGCAACGCTCTTGGCCACGGTGGCGAGCATAAAGACTGAGCCCCGGTGCGCGCAGGTCGCGAGCTACGGAATTGGTCTTTCGAAGACCACCCAGGCATTGGGATTCTCTCGCAGCCTCACCGTGATGGTGGCGGGGGCGATGGGTCGGAAGTCAGCCGGCAGTTTTGCAATGCCCTCCGCAAGCAGGCCGGCCAAGTGCTCGGCCACGCGTTCGCTGGTGGAGGTGAAGCCGGGAAAGGCGGGGTGCTCGTCGAGATTGCTGTAGTCGACCGTCGACAGCGCCCGCCGGAGCAGCGTCCGCAGGGCTCCGATATCCATGACCACGTGGTGCGCGCCCAGCGCGGGAGCGTGCACCTCCGCCTCGACCGCGTAGGTTGCACCATGCAGGCGCTGCGCCGGTCCGAAGAAGGGATCTGCCAGGTGATGCGCCACCATGCAGTGGTCGGATACGCCAACCGTGAACATGCGACAAGACTGCCGCGATTCTGCGGCTAGGGCAACCTGCAAGGCTGCCCGGACCTTGGCCACGCCGCCCGCTCAAACGCGCCCTGTCCAGAATCGACGCGGATTGGGAATGGCGGCCCACGTGTGGAAGACTACCCACGCACCAAGCAAGGATCGCCCAACCGTGAAAGCAGTGCATGCCTCGGAGCAGCTCTTGCAGCACGCCCGCGCCGCCCGCTCTGCCGGCGAAGCCGCGAAGGCCGCCGGGCTCTATCGCCGCCTTCTCACCCGCAGCCCGCGGCACCCCGAAGCGCTCTTCGAGCTGAGCGTGCTGCTTTTCGAATCGGGGCGCTTTCACGAGTCGAGCCGCTGTCTGGAAAGCCTGCTCGAAATTCGGCCGGGCGATCCCGTTGTGCTCACGAATCTTGGCGAAGCCTATCGGCGACAGGGTGATTTCGATCGGGCCACCCTGGTTTTCGAGCGCATCCTTGCGCTGGATTCGGATTTCCCGGAAGCCCATCAGAATCTGGGCATCGCGCTCGTGAACCGTGGCAGGCCCGAAAAGGCGCTGCCGCACCTCGAGCGGGCGTTGTCGCTCCGACCGGAAAATGCGCCCTTTCACGTAAGCCTTGCCTGGGCGCTCTTGCGGCTCGGCCGGGTGGAAGAATCGCTCGCGCATTGCCGGGCTGCGGTCGAGCTTGATCCGAGTCACGGCCCGGCCCACCATCACCTCGGAAATGCGCTGGTCGAGCTGGGTGATCGAGGCGAGGCCATCATGAGCTACCGGCGTGCCTTCAAGCTCGACCCCTCGGACCACGAGGCCCACAGCAACCTGATTCTGGTGGCGCTCACCAATCCGGGATACGACGCCCGAGCCCTGCTTGCCGAGGCTCGCCGCTGGGCGCGGCTGCATGCCGAGCCACTGCGGCCCATGCGACGGCCGCACGAGAACAACAGGGATCCGGACCGTCCGTTGCGGATCGGCTACCTCTCCCCCGACTTCCGCGCTCATCCGATACGCCAGTTCTTGACGCCGCTCTTCGCGCACCACGACCGGGCCTTCTTCGAGCTCTTCCTCTATTCCTCCGTCGACGAGCCCGACCTCGTGACCGAGGAGTACCGCAGTGTCGCAGGCGGCGGCTTCCGCGACATCCGACACCTTGACGACGTGGCTGCCGCCGAGCTCGTGCGGCAAGACCGAATCGACATTCTGGTGGATCTCGCCCTACACAGTGGCGGTGGACGCCTGCGCGTGTTCGCATGCAAGCCGGCACCCGTGCAAATCACTTGGCTAGGCTACGCCGGCACCACTGGACTCGATGCCATCGACTACCGCATCACGGATCCCTACGTCGATCCACCAAAGACCGATCTTGGCGTGTACTCCGAAGCGTGTCTGCACTTGCCCGAAACCTCGTGGTGCTACGCCCCGCTCGAGCCCGATTTGCCGGTCGGGCCCTTGCCCGCGCTGGCCGCCGGTTTTGTCACCTTCGGCTGCCAAAACAGTTACCGCAAAGTGCACCCTGGCGTGCTGTCGCTTTGGGCGCGCGTGCTGCGAGCGATCCCGGGCTCGCGGCTGCTTCTGTACGCGGAAGAGCCGGGCCGAAGCATCGCCTTGCAGAGCCTCACTGCGACCGGGCTGGATGCAGAGCGCGTGGAGCCGGTCGGGCGGGTCGCTCGGCGGGCGTACCTCGAGCGTTATCAGCGCGTCGACATTGGGCTCGACACGTTCCCGTTCACGGGCGCGACCACCAGCCTCGACGCCTTGTGGATGGGCGTGCCAGTCGTGACGTTGACCGGCGGCACCTCCCTGCACCGAGCAGGCACATGTCTTGCCATGAATCTCGGCCTTCCCGAATTGGTCGCGAGCTCTGAGGACGACTTCATTGGCAAGGCCGGGGCGCTTGCAGCCGACCTTGGCCGGCTGGCCCGGCTGCGGGCCGAGCTTCGTTCCCGACTCGAAACATCGCCTCTCGGAGATGCGCCGCGGTTCGCGCGCCACCTCGAGGCAGCGTTTCGCACGGCATGGCGGCGGTATTGCGCGCTAGCTTCCGCGGAGGGGGCAAGTGGCCTCGGCCGGGCTTCTTCACAACGGTCGTGATAAGAGATCGCTTGATCCAAGGGTGCGGCAAGAGTGCGCCGAAAACTGTACGCCGGAGGCTTTATGAATACTGGCTCTCGTTCTGGGTTGGTCCTGGTTGCGGCGAGCCTCGTCTGGGGCGGGATAACTGTCGGGTGCAATCGAGAAAGGAAGAAGGCCGAGCACCTCCTCGCCGAGACCTTCCAATCCTACCTTCAATTGCAGCCCAAGCTCACTCAGCTCAAGACCAGGTTGGGGGAGCTGCGCGGCGACGTGGAGGAGCTCGCGGCCAAAGTCCCGGGCGGCCCCGAATTGCGAGCCAAGTACTTCAGCGCAGAAGAGGTCCTGGGCGTGCTGGATGCCAAGATGAGGTGGTTGTCCGGCGAGATCGAGTCCGCCCGGCGCGACCTAGAACGGGCTCGGGTCGACAGCTTGCGCAACGCGATCAAGCAAACCAACGACGACATCCGACAGGTCAGCGACGTTGCCGTCGAGCTGACCCACGAGGAAGCTCGCCTCAAGCAACTGGCCGCGCTCCTCAAAGCCCCCTATGAGCACCGGCTCCCGACGGGCTACTGGGTGAAGGCCGCGAAGGACGACGTAGAGTCGCACCTGATCGATTTCATCGAGGACGCCAACCCGAAGGTCGACAGGACGACCTGGTTCGACTGCGACCGGCTTCGGTTCACGGGCGGAGGTGCCGACCTCGACCTGCCGGACTCGAGATCGCAGCTCGACAACATGACACAAATCCTCAGGGCCTATCCTGATGTGAAGTTGAAGATCGGTGGCTATAACGACAACGAGCAAGCGGCCGCCGCAAGCAAGAAGCTGTCGGCAAGCAGGGCTGCTGCGGTGCGAGCGGCTCTGGTGCAATCAGGGGTGAATGCGGATCGTCTTGAGGCAGAGGGGCGCGGCCTTCGACACCCGGCGTGTTCCGCGAGCGACCCGGAGGAGTGCAGCGCGCACAGTCCACGCATCGCTGTGCTCGTGACCGCGAAGTGACCGCGGCCGGGCATCGTCAATCGCGGGGTGCTCTGCGTCGCGGAGGACGTCAACCTTGTCGAGGTTGCTCCGTCGTCTCCTCGTGCCAAGCTTAAAGCGGATCCGCGCCGGTCAGCGGAAGCGCGCAAGCCGTCGAACTTCGGTCACCACGATGCAATCGAAGCAATTGCATGTCGCCATTCGTGCCGTCGCCCTGGTGGCTCTGGCCCTCGTCGGCGCGTGTTCAGGGATGGCGTCCAACCGCGACGACCGGCTCTTTGTACCCGAAGGCTTGCCCAACGCCAACCTGGACGGTGAGGACGTGGGCCTGACCCTGCTGGCCTTCACCCTGGTCCGGGGAACGGGTGGCCCTGCTCTTTACGCCGCGGTCAAGAACGAGGGAGATGCCCCGGCCTGTCAGGCCGGCATGACGACGGAGTTTTACGACAAGGCCGGGCAGCACGTGACCAGCGCCGGCGCGGTCTTGCAGACGGATCGGTTCTATCGGCTGCCCGACGGAACCATCATCTCTTGCATCGACCCGGGCCAAATCTCCATGGCCGCCTCGACCGCGCTGCCTGACGTCGACATCGACAATCTGGGATCGCTGCAGCACTTGTTCCCCTCCTTCACGTTGCAAGGAATCGTTCCCGTGGCAGGGCTCGCCATCAGCGACGTGCGGTCGGTCGTGACCGAGGGCGGAAGCGCGTACATTGGCAACCTCAGCAACGGGCTCGAGGTGGCGGTGAGCGCTGCCAGCGCGATGATCTTTCCGGTGAATCGAGTCGGCCGGCCGCTTGGCGCGGCGGCGAGCAACGGCACGAGCGACATCCCATCGGGCGGGAGCTGGACCTTCGAGACCAACAGTGTGGACGCGCTCGGCGTCGATGACCTCGCGTTTCCGGCCGCCACAATCTCGCAGTAGCGCAGCCCAGGCCTTTGGGGCTATTGGCTTACGCCATCTTGCCTTCACTGAATCGCATCCGCGGGATCAAAGCTCGCCCCGAATGCCCAGCGACGGCAAGACAATGCGGTAGCTCTCTTCTGTGATTTGTCCACTGAACGGGTTCTGCTCCAGGCCGAGCACGGTGCGAGTCGCGGTGGTGTTGACGATCTCCAGGTAGACGTCGAGCGTGAATGCATCGAAGGTCATCCGGCGCTCCACCCGCAGGTCAAGCTGGTAGAAGGTTGGCACACGCTGGAATCGCTCGTCCTCATCGTTGCGAACCAGCACCGGCCGCCCCGTGTTGATGTGCACGCGGCTGCCGAGGGTGTAGCTTCCGATGCGGTAGCCGAGCACGGCGTTGAGGATGTGGCGCTGGTCCCAATCCGACGGCCCGGCCACCCCGCCACCCAAGGCGCGCTCGCTCTTCGACAAGGTGTAGGAAATCCATCCGTAGAGGCGTTCTGTCTGCGGGCGGCGAATCAGCAGCTCCAATCCGTAGGAACGAGCGTTGCGGGATACCAGAAAGTCCGCGCTTCGAGGGTCGTGATTGGTCAGGGTCGGGTCGCGCAGGTCGGTAAGAACGTAGCCTTGGAGGTAGCCGGTGGCTTCGATCTCGACCGCGCGCGCGTACCGGGTGCCGACGCCAAGCGCCCCCTGCCACGAGGTTTGCAGCCCGTAGAGCTTTAGCCCGAAGTTCTCGGCCCCGGGAATCTGTACCGATAGGCTGGGTGCTTGCGAGAAGCGTCCGCCGCTGAAATTGAGCCAGGTCTTGTCGTCGAGGCGCAGGCGCGCGGATAGACGAGGCCCAAGGTCCGACCGGGTGGTTGCGCCGATGGTGTAGCTATCGAATCGCAGCCCGGGCGTGACGCTTAGGCGGCTGCCTGCCCGTATCGTCGTCGATCCGTACGCACCGCCAAGCAGCACCGTACGCTTGCTGCCGAGGTCGGAGGCGTTTGCCATGGGAACTCCCGACATGGGCAGAAACCACTGCAGCTGGCCGTCGAGGCCGGCTTCGAAATCGACGTGCTCGGTCCAGTATCCGTAGCCCAGGCGCGGAATGAGGCTGTAGGCGTCGACGGTAACTGGGAAGCCCTGGACGATAGGTGCCGAGCTGTGGTCGGCGCTTGCCACCAGCTGCGCGTCGAGCCGGCCCTTGCCCAGCGTGCGGCTGGCGCGCAGCCCGGCACGGTGGAAGCGGATGTCGTACTCCCGCCTGATCGCGGTCGACTCCAGATCGTAAGAAAGGTTGTCACTAGACCCCATGACCAGCAGCGAGAGTCGCCATTCCCCCACCTTGCGGTCGGCGCGGAGCTGATAATCCCAATACGCCAGGTGGACGCTGCTTTGTAGCAGCGACAAGAGCGCGCCCGTGTACGAATAGCGAAATGCCGCCGTCACGCCGCCCTTGCCACCGCCGCTGCTCTTGCCGTCGGGCCAAGGCGCTGACACCAGCACGCCAGCATCGTAAAGGCGAACCTCCGCCGAGGCGTGCAGCCCATCTTCGGCCGGCGCGCGCGTCTTCGCGGCGACGATGCCAGCCACGTAGCGTCCGTACTTGGCGGGATAGCCGCCGGGATAGAACGCCATGCTGTCGAAGAGATAGGGATGGATGACCGAGGGGCCGAGCGCCAGATGGAACAGCATCGGGACTTGCACGTCGTCGAGGTAGTAGCCTGTGTTTCCGGGGTTCGAGCCGCGAATGGCATAGATGGGGGCCGGCCATGCCACGGTTGCCACGCCTGGCATCGACTCGATGGTGCGCAGCGGATCACCAAGCGCACCGGGAGTCGAGGTCAGCTCCTGCCGTCGTAGCTCTATCTTGGGCTCGTCCCTGGGCGCGATCACCACGGTTTCGTAGACGGGCAGGTCGGGTCGGGCTCGCAGTCGGACGACGAGAACCGATGGATCGAAGCACACATTGCGAGAGACCGAGATGGGCTCGTAGCCGGGCGCGTGGATGGCCACCATGCTCGGCCCACAGGGCAGGGCCATCTCGAAGCGACCGTCGTCGTCGGTCTCGGCCGTCGTCCTCTGTCCAGCCGCTTCCGTAGCAGTAACCTTGGCCGCGACCAGCGCCGTGCGCGAGCCCCTGGCCAGGACCCGCCCGGATAGGCGGCCGTTGGGCGCGCCGGCCTCGGCGACGGGCGTGGCTAGGTTCGTATTCCCAACCGCACCCGCCTTCGACGGCTGCGCATCCGTCGGCCCGGCATCCTCGGATCGCTCGCGGTCCATCGCAAGGTCAGGGCTTGCACCAGCGTCGAGCCCCTGGGCCGCCATCACAAACACAAGCAGGGCGCAGCTCACGGCAGCTCAGTCAGCCAAAGCCCGTCGTAGGGCGAAGCAAGACGGTTTCGGAAGAGGTAAGCAACCTTGGTTCCCGGCGCCAGCGGGTCACCGGCCGGATCGTCCGACCCAGTCGGGGCGACCGCCGCCATCGTCACGTCCTCGGCCAGCGGGGTGCGCTCGCCGGTTTCCAGATCGACCACGGTGAGAGTGCCCGAGGAGAAGGCAGTCTGCCAATCGAGCAGCGCCAGAATGCGCGTCCGGCCGACCGCGACGACCTGTCCGCCGCCGGTTAGCAGGATCGAGGAACCGCTGGTGAGGTTCACCCGGTAGAGATCCTGGCGCTCGGAATCGGTGGTGTAGGTAGCCGCGAGCAATTCGTCACCGCCGAGAGGCCAATACGAATAGCACGACGTGCCTTCCGGATTGAGTCGGATTGGGGGCAGGGTCGGGTCGTCGGCAGAGCCGGCAAACATCGATGGGTGCGGCCCCCATTCGATGGAGAACCAGTGCCGGCCATCGGCTGTGAAGGTCGAGTAGCCGAGATTCGGCTCGCCGAAGAGGCCCTGGAGATTGGCTTGGATGGTCGTCGAGGGTCCACCCGGTCTCCAGACCAGGGCATCGCTCTCAGAGGAAAGCCACAGCTCTTCGCTGCCTGGGCGCCAGTCGGCGGAAACCATGTTGGGTTGGCTGAGCTCTGCGGTGCTGACAGTGGCGGATGCGCCCGTGGTCCAATCGAAAAGGCCGAATTGTCGTTGCGACGTCGAGGTGACGTCGAACATCAGCCAGTGGCCGTCGGATGAGGCCGAGGTGAACCATGGCTGGGCAAGATTCGCCGGAAGGGAAGTGACGGCGAGCGTCTCGGTGTCGAGCAATGAGCGGGAGACCGTGGCGTTGGCGCCGGCTGTGCTCGCCGTGATGAGCAGTTGCGGCGATCGGTCCCCTTGAATCGCGTCGAAATGGAGGTATCCGATCATGGATTTGAGCAACTCTGGGCTCGAATTCGTTTCAACGCGATAAATGTTGGATTCAGCAGCAGCGGGATTTCCTTGAGGGGTGGCAACCGTCGAATAGTAGAAGTCCTCGCCGATGAAGGCGACGTTTGGGCTGTTCTGGACCAGCGACGAGTCGCCGTTGAGCTCGACCAGGGTGCCCGAAAGCAGCCCGTCCTCGCAGAAGACCCGGGAGCGTCCGGACGAAAACAGCAGAGTCGGATATTGCTCATCAGGACGACCTATCACCTCGACGGTCCCCGAGCCGGGATCGTAACGCTGTGTCTGCCACAACTCGTTCCCCGACGGCGAGACCTCACCGGTGTCCGCGAAAAGGAACAAGTGGCCAGCGCTGTCTATGGCGGGAGGGGAGACTTCGGTTGGACCGGTCGGAGCGACGCTGGCCGCCAGGACGTTGCTCGCCCCCGGGGCTCGCTGATTGAGCTCGGCGGTCGGACCCGCGCCGTCACCGTAAGGGATCTGATACAGGTCGAGACCGGCACTCTGGTAGGGGGACGAAGAGCCGGAAGCCGGAAGCGGCTTGCTGCGGCTCGGGCCGAGCGCCAACAGGTACGGCGGAAGCGAGCTCGATCCCGACGGCAAGAAGAGAGCCCGCACCAGCGAGCGGTCGTGAATCAGATGCTGACCTTCCGGCGGTCCCCCGAGCGGCATGCACGACGACCAGGCGCAGCCCGCAACGACGCTGGCAATCGCGACCGTGCGCGCCTTGTGAAGCACCCGAGCATCCTGCCCCGGACCGGGTGGTGCTTCAATAGAATTGGCGGAGGCGCAGGGACGGCCGCGCCTGCCGGGTGTCCGTCAGTGGCTCTGCTTTCCGGCCTTGGGACGAAAGAGCAAGAGGCAAGCGACGATGAAGAGCAGCAGGAAGGCGCTTGCAGTGGTCCGGCTGAAAGCGAAGCCACCGTCGCTGACCGGTTTGTCGAGCAGGTCGCCCAGCACGGCTCCCAGCGGCCGTGTCAGGATGAAGGCCGACCAGAAGAGAAGCGTGCGCGAGATCTTGGTCCAGAAGTAGGCCGCGCTGATGAGCCCGAGCAGTCCGCCGAAAATCACGGCCCCCCAGCCGTAACCCAGGCCCGCCGTGTCGGCAGTCCAGTCTCCAAGTGCGGTGCCCAGGGTCTGCGAAAACATGATGGTCACCCAGTAGAACGTCTCCGACTTGCGGGAATGAACCGTGTCCACCGACACCGAGCCCATCACCCGGTGCCACGCCAGCAGCGAGCTGCCGAGCAAGATCAAGAGCACGGTCGAGCCACCCGCGTAGCCGATGCCGAGCGAGCGGTCGGCGAAGTCGGCGAGCGTGGTGCCCACCGTGGTCGTGGCAATGATGGTCAGCCAATAGAGGAACGGGCGAAAGCGCCGCGTGTAGATCTGTGCGCCGGCCGCCACGCCGAAGAGCAGCGCGAAGATCGCGGTGCTCACCAGGTAGCCGAGGTCGAGCGACATGGAAAGCGCGTCGCCACCGGTCTCGCCCAGCGTGGTCGCTGCGATCTTCATGATCCAGAACAGCAGGGTCACCTCGGGAACCTTGCGCAAACCCAGGGTTTGCCTGTCGGTGAGGTCGGGTACCTGGCTCATGCCCGCAGCTTGCCAGCCTGACCGCGATGGCGCCACTGGCCGAGCGTGGAACTCGCCGCTGAAACCTGCTCGGACTCCGTCTATACTCCCTTCCGGTGAATCGTATGAGCAACTCCTCCATCGAACGACGGGAATTCTTGAAGCTGGGGACGGCGGGCGTGGCGGCGTCGCTGGCCGCTGGATGTGCGACGACCGTGGTCGAGAGCAAGCCGTCGGCGCCTACGCCGATGGCTGCAGCACCGGAGCCGCCCAAGCCCGAGGCGCCGGTTCAGGCGACCTTGCAGCGCCGCAAGCTGGGGCGCACCGGCATCGAGGTGCCGCTGGTCAGCATGGGCGTTATGAATGCCGACAATCCCAATCTGGTGAAAGCCGCGCTCGACGGGGGCATGGTCTTGCTCGACACCGCGCACGGGTACCAAGACGGCCGCAACGAAGAGATGCTCGGCACCTTCCTGCCTTCGCGCCGGCGCGATTCGTTCGCGATTTGCACCAAGGTCTTCGTCAGCACGCTCGACCGCGGGACCGGGCTCTTCGGCAGGGGCACCCGCGCCGGGGAGATCTCCGAGAAGCTCGACATCAGCTTGAAACGCCTGGGTCTAGACCACGTGGACGTTCTCTACCTGCACGCGCAGACCGCGCGCGAAGGTGTTCTGCACGACGCCATGCTGGCAGGGCTGGAGAAAGCCAAGCAGGAGGGCAAGACCCGCTTCATCGGCGTGTCGACCCACAAGAACGAGCCGGACGTCCTGCGTGCGGCGATCGAAGGCAAGCTCTACGACGTGGTGCTGACCTCCTACAATTTCAAGCAGGATCACCACCTGGAAGTGCAGAAGGCGATCGGCGAGGCGGCGGCGGCGGGACTGGGCATCGTGGCCATGAAGACCCAGGCCGGCGTTTTCTGGGACAAGGAAAAGACCAAGCCCATCGACATGAAGGCCGCCCTGCGCTGGGCCTTGCGCGATCCGAACGTGCACACGTCGATTCCGGGCTTCACCACATTCGATCAACTTCAAGACGACCTTGCGGTCATGCACGCGCCCGCGCTCACGCCCGCAGACAGCGAGAAGCTGCAGGACCAGAAGCTGGCGGGGCTCTATTGCCAGGGTTGCGAGCAGTGCTTGGAGCCGTGCCTGCAGAATCTGCCCATTCCCGATCTCATGCGTGGCTATATGTACGGGCACGCCTACAAGAATCGCGAGGCGGCCCAGTCGCTGGTGCTTGCGCTCAATCTGCCCGCACAGCCGTGCGACGACTGCGACACGTGTCAGGTGGTTTGCGCCAAGGGCTTCGACGTGCGTGCACGGGTCCGCGACATCGTCAGGTTGCGCGAGGTGCCGCGGGAGTTTTTGATTTGAAGCTGGTGCTGGTCCCGCTTTTGCTCGTGCTGGCAGCCGGCGATTTTGCGGGCGGCAAGCTCCTCCCACACATCGACGGCTGGAAGCTTGAGTCGGCACCGACCACGTACACGCCCGAGTCGTTGTTCGAATTCAACGACGGCGGCGCGGACGCTTTTCTCAATTTCGACTTTCAAGAGCTGACCTCCGCAAGCTTCATGAACGCGAAGAAGGTCGTGCTCACAGCGGATCTGTTTCGCCATCGCGATCCGATCCGGGCCTTCGGAATCTACTCGCAAGAACGGTTGCCGGGCAGTCCGAAGATGCCGGGCAAGCTGGAGGGCAGCGTGGCCCCCGACCATCTGGAATTCGTCGCGGGCGACTACTACGTCAAGCTGGCGCTTCCGGGTGGAGGCGACCCGGCCATTTTGCCCATGTTCGCCGAGAAGATCGCCGCGAAGCTGCCCGGCAAGCGCGGGTTGCCGCCGGTGCTCGCCTGCTTTCCCGGCGAGGGCAAGCAGCCTCGCGCGGAGAAGCTGACCGCCCGGGACTTTCTTGGCCATCCTTTTCTGCACGACGCCGCTTCCGCACCCTACCAGATCGATGGCGTGCATTTTCGCCTGTTCGCCGTCGAGGGCAAGGACGCAAGCGATGCGCGTGGCATGGTCGCCGCCTTCCGGAGTCTGGCCAAGTTGCCCAAGGCAGACGTTCCGGGCGAAGGCACGGAGACTTTGAAAGACCCGCTCAATGGCGAGGTCGAACTGGCGTGGAACGGCCGCTGGCTGTGGGGCGCCGTCGACGATCCATCGCCGGCGCCATCGCCGGCGCGTCAGGCCCTTATCGACGAGCTGGGCCACAAGCTGCAGCGGCTGTAGGTGGCCGCACGAATCGCTGGTTGCTCGCCAAGCGAATTGGGACAAGAATCGGCGCATGTCGGACATTCCTCCCATCATTGTCCCGCCGCATCTGCGAACGCCCTCGCGACTTCCTCTGCTGCTGCTGGGGCTGGCCGTGATTGGCATCGGGGCCGTCGCGCTTGTGCAGTACCGGGGTCGCGAGCAGGCCCTTGCCCTGACCGGCGCAGCCAGGCAAGAGATCAAGGCAGCGAAGGCGCAAATCGCTGACTTGGGAAAGCGCATCGAGGGGCTGGAAGCCGAGGCCGACGCGCTGGAGACGTCCAAGGCAGATCTGGTCAAGACCATGCAGGCGAAAGAAGGCGAGCTCAGCGAGCTCAAGGGCACCTACCAGAGTTTTCAGGAGAAGATGAAGGACGAGATCGCGCGCGGCGAGATCAACCTGGAGGAGACCGGTGGCCGGCTGCGCGTGGGCCTGGTCGACAAGATCCTGTTCGACCCGGGCGAGGCCGAGATCTCGAAGCGTGGTGAAGAGGTCCTGACCCGGGTGGCCGAGGCCCTGGTCACGATTCCTGACAAGCAGATCCAGGTATCTGGTCATACCGACCGCACGCCTGTGGCAAGCAAGCTTGTTGCCCAGTATCCAAGCAACTGGGAGTTGTCCGTCGCGCTGGCGACCAGTGTGGTCCGTTTCTTGGCCGAGAAAGC